>DATNMU010000182.1:0-10633 GCA_035602195.1 Candidatus Acidiferrum sp.
TATCGTCAATTACGCGAACCCATTTGCCGTTTTCGGACAGCGCCTCGACATAGGGCGAGACTGCCTGCACGCCCGCCTGCGACGCCGCATACATGCTGTTCGCCGAAAAATATTCAACTTCACCATGCAACAGCAGCCACAGCGGCCCGCCGCGATACGCTTCGCCCAAATCGAGCACCAAGCTGTGCGATTTGGCGAAGCCTTGAAATTGAGTAAGCGCAAAGTCGCCGAAGTAGCGATGCGCTAGCAGATCCGGCAATACATTGTGGCCATGCTCATCCCACGCGCCCGCCGGTGGACGCGCGTCGCGGCTCACCACTACCTTGAACTCAGGATACGGCGGGTTAGAGGCAAAATATTCATTCGGATAAACATCCAGATCCGCCGGGTGATCGACTGCCAGAACTCGCGCCTGGTCAAGGTAAACTGCTTCCTCCAGCGGTTCCATGAAGCGGAAACTGAGCTTGCCATCTTTCTCTCGAATGGCGTTGCGGTCGATCTTGATGTACTCGACCGGCCGCGGAACATCGCGTTGCCCGGGCCCAATCCAGTGCCCTACCACTCCTGCACCCAGCATGTCCGCGACAAATTCATAACGCTCGCCGTTCCACACAAATAAAGTAGGACAGGAACTTCCGCGCCGATCAATCTCCATAAAATTCTGCTGCTTATCGCCGGCAACATTGATTTCATCTTGAAGCACGCCAGTGGGCCACAGCATGCGCACAATGTCAGCCTCTTTCGCATCGCCAAGCCCGACCACGATGTCGGTGGAGTTCTGTCCCAGATATCCGTTCGACCCGGCAATTTCAAATTTCTGGCGATTGCCTCCAGCGAACACTTCCACCTTGGTTCCGATGGCGCTTTTGTTGTCGGCCAGCCCCCTGAGCGAGAGCCGCAGCCAGTGATTCTGATTGCCACCTTCATTGCGCAGCAACACGGCAGGCCCATGATTCTGTGTGATGAGCAAATCAGTCGCGCCGTCGCCATCGTAATCGCCAGTAATGATGGCGCGTGGCTCTTTGAGTTGAATCTTATCGAGACCAACGTCGGCAGTGACGTCTTTGAAACCATCAGCGCCGAGATTGCGGAACAGGCGCACCTCGCTTTTGCCTTCTTTCGTTTCGCCGACGGCGACCAGATCGACCCAGCCGTCGTTGTCGTAGTCGAAGGCGGCGACACCGTAGGCGCGGACCCAGTTGGTCTCGGGCAGTTCTACCCGATCGAAACTCTTACCATGATTGTTTCGCCAGAGTGTGATTCCGGGCGTAGCCAGGTGCGTGAAGGCCAGGTCCATCCACCCATCGTGGTCGAAATCCAGCGCGGTTACTCCCGCCGTTTCTGGGAAACGAAAAGATGTCCCGGAAGCTAGAGCGGCAGGCCAAATGGGTAACGAGGATGACCAAAGGGCGCGTCTGACAAATCTGCCCTCGCGCGGATTTTCGTAAATGAGTGTCCCCGTGTAGCCTTCGGGCTTCGCGTTACCGGAGCCGTCACCCATTCCAGTAGTGGTGATGTCGACGGCACGATCATTGTTGTAATCGGTACCGATAGCCGAAAGGTTGGGCGTCCTACCCTGGAGTCCCAGGGATTCGGTGACGTCTGTGAACGTGCCGTTGCCGTTGTTACGCCACATCACGTTCGCCCCGACCAGATTTCGCGAGACAGCGAAAGGCTTATCGGCGTTGCCGGTCAGGAACAAATCGATATCCCCGTCGTGGTCGTAATCGATGAACGTGAGACTCATGTCTCTAGATTCACTCTTTACACCAGCCATTGCCGTTACATCCTTGAACATACCGTTCTTCTCGTTATGCAGCAGGAGCACACGACCGTCAAGGCTGACCGCAAAGTCTGTGAAACCGTCATTGTCGTAATCCCCAGCGGCGCATCCAACGCCGTGGAGGCTCGGGTCAAGGCCCGCCTTCACCGTCACATCTTCGAACCTGCCGCCGAGATTGTGGTAAAGCGAAATGCCCCCTCCTCCGCCATTGTCGGCCAGAAAGATGTCGGGACGGCCATCGCTGTCGTAGTCGAAGAAGCAAGCGCCTGGGGCGAAGAAGGATCTCAAGCCATCGCGCCTTGATGGCGCACTGCTCGGGACCAGTCCCGTCCGCGCCGTCACATCCACAAACTGCACCTTAATCTGCGCGGGCGCTTTCAGCACCGCCGACGGCGACTCCACCGCCCGCGAATACTTCCCTTGTTCGCCATACGCCAGGCTCACAGGCGCGCCGAGTTTATTTTGCGTAATGTATTGGAATTTCTTCAGATGCTCGCGCGCATGATCGAGATCAGTCGATTGTTGGTAAGCGCGCGACAATCCAAACTCGGCGGAGGCATGCAGTGGGTTGAGTTGCAACGCGTGCTGGAAAGCTTCAATCGCCTGCGGAAACTGCCTGGCCTGCACGTACGATGCCCCAAGAAAATACCATGTGTCAGCATCGTTCGCATCGATTTCAATTACATGCTTAAACGCATCAATCGCCGCCTGCGCATCGCCAGTATTTTTTGCCAACAGCCCAAGGTTGTACCATGCGTTAGGAATCTTTGCATCCTGCTTGATCGAATCTTCGAGTGCAGCTTTGGCCTCATCGATTTTCTGCAGATTCAAAAGCGCGATGCCTTCGTTCAAGCGCGCCATCGTCAGCTTCGGATCAAGCTCCGCCGCTTGGCGAAAGGATTTGAGTCCCTTCTCGAACAGTTGCTGGTTCATGTAGGCCGCGCCCAGATTGTTCATCCGCGCGGCTTCGACGGGATTCGCCTTCAGTGGAGTCTGCGGCGCGGTGGCAAAAAAACCAAATGCGGCGAGCAGCACGCCAGCAAAAGCAACTGAAATACGAGAGGTCATTCGATCACTGATTTAACCACAAAGGACACGCTGGGACACAAAACGCCGAAGATCCCTATTGGCTTTCCTTTGTGTTACTTCGTGTCCTTGGTGGTCGGGTCCTATTTTGCAGCGCTGCGGTACACGCGATTCGCAATCACGCCCTTCTCTTCTTGGATCGTGACCGTCTGTCCTGTGGCGATGTTTGATAGCCTATCCACCTGCCCGCTGGGCCATTGAATTTCAACGCTGTCCGCTTTAGTCTGCGCACCCAGGCCGAACGTTAGCACTAACTCGCTCTGCGAAAGATAACTCGAACCCGAGCGCAGCATCTTCCACTGTTTATCGCTTCCCGAGGTCACGCGCACAACCGTGCCAATGCCATCGCGGTTAGACTTTGTTCCAACCAACTTCACACGGAAGCTGTTGTTCGTCCCACCCTCGTTATGAAACAGAAAGGCGGGGCCAGAATTAGTAGTGACTAGAACATCAAGAAAGCCGTCATTATCGATATCGGCGTACGCCGCGCCCCGTGCGACTCTCGGCGCAGCAAACGCCCGCCCCATCTGCGCCGTCACTTCCTGGAACTTGCCGCCGCCAAGGTTGCGAAAAAGGTGCGAGGGCTCGGCATAACTCACGCGCTTCTGCACGCGCTCGATCTGATCTTCGATATGCCCGTCGGCGACAAAAATATCGGGCCATCCGTCGTTGTCGTAATCGAAGAAGAAACAGCCAAATCCCAGCGTCACTAGCGTCGCGCGCCCAAGTTCCGATTGGGGAGCTTCGTCCACGAACAGCCCGTTTCCTTCATTGTGATAGAGCGAGACCATTTGATTGGCAAAGTTGCTGATAATCACGCTGGCGTGGCCACTGCGGTCGTAGTCGGCTGCGTCAGCGCCCATGCCCGCACGCGCCACACCATCTTCACTGAAAGCTATGCCTGAGGGAACCCCTCGCTCTTCGAAGGTACCGTCTTTCTTATTCAAATAAAGTTTATTAGGCTGAGTGTCGTTGGCAATCAAAATGTCAGGCCAGCCATCCGCGTTGTAATCGAGAATCGCGACGCCGAGACTTTTCGAAGTAGGATCGCCAAGGCCGGCCTTCTGCGTGGCATCTTCAAACTTCCCGCCGCCCAGGTTATGCCACAAACGTACCGACGTTCCTTTATAGGATTCGGGCGTGCAATAAGACTTGTGCGCGCCATCCAGCGTGCAGTAAAGATCACTCTGCTCGCTCCAGCGCACGTAGTTCGCGACGACAAGGTCCAGTTTGCCGTCGCGATCATAATCGACCCACGCAGCGCTGGTGGAAAACTCATTCGGCCCCAACATTCCAGCGATTTTGGTGACTTCGGTAAATGTGCCGTTGCCGTTGTTGTGAAAAAGATGGCTCTGTCCCAACGCAGTGATGAATATGTCATCGAAACCGTCATTGTCGTAATCACCGATCGCCGCTCCCATACCGAACATCGGTATTGCCAACCCTGCCTGCCGGGTCACGTCGGTAAAAGTTCCATTGCGATTGTTATGGTATAGCTTTGGGGTCGTGGCTCCCGCGTGAGGGTGCCCGGGCCAGTCCTCGCCATTCACCAGCAGAATGTCAGGGTACCCGTCATTGTCGTAATCAATAAACGCGCAGCCTGGCCCCATGGTTTCAGGCAGCCACTTCTTTCCGAAGGCGCCATTGTTGTGCGTGAAATGGATCCCGGCTTGCGCGGTAACGTCGCGGAAAGTTTGTTGCGCGTGTGCGGGGATCGCCAAAAACAAAATCCAACCCAGAGACACGAAGACACAGAGGAGCCCAGAACGGCAACGCTGCGCCTTTCCTGTCTGACTCTGTGACTCTGTGGTGAAATGCACTTTTGCGGCCTTCACTACTATCTTGAGCCCCCGGCAAGCACAGTCGAGGCACCCTCGCCTATGCGTTTCGGATGCAGCAGCGGCAGCGGCACCGATACATGTTCGTGAATCGCCTGCCGCTCATTGTTATCTTCCGGATGCTTCTGCCGATAAGGCCCCGTAACCGACTGCGAGGATTCATCCGCCTTAAATCGCACGTAGCGCGCCTCGTGTTCTTTCGCCAGCTTTTCGTTCCCCAGGCCGCTGTAACACAGCATCAAATTGTAGTGCGCCTGCAGGTCTTCGGGATCAATCGCCAAAACAGATTGCAAAATCTTCACCGCTTCAGAATATTTGCGCTGCATAAACAAGATGCGGCCCAAGTCGTTGAGCGCGACGCGGTCACGCGGATATTGTGCCAGAACGATCCGCAAACGCGCCGCCGCGCCCTCATAGTTTCCATCTGAGCGCAGTACACGAGCGTAAAAATAATTGGTCCGAGCCAAACTCGGAGACAATGCCAAAGCTTTTTCGAGGACAGTTCGAGCCCGCTCCATATCGCCTTCCTGCACCGCGCAGCGGCCCATGTTTACCCAGCCATCTGGATTAGTAGGATCTGCCTCTGTCACTTTCTGAAACGCAGCCGCTGCCGCCTTCAGGTCACCTTGCAGAAATAGCCCAATGCCGTAGTCGTTCCAGCGTTGCCACTCATCTTTGCGCGTGGTCGTTCTTACCTGCGCTGCAGCCGCACTGTGCCCCACTACCGGAAGCGTGACCTCATCCTCGGCAACCGTCACAATTGGCACATCTGGAATCTGTTCTTCCTTGGCCGACACCCCCTTGATCGACTTCGTGAAAATGAAAGGACGGTCGTCGTACTCGGGTGTGACCTCGCGGCCTGCCTTCTCATCCGGCTCGCCCACGAAAGAAAACTGCGTCCCCCACCATGAGAATTTCCGGTAGCAGAGCCGAAGGTGCAGCGTAATTTTGTTGCTCGCATTTTCAGGAATCGAGATGCGGTAATGCACCGTATCGGCCGCCCCCGGCGGTATCAACCGCACATAGACAACGGCTCGCGTCGCCCAGGCATTGCGCTTGTTGATCGGATTCCCGTGCGCGTCAATCTGCAATGAGCGATAGAAGTGCGCGCCCTTCTCCACCGGACCTTTGCCCCCGCCCTCGACCATGCCACTCCAGAAAATCGTCTGGCCTTTATCGTCAATCGCTTTCAACTCAAGCCAAGTGTCATATGCGTCGACTGTACCGCCCGGAAAAAAATGCCCAACCTTCTTCGTGCGCACGACGACATCCACGCGAACGGTGTCGCCCCGGCGCAGCGCGGGTTGCACCCGATTCAACGGAGCAGTGACAGGCGCCACTTCCCCTTCCGCGCCGGGAGTAATTTTAGTTTCAGCCTCTTCGCCGACTGCAAACGTGGTAGCTAAATCTGTTTTCGTACTCGGCCCTGACTTCAGCGGCGCAGACGCAGGAGACAAAGCAAAAATATCTACGGTAAGGGCGCCGCTTTTTAGAAAGCCCTCGGTAAGTTTCAGCTGCGCCTCGTCCCCGTTGGCCGTTGGGACCGCTGTGTTCGCTCCGGGAAAACGATGGGAGTGTACAAAGCCATTGACGTTACCGGCGTCGTGCGACGACTCCGCCGGCATGTGACAATCGGCGCACTGCTGCGGCTTCGGCGGATAATAAAACGATCGCGCGCCCTGCCCTGACACACCACTCGCCTGCCAGTTGTCGTACTCGTTGAATCCGCGAAACCAGCGGTAATGGTTCACCGGCACATCAAGATGAACCTTGTGACAGGAAGAACAGAACTCGGCGGTTTGCGTCTTCATGAACGGTTTCAAGAAGACGCGCCGATGGGGCTCCGGATTTAGCCGAATTAAAAAATCATGCAACGCGCGCGCCACCGGATTCTGCGTGGCCGCGAGCTCGTGCAGCTTTGGATACTCCAGATAAAAGTCTCCCTGACCCATCGTGCTTTTCACATTTGCAATGGAGTGGCACATCATGCAGCCAAGCCCGGCCTGCGATTCGGGCCGGTGCACAATCTGCTTGATCGGTGTATCCATCAGGCCACTGTATAGCACAGCTGGATCGTGGCAGCCGCCGCACCACTTCGAGGGCTTGGTACCAACCGTGTCCTGCATGTATTCGATCGACTTGCGGTACCACTGATTGTTGAATGAAGAAAAATGGTGCGCTGAACTGAACCACTGGTTGTAGATATCTTCATGGCAGCGCTTGCAGGAATCAGATTCCATGAAGAACTTGCTGGGAATTTTTCGCTTGCCGTACACCTGCGCGGAGCTGGGGAAAAAAGATCCCTCCGGACCGTCGCCTTCGCCGTTCATATTGTCGGGCGGCATGGCGGGATTCTGAATTCGCGAGCGCGTCTGCCAACTCTCGCGAATATAGCGCGCTCCATAGCTAATGCCGGCTAGCATCACCAAACAGATTGCAGTGCGCAAGAGCCACGCGGCCGTGTTCGAAGGTAGATGTTCTCGCTTTTGCCCCAGCTTCTCGGAGATCAAAAAAACTACACCGATCAGCGACACGAGAATGTGAAGATAAAGCCATCTCCATTCCGACCGCGGAGTGCCGATCTTGATAAGAATGAGTCCAAGGACGGCGCCCGCGGCCACGAGCGTCCAACCCGTGCGCGCAAGAAAGCTTCCATTCCTAAGGAAGCGAAAAATGGCCGGAACCAACAGAATCGCGGTGAGCACTCCGGTTAAAGCGTGCAGTAGAACGATCCCTGCATAGAAGACATTCGCCTGCGGAAGCGTGTAGAGGTAAACCGCCGAGATAACGAGAAAAGTCAGCAGCCAGGGCAAAGCCCGGCCCGCAAATCCATAAGAGGATGAGTTATCTCGCATTGGACGACGCCAGAAACTAGAAGTCAGAAACTAAGGATGAGTCCCACAGTGACTGAAATCTCATGCGGATCAAGTTACTTACACATCGAGCATTGCGGAAATAGTCTAAACATATTACTGCACCGTTGAAGCCTCTACATATTTTGCGGGATCTTCCAGGCGCCGCACTCTCTTTCGAGCGCGGCCGCGACGGCCAGGACTTGCTCTTCTTCCCACGGCCTGCCGACGATCTGCACTCCGATGGGCGAACCTTCGGAGGAGCGACCTACGGGGACCACCCCCGCCGGATTGCCTAACAGATTGAAGAACTCCGTGTAACTCCACGCGTCTAGATATTGGACGGTTTTGCCCTCAACTTGCCAGCTGCGCTCGCGGTGCCGAAATGCGGGAATCGCTGCCGCTGGACACAAGAGAATTGGATACCGTTGCATCTGCGCAAAAAACCGAGCGCGAAGCAAATCGCGATTGATCCAGGCATCAAGCAAGGTATTAGCTGTGAGCGCTGGTTCTGTAGATGACTGTTGCAGAAAATCCTTCAGCGTCGGGCTTAGGTCGGATTCCCTTCCCTCAAACATCGGCCGCAAAAGCATTCCCCCTGCCACCACGAAATACGTCAGCCAAAGCTGTCGCGCTTCTTCCAGACCTTCGGGACGAAATCGTTTAACCTGAAATCCGGCGCTCCGCAAGGCTTCCGCGGCGATGCGAACGGCGGCGCGCGTCTCTGCCGTGACTGGCGTACGGCCATCGTCCTCGAAGTAACCAATCGTGAGGTTTCTGGTTTCTCCTTCACTCGGCCAGCGTAGTGGAACCGGCGCGGCGCAAGTATCGCCCACATCTGGTCCTTGCATCACTTCGAATAGAACTTTCAGATCAGCAACGGTACGGGCCATCGGCCCCACCACACCGATCGATGCAAACGGTCCCGCGGATACAGGAAAGTGTCCAGTCGCCGGTATTCGGCCTGACGTCGGCTTCAGGCCGCAGATGCCGCTGAAGTGGGCGGGGACGCGAATCGAACCACCGCCGTCGCTGCCCACGCCGCCCGCGGACATTCCTGCCGCGATCGCCGCTGCTTCTCCTCCACTGGATCCGCCGGCAGTTCGATCCAAATCCCAGGGATTGTTGGTTCGGCCGTAGAGCAGATTATCGGTTTCCCAAGCCATCAGAAGTTCGGGGGTGTTGGTCACGCCCAGCACGATCGCACCCGCAGCCCGCAAACGCGCCACCAACGGAGCATCTTTGGTCGCAACCTTTCCCGCCCGCAAGCGAGTGCCGGACTCGCAACGCAGGTGGGCGACTTCGAGAGAACTCTTGATGCTGACAGGAACACCGTGCAATGGGGCGAGCGTCTTTCCTTGCAGGACGGCGGTCTCCGCCTCCCTCGCAGCTCGGCGCGCGCGCTGCGCATCGAGATGCACAAATGCGTTTAGCCTGGGATTAAGTTTTTCAATCTGCTCTAGATGAGCCTCGACAAGTTCCACCGGCGAGATGCTTTTCGTCTGGATGCATTGGGCCATCTCCACTGCGGGAAGAAAAATTATTTTGTTCATCTCATCTTTCATCTCGTCTCGCCACGCATAACTACATCGAGCCTCCGTTTTTCATCGGCAGTCAGGGCACGGTGTGCGCCCTTCGCCAGATCCCCCAATTGCAGAGGTCCAATCGCCACTCGCACCAATCGCAAGACTTCGACCCCCAGCGCCTCCATCATGCGCCGGATTTGGCGATTCTTGCCTTCGTCTAGGACAATTTCGAGCCAGCAGTTTTTCTGCCCCGCCCTCAGGTCGCGAACACGTTTGGCGCTCAGTACTTCTCCCGCTTTTGTCGTCACTCCACTCATCAGCACCTGTACCAATTTCTCATCCGCGACTGTTCCGATCTGCACATGATAGGTCTTTTCCAAATGCGTTTCTGGCGCGGTGATGCGGGCGCCCCACTCAGAGTCGTTCGTCATCAACAGCAATCCTTCGCTCGCCTGGTCCAGGCGGCCAACCGGCGCAACCCACGCCAGATCGCTTCCCGGCTCGGCCTTCTTGGCTATCTGACCCTGGTTTAATAGACCCTTGTTCAGCACTGTGTACACAGTTGGTCGCCCCTTCTCGTCGGCGGCGGTAGTTACCACGCCGCGAGGCTTGTTCATCATGAGATAGATCTTTCCCCGTTCCTGAATCACTTCGCTATCAACTGCAACCTGATCTTGTTTTTCGAGGACCGGCCTTTCTGGATCGCGATTGATCTTCCCATTCACGCTCACGCGTCCGGCGCGCACCAATTCGGCTGCCTGCGAGCGCGAGCAGTAGCCGAGTTTCGATAGCACTCGCGCCAATCCGATCTTGCGTCTCACCCCCGTCTTCGTCATCCGCTTCATGCTAAATGAGAAATGACAACCATGAAGAAGACGGTAATCCCCTCGATAAGTCCTTCGTGCAACTTCGTGTCCTTTGTGGTTCACTAGCACTTGATACAATTTCCATCGCCGCCGAACAGTCAAAAGGAGAATCTCATGGCCCCGCAACATCCTCCTCGCTTTCTGAAGATCGTGAACGACGCGAAAACGCGCGTGCGCGAAACCACCGTGGATGACGTCAAAAAGAAGATGGATGGCGGGAGCAAGTTCACGCTGGTCGATGTCCGCGAAGAAAGTGAATTCGCCAAAGATCATCTTCCGGGCGCGATTCATCTGGGCAAAGGCATTATCGAGCGCGACGTTGAAGCGCGCGTACCCAATCTCGATGCGGAACTCATTCTCTACTGCGGCGGCGGATTCCGTTCCGCCCTCGCCGCCGACAATCTGCAGAAGATGGGCTACAAGAACGTAATCTCGATGGATGGCGGAATCCGCGACTGGCGGGAAAAAGGATATCCGCTGACCAAGGGCAGCTAACTCTCAGTTCTCAAATGCAGCGCATGAAAAAGAGTGAATTGCAGCAGTTTTCGTAAGCATTTGCCTCTATCCACTTATGAATGCTCGCATCTTCTTCTGGTCGCTCACATCGGCGCTTGCCGGATTTCTCTTCGGTTTTGACACGGTTGTTATTTCCGGCGCAGAAAAAACAATTCAAGCCCTCTGG
>DATNMU010000183.1:0-42023 GCA_035602195.1 Candidatus Acidiferrum sp.
ATCCGCTACAAGACATCAGCGTGTTGCAGAAAGTGTCGTTCGTGATGAAGGGCGGCGTGATTTATAAGAAGTGAAATCCCTGAGCCTCGCATGACGACCTTCCGCCCGGCAAAGGCTTCGTATCAGGGCATGCCTTCAGGCGTGCCACAAGCCACCAGATTGTGACTGCGCCTTCAGGCGGTGCATTGCTGGCCCTACGTCCACTCGTTTGCAGGCTCGCCACCCTCGCCGCGAGTCTTATTGCGCCTGCGATAGCACACCACCATCAGCCCGAAGCTCATGAACGTCGGCGGAGCAATGAGGATGAGAATGCCACTCTTCAACGCCTGTATCATTCGCGCGCCCGAGCTTGCCGCCTGGGTATAGCAAAGCGCACAACTCTGCGCCGAGGCCGGAACCGGCGCCAGCAGGAGAATCGTTCCCGCCAAGACTGCCCAAATCCAGATTGTTCTTGAATACTTCATCTTGATCCGTCAACTGCTAACGCTAGCGACGCTCTAGCGATGCTCTAGTGTGCCCAAGGCACGCCGTTGGTGAGACGATAGCTATCGGTCCATCCATACTGCAAACCGAAAAGCACCGCTACCGTAAAAATTATCACAAACCATCGCAGCCCGCGGTTGTCCGCCAAGTGCATGAAAAAAAGCAGCGCCAGCCCCGCTTCAATGATGGCCACAATCAGCATGCGCTCAAACATCTGCTTCGCGCTGATGTCCTGGTAGGCGATCACAAACTGTATTCCCGCCAGTACCAACAGGCAAATGTAGACGCCCACATCCTTGGCAATTCCACTACTCTCGTGCGTATCAGCGGTAGTCATAGTTTGGCTCCTGCTCTTTGCTTAGTGAGAGAGATTCAAAAGATAAACCAGCGGCACCACGAACATCCACACCAGGTCGACAAAGTGCCAGTAAAGCCCGGTGATTTCCAAATCGTCGGCATTGTAGCGTCCGCCCTGGTACCGAATTCCTACCGCGATCAGGGCGATCACGCCGCCGGTCACGTGCAGGAGGTGCAACCCGGTGACGCTGTAGAACAACGAACCAAACAGAGACGTGCCCCACGGATTATGGAACAGGGTCATGCCCTCTCCGATCCGTTGCATCCACTCCCGAATGTGCAGAGCGGCGAACAAGATTCCGGCCACAGCTGTAATCGCGGTCCAGCGGAACGCTTTGGCTTTGTCGCCCATCTGGGCCGCCCTTACAGCCAGGAGCATGGTCAAGCTGCTGGTCAGGAGGATGAAAGTCATTAACGCGACGTTCGCGACGCCATGGAAGGGTCTGGGCCAATTTGGACTAGCGTTGCGTATGAATCCGTAGGCCACAAGACAACCGGCAAAGGTTGCGGTGTCAGCGATGATGAACAGCCACATCGCCATTTTCTTGGCGGGAACGGAAAATGTGGGCGCGGTCATTACCTCGGTCGCCTGTGTTCGCGACACCTGCCCGTGTATTGAAAGATCGGCTTGGCTCACTTTGCCTCCTACCTTTTAACTGATTAGAGCTTCATCCAAAGCAGAAAAAGCAGGTACACCCACAGGACGCCCATGAAATGCCAGTAGCGCGAAGTGGCGTCCAGCGTGGTTCGTCTCAGAACAGAATGGTTGAGCTTTCCAATCACCCGAACCAGCCCACCCAAACCACCCAGCAGATGCAAAGCGTGGGCTACGGTCAGCACATAAAAGAATGAGTAGCTCACATTGGTCGCCAGTCCGAATCCCTGCGCCTTCAACTGCACCCAGGCATAAGTCTGGCCCGCGACAAACAGCAGTCCCAGGAAAAGAGTGATGTAAAGCCACCGAGCCGGGCTCTCAGCCCGACTTTTCGCTCCGCCCATAAACGCCGCAATTCGCCGACGCGCAACCTCCAGCGTGATGCTGCTGGCAATAATCACCAGAGTGTTGAAATAAAGAACCGAAGGCAGTGTGAAATGCCGCCAATCCTGCGCGCCACCCTGACGCACGACCAACGCGCTGGTGAACGCCGCAAACGTCATCGTGATCGATGCCAGCGCCACCCAAATGCCGGTGCTCGCCGGATGCGGAGCATGGTCCTTCACCCGCCGCAAATCGCCATCGGCGGGAACCAGATTCCGCCAACCACCATTGTGCGACCCGTGGCTGGGTAAACGGTCTAGCTCGATTGTTGGCGGTTCGTGAATTGTTGTTACCATACTGCTACTTCTCCCTCACTCAAAATCCATTGCCCCGTTCAAAATTACTGTTCTTCTTTCGGGTTGTTGAGTTTTTCCGGCGAAGTCTGCATCACAAAGTCGGTGCTCGCACCCTCCACGCTGTACTGGTACGGATCGTGGTAAACCACCGGCATCTTGTCGCCAAAGTTGTTGTGCGGCGGCGGTGTGGCCGTGCTCCACTCCAGCGAAGTGCCTTCCCACGGATTATCGGGCGCCGGCGCGCCCTTGAAACGGCTGTAAATCAGGTTGTAAACAAAAATTAACTGCGCGAAGCCGGTAAACAACGCCGCAATCGTGATGAATTTGTGCACGGGAATCAGCGGGATCAGGTAATCGTCAGTGAACGCCTGATAACGCCTCACGTTGCCCGCAATTCCCAGATAGTGGAAAGGCATGAAGATGCAGTACGCGCCGATAAAGCTCATGATGAAGTGCACCTTGCCCAAAGTTTCATTCATCATTCGCCCGGTCATCTTCGGGAACCAGAAATACGTTCCTGCGAAAATGCCGAACATGGCCGCAACTCCCATCACCAGGTGGAAGTGTCCGACCACAAAATAGGTAGCGTGCAGCATGATGTCGATCGACGGCTGCGCCAGGAAGAAGCCGCTCACTCCGCCGCTGATAAACATCGAAACAAAGCCCAGCGCGAACAGTGACGCGGAATTGATCCGCAGCTTCGAACCATACAAACTACCCAGCCAGATCAGAACCACGATGGTGGAGGGAATCGTAATGACCAGCGTAGGAAATGAGAAAACCAGCGAAGAGACGGGATTCATCCCGCTGACGAACATGTGGTGGCCATACACCATATAACTAAGGGCAGCCAGGGCTGCCATCGAATAAATCAACACCCGGTGGCTCAGCATTGGCCGGCGCATATTGGTGATGAGTACGTGCGACACGATGCCCAGACCTGGCACAATGGCGATGTAAACCTCGGGATGGCCAAAGAACCAGAATAAATGCTGCCACAGTAGCGTTGATCCGCCGGAATGCGGCAACACTTGATCATTGATCACCAGATTCGACGCGACGAAGAAGCTAGTTCCCGCCACGTGATCAAGAATCAGCAAAATGCAGGCGGGCATTAGCACCGCAAATGCCGTCAACCCCATCACTGAGGTGATGAACCACGCCCAGGCTGTGAGCGGAAGCCGCATCAACGACATGCCCTTGCAGCGCATGTCGAGCGTAGTGGTGATGAAATTCAACGACCCCAGCAACTGGCCGATGCAGAAGATGCCAATCGAAGTTGCCCAAAGAATCACGCCCATGCCCTCGCCGGGGCCGCCCACCGAGCCGATCGCGCTTAACGGCGCATACTGCGTCCAGCCACCAAGCGTCGGCCCGTCGCCCACGAAAAAGGATGCCACCAGAACCAGGAAGCCGACAAACGTCACCCAGAACGACATCATGTTGAAATGCGGGAAGGGCATATCTTCCGCGCCGGTTTGAATCGGTAGAAAGAAATTGCCGAAGGCCGCGAACGGCGCCGTGGTCAGCACAAAGAAGACCATGATCGTCCCGTGCATGGTCATCAACTGCAAATAGTACTCAGGCGTCAGCACGTTGCCCGGCGCGCCCGTGCTGGACAGCAAATGCAGGCCGGGAATAGCAAAATTCCCCCACCCAAGGTGGATGCGCATGATCCACGAAAGCGCCATGCCCACCAGCGCCGCCAGCAACGCCAGCGCGTAATACTGTTTGCCGATGACTTTGTGGTCAGTGCTGAATACATGCTTGCGAATAAAACTTGTCGGGGCGCCGTGCTGCACCGCATGTGCGGACATATCGTGCATTGTGCTTACCTCACCTCAAAAGAGATGTTTGGTCCGTCCATATCCTGATTGCCGAGAAACGTTCTACTGCAATGCCGCTTGCTGCTTGATCCAAGTGTCGTAATCTTCCTGGGACTTCACTTCTAAATAGGCCTTCATGTTGTAATGCCCCAGGCCGCAAAGCTGAGTACATACAATTTCGTACTTGCCGACCTTCGTGGCCGTAAAGTGCACTGTTACATCCAGTCCCGGCACAAAATCCTGCTGAATCCGCAACTCCGGCACATAGAACGAGTGCCCTACATCCTTCGAATGCATCAGCAAGTGAATCTCGCGATTCACCGGAATCGCCAATTCAGCGGCAACGATGTCGTCCTTCGAATCCTGATCGTGCGTGGTATCGAGACCGAAGAAGTTCGCATTCGCTTCGCTGATCTGTTCGGGATGAAGCGGTCCGAATGTTCCATCCGGTCCCGGATAGCGGAAATAAAATGCGAACTGTCCCGCCTGAACTTGAACCGGCATGGCGTTAGCCGCCGGCGGCGTGAGATACACGCTGGCCCAGGCTTTCGTGCCGAACACGCCCAAAGCCAAAACTTCCGTTCCCACCAGCAGGAATGCGGCCGCCACTAGCCCCGTCGCGCCACCCGGAAAACTCTTAATCTTTTCGCCCGGCGTCCGAATGGAAAACTTCCAAATAAAGAATGCCAGCAGAAACTGCGACGCCAGGAAAGAAATGCCAGCCTCCAGCATCGTGTCCGCATATTGCTCGTCGATCAGCCCGCCGTGCGTCGAGATATCGACTGGCATGGGCCACATGTGCATCACGATGGGAACTGCCGAAGCAATTGCGATTAGCACGATTATTACCGCGAATATTTTCGCCATATCGTCCCGCCTCTGGCCGGCATAGGCCGTTCTTTATTATTTGTAGGAATCGCCGCAGCCTTCTTGACTGCGGCGATTCAATAATTGAGCTTGCTGCGAACACGCGAAAGTTACTCTACTTCGCCTTGAAAGTGAAATTGGCAGTCCCCGCTCCACCTGCGGCAACCGTTACCTTTTGAGTTTGAGTCCCGGCCGCTTCCTGCCATGCGGTCAAGGTGTAGCTCCCCGGCGGCACGCCACTAATGGCGTAAGCGCCCTTGCTGTCAGTGGTCGCATATGGCCCTTTTACCACCACAAACCAGCCGTGCATCCAGGGATGAATATTGCACTGCACCGGAATTACTTCGGCAGCCTTCCAGCTCTTTTCCACCGCCGCCGCTCCAGGCGGCTGCGACTGATTCCACGGAATATTGCCGGTCATCGGATTCGGCAGCGGATGAATGTTATGCGTAGTCTGATCGCTGGTGGTCACCTTGAATTTCTGATCAACGTCCAGCGCCAGAACGTGCGGAGTATACATGCAGTTCTTCTGATCGAAGACCGGTTCCGTCGTCACTGTGGTAGCTGGGCCAGTGTAACCCTCAGAGATGTAAAGAACCACATTTTCCATCCCTCCGTCGGCACCGACCACATAAGTTTCCAGATGTCCAGGATCGCTCGCGTGGGCCTTGGAGCAGTAGGGATCCTTGCTCATATCGATCCCCTTCATGTGTGGGGCCGCACCATCCAACTTAACCGTGCCACTAATTTTTCCTTCTCCCGCAGCGCTGACTTTTTGATTCAGCATCAGCGCGCCGCAGCAGAGTAACACTACTGCCGATAGTACAGCTACAAAATTGTTTCGCTTGCTCATAGAAAAATCTCTCCTTGACTACTTAGGTGAATCTTTGACGCCATTCTATGCCTACGGTTGTCCAACTGGCGCATTCGGATCAACCGGCTTCAGCCCAAGCTGTTTTGCCATCGCCTTTTCCTTGCTGTGCTGGGACATGAGTGTTCGCAGGTAGAAGACCAGATCCCACGCCTCATCGGGCTTGATGTTGTCGGCAAAAGAAGGCATCGGAGTGCCGTCCAAACCGGTCATGAAGATTCGATAGATGTCGCGGTCGGAGTCGCCGCACTTGGGCCGCGCGCCTTCCGCAAAGTTGAAAGGAGCGATCGGACGGCCCAGGTCATCGGTAAGAGTTGCCGCCGAGGGACCATCCCCCAGGCCCAGCACGCCATGACACTTCCAGCACTGTACGCGGGCAAATACATCGCGCCCGGCCTTGATGCGCTCAGCCGTAACTTCCGGCTCAGGAGGAATGGTAATCGGCGTTCCCGGCTTCTCGCCCGTCCAGCGCGGAGAGAAGTGCTTCACCCAGGCCACAAGATCAAGACGCTCTTGCTTGGTGAAGGTGCTCCACTGCGGCATGTTCGAGCGGTCAAAGCCGCGCGCGATGCTATCGAAAAGATCTTCATCCGTCGGCAAAGTCCCGGTCGGAGTCGATCGGCATTTGAATACGCCCAATTGGAAGTTGCGGGGCTTAGGATCTATCCAGGGGAAATTCTCGCCATTCCCGTCGCCCAATTCGCCATGACATCCCACGCAATACCTGCGGTAGTCCGCCTTGGCGTCTTTGGCGTGACCGGTAAGATTTCCTGCATGGGCCTCCATGCCCATACGCGTTTCCAGGTCGTACTTCGTAAGCTGCGCCCAGGAAGGCATCGGGAGCGCCACGACCGCGGCCGCGCCCACTGAAAGCAACCACTTCCGCAAATTATTCCGTTGCATGCTATCCCTCTCCAGAAATCGAAGCTTAGAAATCAAAATCAAATCCGGTCAGCAACTCGCCAGTGTTGAGGTTGGTGCCATCGGGCGCGGTTCCATCCTGATGCAGCCAGTTGTATTCGTTGTGCCAGGCGAAACCCGCGCGACTGGTCATGAACGGGTTGTACCGGAAGCCGACCGTGTAGGTTGAGATGTTGCCCAGGTTAGAAGGTGTTCCCGGGGTCGACTGCTGCGACATCCGGATCGTTTCATAGCGAGCCAGGAAAAGCAGTTGCGGGCTGTAAACATAGTGCGGCTCAACGAGCACACCATTCCAGGTCGGCGATCGCGAGCCGGGGGTCAGCGTCGTCCCAGTTGTATTGTTGGCGGTCGCGATACCATCAATAAGGTCGCCATAACCTTGACCGAACCAGGCGCTATCCTCGCCGTGCTGGGTTACAACCTGAAGATCGACATGCTGCCCAAAGTAAAACTGGCCGACAAATCCTTCGCGGCTGAAACCCTTATTCCCAACCGCGCCGGGAATTACCGTTGCTCCGCTGGGGCCCGAGGTCTGCGTCAGCCATGTCGTTGGCGCCTCACCCACAAAGGCATAAGCGCCAATGCGCTGCACTCCCGCCTTGCCTGTATCGAAGGCTTGGCTCACCGTAAAGAATCCCGAATAAGCATTGGCCCCGTAGGGCAATCCTACTTGCCCATCGACGGAGCTCAACAAGGCCGCGGAATAACGGGTTCGATCATTCCAGGAGTGTCCCATCACCTCGACGCCGAGCTGATTATCTCCCATCTGGCCGAAGATATTCCCATCGCCCACCGGAACGAAGTGGTAGAGCTGATAGATTCCACCATTTCCAGTAAGCGTCAGAATGCGCTTTTCCGAGAGCAGGTTATCGAGCTCAAACTTGCCCAGCTTCAAATTGAGCCAGGGACTGCCAAAAAGATTGTCCAAGCGCGCCATGACGGTTTCAAAGTGAAATGACGCCGTCGCATCCGAGGATGGCAGCACGTAGAACGAGAAGTTTTTCTCGAGTGTACCGCCGGTATGGAAGTCGAGACCGCTCAAGTCAAAGCCGGAACTGGTCACCCGCT
Source organism: Candidatus Acidiferrum sp. (assembly GCA_035602195.1). GTDB lineage: Bacteria > Acidobacteriota > Terriglobia > Terriglobales > Acidobacteriaceae > Sulfotelmatobacter. Next base: position 7,729 of record DATNMU010000183.1, read on the forward strand.
GAAGTGTCGATCCTGTTGCCACAGGATTTCCCGCCGTGTAAGTATCCACCAAAACCTTCCCCGTACTCACGCGGTGCCAGATCGGGGTAATGCGGAAAGTCACCGGCCAGTAGCTTGGATTCTGCCAGATCGGCGCATCACGGTCGTTCATCAACTGGTAGCCGTTGTCCTTGAATTTCTGCCCGAAGTAATTGAGCATCGGCCACGACTCGTGACAAGCGGAACAGCGCAAGCCGTATTTTCTGGCAAAGGCCGGTAACGCGTGCGCCGGCTGGCTGCAGGCGAGCACCAGGAACACAGCCATCAGAATCAGTGAACTAAGGCAGGAAGCATGGCGAAGACGCGAACGCCTCGAAACGTGCATGTCCGGACTCCTCGGCAAAGATCAGATCAAATAGTTTGTTTTAAAAAACGAGTTAACCACATAAGCAGGTGCGTGCAGATTTATGGCTCGTAATGCGAACCCCTCGCATTCTTGCCGATGAAAAGTCACAAAGGTTCTACCACTCTACCGCGCGAATCCTACTACGGGCGAAAGACGAAGTGCAAGTAGTTTTACATTTTTTTTACAATGTCGTGACAACTTCGTCACGCCACTGAATTTCACAACACCGAGTTGACAGCTTCAGCCCCACAGTACGAGACTCTTGGAAACGGAGTTTATGGTGGATTCGCCGATGGCTCGTCGAAGTACCTCGCGCAATTTCAGAAACAGAATAGATGGGCCGGCGGCGGACGCGCTTCCTTTCCGTCTTTTTCCCATTCCCATTCTCATTTTGCTTCTAGCCTCTTTCCCGCTCGCGGTCAGCGCGAAAGAGAAGTTGAGCTATGGCGAAGGCCTTATCGTCAACATTCCGGTTCCCGAAAGTGAAGTCGCACAAGTGGTTGAAGATATTGCCCAGAACGGCATAATTCGGGGAACCAAAGAGTACAACAAAGACGAATACGTTTCCGGAGCGAAAGCCGCCACATCTACCCCCGTCTTTGCCGAATGGACCGAAGGCGGAAAAGTTTTCTACAAAGTCCGGGAGGGCGCGATCGACCCTCGCAACTTCAAGGATGGCGGCGATGTCGGAACCCTGGTTGTTCGCTACATAGTGCAACCTCAGGGCGATAAGAATACAGTCCTGCGCATCAACGCACTCTTCAAGGAAGACTTCCGTCGCACCGTGCATCAATCCAACGGATCGGTAGAGAGCGCCGAGTACAAAGATATTCAAGAGCACATCGAAGCCATCGAGGTGATGAAACAGCAAACTGCGGAATCCAAGAGCGAGCGGGAGGAGCAGTTGCAGAAAAAGCGAGCCCTCGCCACGCGAAAACGCGCAGACGCAATGCAATCCGCATTCCCAGTTGATCCACCAGATCCTTCTGATACGCCGGCTGATACGCAGCAAGTGGCCGATGCAAAGGTGGAGAATTCAACCTCGTCGTCTTCGTCCACCTCCCAGTCTGTCGCCATTCAACCTTCCCAAGCGCCTGCGCCCGAAGCGGTTCCACCCGTTCAGCCTCCGACGGCCGAGCGCCCCTCTGGACAGAGTCTCGAAGACCACGTTAAAGATCTCCGAAAACAGGTGCAGCGCACCGTCAAGCCTCCGGGCGCGCCGCTGAAATCCGCACCGTTCCATACCGCCAGCACTTTACAGTCACTGACCGCTGGCACCGAAGTTCTGATTTTGCTTTCCACTCCCTATTGGTACGGCGTCGAGACACACGATGGCCAGCATGGCTGGATGCAACGCGACGAACTGGAGCAGCCATGAAGTTTTGCAGGACGAAATTCAAAGCAGTTTTCTGGCCTGCGCTTGCGCTCTTCGTCGCTCTCTTTTGTGCGGCGGGGTCCTGCCTGGCACAGGGAGCCAGCGCTGAGCGCAGCTTTCCCCAATCCAAGGCCACGGTAGAAAAGACTCTCAAAGAGATGCAAGCCGCCACTGCCGGAAGGCTTCCAGTAGTCGATGGATTCGCCAGTGCCGCCGAGCATCCCCTGGATCACTATCAGCGCGCCTACTACCAATCGAAGTTCCAGGTCACCACGTCTCCTTCCGGCGGCTCGATCGTGAAGGTTAGCGTGCAGGTCACAGCTTGGTACGCCGATCCGGCGGCCGCGCACTCCGGATACCAAGTGTTGACCTCAAATGGCCGCCTGGAAGCAGATCTTCTCGATCAACTCGCAGACCAACTCAACAACCGCACACAGCAAGCCGCAGCCACTCCGCCGCCAGTTGCCAAGTCTCGGACTCCCGCGAAAACTCCCGCTCCGGAGCAGCCCGCCATTTCTGCGCCTGTGCCCAGAATTCCAGAAACCGGCGGCCTTTCCTCTTCCTTGGCACAAACCCTGGCCGAGCAGGAAAAGACTGCTCCCCCTTCCACCCAGAAAAGCGCCGACAAGGACGCAAGCAGTTTGCAAGCCGAGGCGGACAGCTTGGAAGAAATTCTCAAGAGCCAGGCTCATCCCAAGAACCTGGTGGCGGTTAGAAAATCCGGCACGCCGGTGGTCGCCACCGCCAGTCTGACCGCTAAGACTCTGTTCCTGGCCAGCGCGCACGATGAGTTCGAAATGCTCGATTTCAACCGCGACTGGGTCCACGTCCGCATCTCCGGCCTATCCCGCGGATGGATCTGGCGCAACAATCTGGAAATGCCCGACAGCGTTCCCGATACCGATTTACCTCCGCCCGCCGCCCAGGCTCCTGCCGCCAGCGATTTATTTCATGTCACGCGCGAAGAAAAAGCACAGTTCCCGGGAGACTGGGCGCCTCTCCGCGGCAAGACCGTCAAGATTGTCTCCGTCGAAAAAATCAACGAATCGGGCAAAGATTACGGCCCTCTACTCCGGCTGGAATTCGCTAAGTCCGTGCTCGACAAAGACTACAGTGAACTGGCGCAAAAACCGCAAGAACTGGATGGCATCGTGCTGATCTTCGATTCCGTTGACGGAGGCATGATCGCCGCCACCCTGCCCACTCTGCAGCAATGGAAGGCAGGCAAATTGTCGGACGCCGCCCTATGGCATCAATGCTTCTTCGATCCGCCGGAAACTTTTGACGCCGCCGGACCGGCCGCGAGCAGATAGTGTCGTGTCGGAAACCGTGCGCCTTCAACGGCCGGTTCTGAGTTTTGACTTGACTTTCGAAAGCCAGGAGAGTAACTCTGCAATCCTTGGGATTTTCGGTGGCCTTGTGGGGGCTGCCCTCTTCACTTCAGCTCAGCGCGAGAAGAGGTGCGCCCAAACCGGTACGCCAACCACACCTTTACTTCTAAAATATCTATGAGCACGACGACCCAACCTGTACTCCTACTTCGCAGGCAGGCCACCTCTCTTCTACGTGACTATGCCGAACTGATGAAGCTGCGCGTAACCACTTTGATCGTGATGACGGCATGGTGCGGCTACTATTTCGGCGCGCAAAAAGCGGGCGTTTCGTCGCTGTCCTGGGGACTCTTCCACGCTCTGCTGGGAATCGCACTCGTCTCCAGCGGCACCGCTGCCCTCAATGAAGTAATGGAATATAAAGTCGACGCGAAGATGCGCCGCACCGCCCAGCGCCCGCTCCCCGCCGGCCGCATGAGCCTGCTTCACGCCACCACCGCTGGGTTACTGGCCGCGGTCGGAGGTTCCCTCTACTTGGCGTATTTCACCAATCCGCTGACTGGGCTGCTGACTTTTCTGACTTCGGTTGTATACCTGGCCGCGTATACGCCCTTAAAGCGCATTTCTCCCATCTGCACCTTCGTTGGCGCTTTCCCTGGAGCTATGCCCGGAGTTCTGGGTTGGACCGCAGCCCGCGGCCATCTCGAGTGGGGCACGCTGATCCTATTCGCAATCCTTTTCGTCTGGCAGTTCCCGCACTTCTTCTCCATCGCGTGGCTTTACCGGGAAGATTACGCCAGTGGTGGAATTCGCATGCTGCCGGTTGTCGAGGAAGATGGCCGTTCGACCGCGCGGCGCATCGTGGCCTATTCGGCGCTTCTGATTCCGCTCAGCCTTCTGCCCAGCTTTTTCGGTATGGCGGGAAAAATTTATCTGGTAGGAGCGGTCGTTCTAGGGGTTGCGCTGTTTTATTTCGGCGCTCGTCTCGCTTCCCTCAAGCTGCCCATCAACACCGCGCGTTCCAAAATGCTGGCTCGCCATGTGTTGCAGGCCACAGTGATTTACCTTCCGTTGCTGTTTGCCCTGATGATGGGAAATTCAGTTCGTCCCTGATGTACGGATTCCGCGACAAGGTATGTTCCAGGACTTTGTCTTAATCCGTGAAAATCCGTGGCGAAGAAATTCTTGTTACTGAACCGTGCTGCCCACCTGCGAGAACACCGTACTCGCGTTCGCTCCGATTAACCGGACCGTTCCCATAACCACGACCAGAATGACCGCCAGCATCACCGCATACTCCGCTACGTCTTGTCCTTCTACATCCGACCAGAATATTTTTATAAAGCGGTCCATGATTTCTCCTTGGTTACGCGGAAGCCGTGGTTGTGGCCCTGCTCATCGGTTGCGGGCTGTAACTTAACCCCCACGCTTCTCTCTCTTGCGCAAAGGCCTTCAGGCCAACCTGATACTCTTTTGTTCCCTCCAAGAGTTTGATCCAAACAACTCTGAATTCCATACGGCGCTGATGATAAAAAATCGTGAGCGTATCCAGCGCTTTGAGTTGCCGCCGAATCGCCCCCAGTCGCACGCCATTCGGGTGTGAGGTCGAGTGTATGGGCGAATTCCTCAAACGGCACCCCGGCAGCGTCTTTTCCTCGCACCCGAACGGGCAGCACCGCCTGTATGCGATCCTGCCTCCGCCTCTCGGATTGGACACCGATTTCCTGCATCGAACTGCACACAGTGTGCGACAAATCCAGAAGAATCGAAATGGCCCTGATGAGGGAGGCACGAAGGTAACTAACTCAGTGGCGTTGATTTTGTCGGAAAAGAGCGATCGAAAACGCTCGCTGACGGCAATATTGTCAATCCCGCAGCGGGAATATAATAGTCGAAAGATCAGAAATTCAATTATCACAGGTTGCCGATCTCCTTATTTCCGCTAGACTGCATCTTAGATACAGACGGCAAAGAAATCGACATGGCAAATTGGAGAATTCATCCTGGCGGCGTCTGCAGCCTGTTGCTACTTTGTTCCAGTCTCGCAACCCTAGGCCAGACACCTCCACAGCAATTCGATTCCGGAGGCCTCGATTACTCCTCGCGCCCTCCACTTTCCGCCGATCAGGTGGCTCGTAAACTTCAGGAAAACAATGCCAAGCGTGCCGCCGCCCTCGATCAGTTCACGAGCACGCGCATTTACCACATGCAGTATCGCGGCTTTCCCAGTGATCGCGACGCGCAAATGGTGGTCGAGGTCAAGTATCGCGCTCCCAATACCAAGCAGTTTCGTATTCTGTCGCAAACCGGTTCCAAGTTTGTGATCGACCATGTATTGAAGAAGCTGTTGGAGGGCGAACAGGAAGCCGCCAATGAAGAAAACCGCGCCCACATCGCGCTGACCAGGGAGAACTACGATTTCACCTCCGCGGGTTACGAGAACACCCCCAATGGTCCGCAGTACGTCCTCAATCTCCTGCCTAAGACCAAAAATAAATTTCTCTATCGCGGGAAAATCTGGGTCGACGCCAAAGATTTCGCCGTCGTCAAAATCGAAGGAGAACCGGCCAAGAACCCTTCGCTCTGGATCAAGAACACCTCCGTCAAGCACACCTACATCAAAGTAGACGACTTCTGGCTCCCTGCGGAAAACCACACCGAAAGCACCATCCGCCTCGGCGGCCGCGCCATTCTCTCCATTGAGTACAAGGATTACAAGATCACAAAAGGTGCGCCCCTCTACGGCCTTGGCAAGCTGCGCGAAGATCTCAAATAGTCAAAAATTAGAATGATCAAGTATCTGCACGAATCAAGACCTGCAATCATCCCCGTCCAGTACTGACCTGCCACATCGCTAAAATGTATAGTGTGATCTGCTTCTTCTGGAAGGAGCGCTGGGCTTTGCGCATTACTCGTGGCTTTGCAGTTTGGAATGCGGGGAAAAACGCAAATTGATTCATCTGATTTTATATTTCGCTTTTGTTGTCGCACTGCTGGGCACGGTGTCTTCTGCCGTCTTCCTTGGCTTAGTTCTCCTGGGAGTACTCCGCTTTCGCTCGGCCGCGCGCCAGCAACTCCGTGTCATTCCAGACAATGCTCACTTTCCTCCCGTCTCGATACTGAAGCCGGTGCACGGTCTTGAGGCGCAACTGAAAGAAAACATCGAAAGCTTCTTCGTCCAGGATTATCCCCACTACGAAATTTTGTTTGCTGCCGACTATGCCAATGATGCCGCTCTGGAAGTTGTGCGCGAAGTATGTGCGCGCTATCCGCACATCCACACGCGCGTCCTCGTAACCGGAGCGCTCTGGCCTAACCCTGTGGTTTACGCATTTCACTGCATGGCGGAATCGGCGTCCCATGAAATTCTGGTCACCACGGACAGCGATGTGCAAGTTTCGCCAAACTATTTGCGAGAGGTCGTCGCCCCTTTGCTCGATCCGCAAGTCGGCATGGTCACCTGCGTCTATCGTGGCAAAAACGTTGCCGGATTCTTCTCTGCACTCACCGCCATCGGCATGTCAGTCGAAATGACGGCAGGCGTCCTGGTGGCGCATCTGCTGGAAGGAATGAAGTTCGGATTAGGCCCTACTACCGTGATCCGAAAAGATTCTCTCGCGAAAATCGGCGGCTACGGCGCCCTGAAAGATTACATCGCGTACGATTTTGCCATTGGCAGTATGATCGCAAAAGCCGGCTACCGCGTCGTCCTCTCCTGCCACCCGATCGATCATGTTGTAAATCAAAAATCGTTCAGCCGCATGTGGCAGAACCAGCTTCGCTGGGCTCAGACCACGCGTTATTCGCGTCCGAAGGGACATTTCGGGACCGGCCTGATTTTTTCCATGCCCTACGGCTTGCTGGGACTCTTCGCCGCAGGTCTGCTGGGCCATTGGGGAATCGGCTGGTTCCTGTTCGGCGTGGCAGTATTCAATCGGCTCGCGGAAGCCTGGCTTGTTGGCTGGCTCGTAGTTCGCGATCCCCGGGTTTTGCTTGCGCCGTGGCTCTACCCGCTACGCGATCTGCTCGGCTTTGTCGTCTGGTTTGCCAGCTACCTGAGCCTGCGTTACGTTTGGCGCGACAGCCGCTTTGAGCTGAAGGGAACCCGCATCGCGCTACGCCAAACTTCGCCGGACAACCAATAGCCACGAAATGTTCTGATCGCTGAGCTCGTCGGGTCCGAGCGTCAGACTTTTCTAATTTCTTATTTTTATCTGGAGGTCATCTTGCGCGTTTTAGTCACAGGTGCAGCCGGCTTCATCGGCAGTAACATGGTCGACCGTCTGATTTCCGCAGGCCACACCGTTGTCGGTTTCGATAACCTTTCGACAGGTCGCCTTGAGTTCCTGGAAAATGCAAAACGCAATCCCAATTTCACTCTTCACCAAGCAGACCTGCTCGGAGGCAAGAGCCTGCATCAAGCGATGAGAGGCTGCGATTTGGTCGTCCACTTGGCCGCCAACGCCGACGTCCGCTTCGGCACGGACCATCCCCGTAAAGATCTGGATCAGAATACCATCGGCACCTGGAATGTTCTGGAAGCGATGCGCGACCAAAACTGCAAGCGCATAGTTTTTTCCTCGACCGGATCGGTCTACGGCGAGCCAGAAATTTTTCCCACCCCTGAGACGTGCCCGTTTCCCATCCAAACCTCGCTCTACGGAGCATCCAAACTCGCCGCCGAAGGATTGATTCAAGCCTACTGTGAAGGCTTCGCAATGCAGGCCTACGTCTTTCGCTTCGTCTCGATTCTCGGCGAGCGCTACACTCATGGCCACGTCTACGATTTCTACCAGCAGCTTTCCCAGCATCCCGACCATCTCCACGTCCTCGGCAATGGCCATCAGAGAAAATCTTACTTGTACGTGCAGGATTGCATCGATGCTATCTTTACCGCTCTCGATCGCGCCGACGCCAGAGTGAACATCTTCAACCTCGGTACCGACGAATATTGCGAGGTCAACGATTCCATCGGCTGGATCTGCGAGTACCTCGACCTCCATCCCAAACTCACTTACGCCGGAGGCGAACGTGGCTGGATCGGGGACAGTCCCTTCATCCTTCTCGATTGCTCCCGAATCCGCGCCCTGGGCTGGCGCCCGCGCCTCACCATTCAACAAGCAGTACAGGCAACCATCAAATACGTAAGCGCGAAGATTTAGGATGCATGGACAGCCTATAGGACCGCAATCGCGGTTGACCCGCCCGCAGTCGTCAATGCTGGACGGATGGGAATTTTGACAAAGAATGTTGTGCCTTTATCGATTTCGGTATCGAACCAGATGCGTCCGTGGTGTTTTTGGGTGACGATGTCGTGGCAGATTGTAAGTCCCTGGCCAGTTCCTTCGCCCACTTGTTTGGTCGTGTAAAAGGGGTCGAACACGCGGGCGCGAGCGGCGAGTGGGATGCCAGTCCCATTATCCTGGATTTCAATTTGCACATCCTGCTCGATTTGGAGGGTGCGGATGACAAGCTTTCCCCGCTCGCCCGGACGCTGCAGCGAGGCATCGCGGATGGCGTGGGAAGCGTTGACGATCAGATTCAAGAACACCTGGTTCATCTCGTCGCAGTAGCATTCGACACGAGGCAAATCGGGTTGGTATTCGGTTTGGACATCGGCGAGGAGCTTGATCTGGTTGTGTGCGACCGTCAGCGTGGCGTCGAGAGCTTCGTTGAGATCGACGAACTCTCGTTCTCCACCGCCCGTGTGAGAAAAACGCCGCATCGCGCCGAGGATCTTATTCATGCGGCGAATTCCTTCGAGCGACTGAGAGATGGCTTTGGGAATTTCCTGGCGGAGCCATTCCCAATCTTTTGGAAGTCTGGTGTCAGGGTTTCCAGGGGAACCAACGCCGTAGCCGGGAGACGCGGCAATTGCGGCATCGAGTTTTTTCCATGTGTCGTTGAGGAAGGTAACGTTATCCGAGATGTATTGTGCGGGCGTGTTAAGTTCGTGGGCAACGCCTGCGGCGAGTTGGCCGATGGCGGAGAGCTTCTCGGTTTGCATGGCCATGCGGCGATCGCTAACATCGCGCGCGGAGATGACGAAAGCTTCGATCTCGCCACGGGAGTCACGAATGAAACTGCCGTGGGACTCCAGGGTGATGTAGGTCCCGTCTTTTCGTTGCATGCGATATTCGACAATCTGACCAATACCGGTTTCGAGAGCCAACTGAGCAGCTTGTGTGACTCGTGGCCTGTCGTCGGGATGAATCTGCTGGAAGGAAACAGTTTCTTTCAGTTCCTCCCCGGTGTAGCCGAGTAGGCGTTCGTAGGTGGGGTTGTTGTAGATGCGGTGACCGGACTGATCGACGACGGCGATCAGATCAGCGCTGTTTTCGGCGATGGAACGAAATAGTTGCTCAGAGCGGCTTTTCGCCGCTTCGACTTCATGGCGGGAGGCGATTTCAGCGATAAGGTCCTGGTTGGATTTGTCGAGCGAAGCGGTGCGGTCGCGAACCTTGCATTCGAGGTCGTCGTTCAAGCGGCGCAAGTTGGCCTCGGCTTTCTCGCGCCGAAGAATCTCGGCCATGAGTTTATTCACCACGACTACCGCGATACCAAACGCCAGCAGTACGGAAAAGGCGACAAGATAGATCGTCCGGTTGCGTGCCGCGGCATATTTAGCTGTGCTTCTCTTCAACTGGGTATCCATTTCATCAATCTCCCGACGATCCCCGGTCACAACCAGCTGCATGTTTCTATAGCTGTTTTGGTCGGAGTAACCGCCCGCCCCGACCGGCAGCTCTACATTTACCCAGCCGGATTCAACCAGGCTTCGCGCATCTGGCTGGAGGCTATCCATCGAATTAAAGCCCAGCCAGCCGACGACGACGACGACAAGCGAGATGAGGACGAGCAACGAAGAAGCAAGCACGACACTGATGAAACGATCCGTCATTCCGTTTTCCGCGAGAGATTCCTAAGTGTTTATCGGCGGGAACTAACCATGACTTCATACTCAACCGGAATGGATTTGACGATTCGCGCTTGGCTCAGCGAGCAGCAAGAATGGCGTCGGCGACGCGGGCGGCGTCGACTGCAGGCTTTACGTCGTGGGTGCGCAGGATGTGCGCGCCTTTGAGAATCAAAACAGTTTGGGCGGCGAGGTTTCCATACAGACGGTCTGAGGGAGGGGCATCTTTTCCGGCAGTGGCCAGAATGCGGCCAATAAAGGATTTTCTCGAAGTTCCCACCAGGAGTGGAAACCCTACAGCTTGCAGATCCTCAAAGCGGGTCAGCAGCGGGTAGTTCTGCTCGAAATTTTTTCCGAAGCCGAAGCCGGGATCGATGGCGATCTTTTCGCGCCGCACACCTGCCAGCACAGCCGTCTCCGCCCAGTCGCGAAGCTCGCGCTTGACCTGCAGAACAATATCGCCGGGCGGCGGAAGGGTTCGCCATTCTTCTGGGCGTCCGCGCATGTGCATTAGAACCGCTGCACATTTGATTTCGGCAACGGTGCGGACCATTTGCGGATCCCAACGAAATGCACTGACGTCGTTTACGATCTCGGCTCCCGCCGCTGTGGCGGCGCGCGCGACTTCCGCTTTGTAAGTGTCGATGGAGACCACGGCAGTGGGGCGCGCTTTTTTTATGCCGGTGATTACCGGAAGAACCCGGCGTAACTCTTCCTCCGCAAGCACGGCAATTTTTGCCGGGGGAGGGGCAGGCGGAGTTTTTTTATCTTTTGCATACTTTTCCTGAGGATTCGTGGGCGGGGCGACCACCGCGGCGCCGGGGCGTGTGGATTCGCCGCCTACATCGATGATATCGGCGCCTTCGTCGAGCATGCGCAGAGCGTGTTCGATAGCATTGTTGGCATCGAGATAGAGTCCGCCGTCAGAAAAAGAGTCCGGGGTGACGTTCACGATGCCCATGATCAGGGTGCGTTTGCCCAGCTCCAGGGTGCGCTTGCCCAGGTTCCACTGAAAGACAGCTCGCATGCGCCAGATTCTAAATTAAAAGAGAGACGTCTAACCGATGCGAGCATTTATGATTGAAGTCCATCGACCATGAAAGCTATTGAATCATTCCGCAGTGAAGTAAAGACCGTTCGCTGGCTATCGACAGCAGCCGTACTGCTGTTAACACTGGGCGTTTTCGCCGGTTGCGACGTCGAGCGTCGCAAATCAGATGCCGAGCTTGGACTCAATCCCCAACAGGCAAGCGGGCGCAAGATTTATGACAACTACTGCGATCGCTGTCACCGGCCGTATTCTACGAAGGGGAAAAAGGGGCCGGGCTTGAAGGGAGTTTTCCAGAATAAATATCTTCCGCAAGCCGGACTGCCGGCCAATGACGAGCGCGTCACCGATATTATTCGCAATGGCCGGCCCGACATGCCCGGCTACGGCCAGGTTCTGAGTTCCCAAGACATCCAGGATTTGCTTGCCTACATGCACACGCTGTGAAAGCGTCAAAGATGCGGCGATATTTCGCTTCGTGGGATAATTTCCCCGTGACTACCGCTTTACAAACCGAGCTTTTCCGGAAACTGCCTTCCGTCGACGACGTAGTGCGAACTGCGGAGGTGAGTTCGCTGACGGCGAGCTATGGGCACGATTCTGTCGTAGATGCAGCGCGCAGCGTGCTAACAAATTTGCGTCACGAGATTACGTCGGGACTGCTGGATGAGAAAAGCGTGCAACGTGCCTTGTCAGAGTTGGGGACAGCGATCGAGAAGCAGCTTCGTCAGACGCTAAGTTATTCTCTGCGGGCGGTGATCAACGCTACTGGCGTGATTCTGCATACCAATCTTGGGCGCGCTCCGCTGGGAGATGCGGCGATTGAGCACATTCGCGAGACCGCTTCCAGCTATAGCAACCTGGAGTTTGATCTTTCGGCTGGAGAGCGCGGCAAGCGGGATGTACATATCAGTCGTCTGTTTGGAAAGTTGCTGGGTGAAGAGATCGCCGGCTCGGCTTTCCAGAAGAATTCCGTCGGGCTTCGGCCAGATGGGACGGCCAAGGCGGCTATCTCCATACCAACAGGGATAGCAACTATCGTTGTGAACAACAATGCGGCGGCGGTTTTGCTGGCGCTGAATACTTTAGCGGATGGTGGCGAGGTTATCGTTTCGCGCGGCGAATTGGTGGAGATTGGCGGGTCGTTTCGCATTCCCGATGTGATGACTAAGTCAGGCGCGATCCTGCGCGAGGTCGGCACCACCAACCGTACGCGCGCCGACGACTACCAGCGTGCTATTACCGACCGCACGCGGCTGCTGTTGCGAGTACATCGCTCGAATTTTGAAATCACAGGATTCACCGAGCAGGCTTCTACGGCGGAACTGGTGGCGCTGGGACGAAGGCGTGGCATCCCGGTGATGGAAGACCTGGGCAGCGGTGCTCTATTTGACTTGCGCTCGGTTGGAATCAGCGGCGAGACCGGCGTGCTCGACAGCTTGCGCAGCGGCGTCGACATCGTTACCTATAGCGGCGACAAGCTCCTGGGCGGGCCACAAGCAGGGCTGATCAGCGGCTGTGCGGAATTGGTAGGGCGCATGCGGTCGAATTCGCTGTTCCGCGCCTTGCGCGTCGACAAGCTGATCTACGCCGCGCTGGAATCTACTTTGCTCGCCTACGTGAGGCGAGATCACAATTCGATTCCCACGCTGCGCATGATGCGGCTCACGAAAGAAGAAATCGGCAAGCGAGCAGGAGCATTGGCCGCGCGCATTGTCGGTCCGAAGATCAAGGTTGAGATTGTGGACGGCGAATCGATCCTCGGCGGCGGCGCAGCGCCGTCTTCCGCTCTGCCCACGCGGGTTCTGGCCATAGCGGTTGAGGGTTTGAGCGCTGACGAATTGTCGCAGCGGCTGCGCGGTTCCGATCTGCCCATCATTGCCCGCGTGGAAGAAGCTCGCGTGCTGCTGGATCTGCGGACGGTATTTCCAGAGCAGGATGCGGCCTTAGCGTCGGCTCTAAGCGGCATCGTTGGGTAATGCTGTGGCATCAAAGAACTGTTGGCCCGCCTCTACACAATCGGACATTCGACGCGCTCGATTGAAGACTTGATTGAAACGCTTCAGGCGCACCGCATTCAGACGCTGGTCGATATCCGCGCCTTCCCGATGTCGAAGCGGTTGCCGCAGGTCAATCGCGATTCGCTGGAGAAGAGTTTGCCCGCAGCTGAAATCCGTTATGTCTGGATGGGAGCCTTGGGCGGCTATCGCAAGAAAATCCGTGAAGACTCGCCGCATATCGCGCTGCGCAATGCGAGCTTCCGCAATTATGCCGACTACATGCTGACTGCGGAGTTCGAGCAAGCGATGGCCGAACTGATTGCGCTCGCGGAACACTCTTGTACCGCCTACATGTGTGCTGAACGCGTATACTTCCGCTGCCACCGTATGCTGGTTTCAGACTGGCTGGTGGGACACGGACACGAAGTGATGCACATCGATGGAACTGGACCGTTGAAGCCGCATCGCTTGACCGCAGAGGCTCGCATGATTGATGGCGAGCTGATTTATCGCGGCGACCGACTGTTGTAGTGCGCGAAGCCAATCCGACTGAGAACTTCCGCGCGCTAGCAGTCAGGTTGACTCATGCTTATTATTTTCTCTGGACTACCGGGAGCAGGAAAGACGACGATCGCCCGGGAGTTGGCTCGTCACCTCACGGCCGTGCATTTACGCGTTGACTCGATCGAGCAAGCCATCCGCGATTTCGGAGTGCCGCAACCGCTCAATGACATAGGGTATCGTGTTGGCTATGCAGTCGCCGCAGACAATCTTCTTATCGGTCAGACCGTGATTGCCGATTCCGTCAATCCGCTGCAGTTGACCCGTGACGCGTGGCTCGCCGTTGCGCTTCGGGCCGGAACGGCGGCTGCCGAAGTAGAGATTACCTGTTCCAATCAAAAGCTGCATCGCCAGCGATTGGAAATGCGACCGATGGAGATCAAGGGACTGAAATCGCCGACATGGGAGGAGGTCGTCTCCCGGAAATACGAGCCCTGGAGCCGCGAGCATATCGTGATCGACACCGCGGAAAAGAACGTTGCGGAAATTGTCAGAGAGCTCGGAGAAGTATTCTCGAAGCGATAGGGTCAAGCGGCATTATGGACATGAATTGGTGACGAAATGATCATCGGCACTGGCATCGATATAGCGGAGGTTCCGCGTATCCAGCAAGCGATCGAACGCTTTGGCGATCGTTTTTTGCAGCGAATCTACACAGAAGGAGAAATGCGCTATTGCGATTCCAAAGCGAATCGCGTGGAGCGTTATGCTGCTCGATTTGCCGCCAAAGAGGCCGCCATGAAGGCTCTAGGCACGGGATGGAATCACGGGGTGCGCTGGCGCGATTGTGAAGTGGTGCGCATGCCAGGCGGCCGGCCAACGATTACGTTTCACGGAAAAGCCGCCGAGTTTGCGGCCAAACTGGGCGTGAAGAACGCAGCGCTTTCCATCTCGCATACGGCGGAACAGGCGATTGCGCAGGTCATTCTGGAGAGTTAGATACTTTCGTAGAAACCCGTGATAGAAAGACAGACGGGCGCCGCGCGAGCGACCCCAAGGTCCCTTCGCTTTGCTCGGGATGACAAGCGGTGGTCCAGGCCACGCCGTTATCTTCTCCTGCGTTCTGCTAGACTGGCGCATTCCAATTCGTCATGTCTGCGACCCTTCAGGCTGTTGCGCCGGTTTCTTCCCCGAGCGAAGTTCCTGACCTTACTCTCGTCGGCGGATTGGGACTGACCAGTTTTGCCGCGTTGCTGCTGGAGCTTTCGCTCACCCGGTTGTTCTCGGTAGTGCTTTTCTATCACTTCGCATTTCTCGCGATTTCGATTGCGCTGCTGGGATTGGGCGCCGGCGGAGTATTCGCTTATCTGCTCAAGAAGCGCCTGGCGCAGTTTCCCACGCGCGCCGTGGCTGCGCGCCTTTGCATCATCAATTCGCTGGTGGTTTTGCCGATGCTGGAGATCGTGTTGCACGTGCCCGTGGCGCTGACGGTAACGGGCAAAAACTTTTTCCATTTGAGCATTCTTTACGTCGCGGCGGCGGTTCCGTTCTTCCTTACTGGACTGGTTTTCTCAATCGTGTTTGCGCGTGAAACTTGGCGGGTGTCGCGGCTATATGGAGCCGACTTAACCGGCGGCGCGCTAGCGTGCCTAGCGGTGGTTCCTCTGCTGAACTGGCTGGGCGGGCCGAATACGATTCTGATGGCGGCCGTGACGATGGCCGTAGCCGGCGTGGTGTGGTCGTCCTCAGGGTCCGAGCGAAACCTGGCGCGTGCCTTAGCGATTATTTTTATCACGCTAATTGCAGCGAATTATTCGAACCGCTTGATTGATGTAGTTTACGCGAAAGGAAAGTTTCGCGACCCGGCGTGGGTGGAATTCTCCCGCTGGAATGCGCTTTCAAGAGTGGAAGTGGATCGCCAGCAGCAGGCCAAAGCCATTGTCATCGACGCCGATGCCAATACTTACATCATGAACTGCGACGTGGCGCACTGGCACGATACAGAGTGGGAGCACGACCTTATGTCGGCGCCGCCGGCGTTGGCCAATGTTCTGCGTCCGCGCGGAGAATTTGCGATCATCGGACCAGGCGGCGGCGTGGATGTTTTGCGTGCGGTTGCGAACGGCAGCCCCAGCGTGACTGGCATCGAGATCAATCCGATCATTGCCAACACGATCATGCGCGGACGTTATGCCGATTACTCGCTTCATCTTTATCAGCGCCCTGAAGTTCACATTCATGTGACCGACGGCCGCTCTTATCTGCGTTCCACGCCGCAGCGCTTCGACGTGGTACAGATGACCCTGGTCGATACCTGGGCCTCAACTGCGGCAGGCGCGTTTGCGCTGAGCGAAAACAATCTCTACACGGTGGAAGCCTTTCGAGAGTACTTTCAGCATCTGAAACCCGATGGCATGATCGCGATCACGCGCTGGGAATTCCGGCAGCCACGCGAGGCTCTTCGCGTGGTGGCGGTGGCCATGGAGGCGCTACACAGTTTGGGAATCGCGAATCCTGCCCGCAATTTTATTGTTGCCTCGCAAGGTGCACTCAATGAGGATGGGATTCCGGTTGTAGTGCTGGCGAAGAAAAATGCGTTTACCGAAGCCGAGGAGTCCGCGGTGCAGGCGCATTTCGACGAGTATGAGCAACTTCACCCGTTGTACCTGCCCTCCGATCCCGGAAGCAATCCATTTGCCGATCTGATCGCCAGCAACGATGCTGAGCTCTTCGCGCGTAGCTACGCCTACAACGTTGCTCCGGTCAGCGACGATGCGCCGTTTTTCTTTTTCACGCTCAAGCTGGGACAGATTCTGGGAGCACAGGGATTGCGCAATGGGATTGATTGGAAGGTGAACCTGGGAGTGTTGGTTCTGCTGCTGGTGCTGGCGATTTCCGTAATTGCGGTGCTCGCATTCCTGATCCTGCCATTGGCTTTTCATGGGAGCCGGCACTCGCCGGTGCCGCTGCTTTATTTCGTGGCGGTGGGACTGGGATATATTCTGGTGGAAATCGCTTTTATCCAGCGCTTCGTGCTTTTTTTGGGGCACCCGACGTATGCGCTTACGGTCGTGATCTTTTTGCTGATGTTGTCGAGCGGGACGGGGAGCTTGCTGTCGCGCCGGTGGCTGGCTCGGATGGAGCTGGCCTGGGTCCCACTGGTGCTCGTGATCGTGGCTCTGATGGCCGATGTATTTTTCCTGCCGCGCGTGCTTTCAGCGTGGGTGGGGTTGCGATTTGAATATCGCTTGATAATTAGCGGCCTGCTGCTTGCACCACTGGGATTTGTGATGGGAATGCCGTTTCCAACGGGATTGCGTGCCTTGCTGGCGGGTTCTTTCCAGCACTCTCCCCCGAATGCAACCAGTGAAGACAACGCCGTAGAGTGGGCGTGGGCAATGAACGCGGCCGCAAGTGTGTTGGGGTCCGTGCTGGCGATGGTGATAGCGATCCAATTTGGCTTGACCGCAACTTTAGCATGCGGAGTCGCCGCATATGCGTTGGCTTTGGCGTTGGCGTCGACTCTGCGCGTTAGGGGTTAGGCGGCGACGCGGATTTTGTTATGATGCTGCGAGGGGCGGCGCCCAGTCTTACGGCTGTTCCTTTGTGCAAGGCCGCGTCAAGAGTAGCAAGCTTCTCTGAGGGAGTCATTTGCCGAGTCAGAAGCAGCTCAAATGGTCGCAACTTCGGGTCGGTCTGACCGTGATTTTCGCAAGTTTGACACTGGCCTTGCTTCTGTTTCTGATGTCCGGAACCAGCGGCCTGTTCACCCACCGAATGACGCTGATTTCTTTTTTTGACAATGCAGGCGGGTTGCGACCCGGCGCGCCAGTGCGCCTGAATGGCGTGGATATTGGCAACGTCGTGACTATGCGCATCGTTCCCGATAAAGATAAACAGCTCACGCCAGTCGAAGTGACCATGAAGGTGGGCACCAAGTACAGCTTCAATCTGCGCCGCGATTCGGTAACATCGCTGGACACGGCGGGGGTGCTGGGCGAAATTTATCTCGATATCGACAGCTCCCAGGCGATCGGCCCACAGGCGAAGAACGGCGATGTCCTTCCGACGCACGTCCATCCGGACTTCAACGAAGTGGTGCGGTCCAGCCAGAGCACTCTGCAGAACATGGACGCACTGCTCAAGCGCGCGGACCGTATTCTGGCCTTCGCGGAAAGTGGCAAGGGATCGCTGGGCAAGTTGATTTACGATCCCACCTTATACGACCGCTTCTCTCAAACCGTGACCGAGTTCAATGGAATTGTCGATCAGATTGCCAAAGGCAAGGGGAGTCTGGGCGAACTGATCAATCGCACCGATGCGTACGACAAGTTCCTCGCCACGCTGGACAAAATCAATGCTGTGACGGACGACCTGCAACAGGGCAAGGGCACAGCTGGGAAATTCTTGAAGGATCCGTCGCTCTATAACAACGCGAACGACACGGTCGCCAATTTGAAGAAGGTGAGCGACGATATCAACGCTGGCAAGGGCACTCTGGGCAAGCTGACCAAGGACGAAGAACTTGCCAAGAAGCTTGATACAACCCTGACGAAGCTTGCGGCACTCACCAGCGCATTAGAAGCAGGGCAAGGCACGGCGGGAAAGTTATTCAAGGACGAGTCGCTCTATAACAATGCGAATCAAGTGATGGTAGACACGCAGGGCTTCTTAAAAGCTTTCCGCGAGAACCCTAAAAAGTATCTCACTATCAAGCTGCACATTTTCTAAGTACTGGTCTAAGCCCGGCTCGATAAGAACTGTGTCACGCTGTACGGACTTCAGTGCTCGCCGATTCCGAAAAGAGCGCTGAGCAACAGAATCGTGAGCACACCGAACGAGATTGCCCCGTACTTCCAGTCGCTTTCGCGCAGAAAAAGTATTCCCGCGACCACCACGCGCACAACTGGAGTAGCCAACATCAGCAGCACCCCCAAGCGCTCGAGGTGTGCAGCGATGGGGTCTTCAACAAAAAGTCCAAGCAGCAATCCGGCCAGCATGATGAAGAAGGACCCAAACGCACCCACACGCATCACCAGAGCAACCACGCGGTCAAGGCCTGGCTCACGCAATTGGCTCATACCGTGCGTCCTCCGGTAAACACGTGGAAGAACAAATGTCCGGCAAGATAAAGCATGATCGCCACCAAAAGATACATGACGTATTTTGTCTGAATGCGCGGGGCGAGGCGCGCGCCCAATAACGAACCCAGAAATACTCCGACCGCTAATGGCGCGGCGAGCTCGACCAGAATGTCTCCCCGGCGGTAGTAAACGATGGCGCTGGCGGCAGCTGTGACGCCGATCATGAAGTTCGAGGTGGCTGTGGCGACCATGAGTGGAACATTCATGAAAATGAACATCACCGGGACTTTGATCGGTCCGCCGCCGATGCCGAGCAGGCCGGACAGTCCGCCAGCTACAAGGGACGCGGCAAGACCCCAGGGATAGCGCTGCGGCTCGTAGGGTGGAATCACGGTCTCCCCGTTATTTTTAGGAGGAATCTCCTCCTGATCTTTTACTTTGCCCCGGCGCAATAAAATCGTAAGGGAACCGTAAAGCAAAAAGCCCGCGAATAATCCTTCGAGCACGCTGCGATTGAAGTATCCAACCAGGTAGGCGGTGACAGCCGCGCCGAAAGACGTTGCGAGCTCGAGCGTCATGCCGAGCCGAATGTCGGTGGTGTGCCGCTGCAGATGGATGGACGAACTTGCCGCAGAAGTTGTGATCACGGCAACCAGACTGGTTCCGATAGCTTGCCGGATGGGTATTCCAAAATGTAGAGCGAGGATTGGAGTGAGGAGAACGCCCCCGCCGATGCCGGTCAGCGCCCCCAGCATGCCTGCGAAGAAACCCAGCAGAACCAGAAGCGCGCTCAGCATCGTGGGGTTAAGTTATCACGCGAGGAACCGATGTCGACTCGGCCTGTTCGTGCGCATGATAGCTGGAACGGACCATGGGGCCAGACTCGACGTGACGGAAACCGAAGCGAAGCGCTTCATCGCGGAGATCGCGGAACTCCTGAGGTGTGTAGAAACGGGCAATCGGCAGGTGGTCGCGCGACGGCCGCAGATATTGGCCCACCGTGAGAATATCGACGCCGCGGGTGCCGAGATCGCGGAAGACTTCGATCAACTCATCGCTCGACTCGCCCAATCCCACCATAACCCCGCTTTTCGTGACCATACCGGGAGAAAACTTCTTGGCATTTTCGAGCAGCGTCAGCGTGCGAGCGTAGCGGGCGCCGGAACGCACGGCGCGATAGAGGCGAGGCACGGTTTCGGTATTGTGATTCAGAACGTCGGGTTGCGCGTCCAGCACAATCTTCAGCGGCTCTTCCAATCCCTGAAAATCCGGGATCAACACCTCGATGCGGCAATCTGGAATGAGTTCGCGAATCTGGCGGATGGTTTCGGCAAAAATTTTGGCGCCCCCGACGTTGTCATCGTCACGATTCACACTGGTCACGACTGCATGCTTCAGTCCGAGCGTAGCCACGGCTTCAGCCACGCGGCGGGGTTCATCCCAATCGATTGTTTCGGGGCGACCTTTGGGGACGGCGCAAAATCCGCAACGGCGGGTGCAGATATCGCCCAGCAGCATGAAAGTTGCAGTCTTGTGGTTCCAGCACTCGCCGATATTCGGGCACTGCGCCGATTCGCAAACGGTATGTAATCCCAGCCCGCGTGCCAGTTTCTTCAGCTCGTGAAAGTTATCGCCTACCGGCGCTTTGGCGCGCAGCCAGTCGGGCTTCGGCATGCGGACTGGAGGTCCCACGTCGATTTGGATCAGTTGGGAAGCGCCCGCCATCCTTCGATTCTATCAGTTCAGCCCACTTCGACCAGACCGTAGGTGTGCTGCCAGCGTGTGCGCATGGCGACGAGGGCGCGACTGATTTCCACCTGGGTGACTTCAGAATTCGGTCCCGCCATTACGGCGGCGGCTTCGCGCTTAGCGAGTTCCAGCAGTTGCCGATCGCGAATCAGGTTGGCGACGCGGAAGTTTGGCATTCCGGCCTGGCGTGTGCCGAAGAATTCTCCGGGGCCGCGCAGTTCGAGATCGAGTTCGGCGATCTGGAAGCCGTCGTTGGTGCGGGTCATAGCGTCGAGGCGTCGCTCGCCGTCTTCGGTGACTTTGCCGCCCGTCATGAGAATGCAAAAAGATTTTGCGGCGCCGCGGCCAATGCGCCCGCGCAACTGATGAAGTTGGGCGAGACCGAAGCGCTCGGCATGCTCGATGACCATCACCGTCGCATTGGGCACGTCCACGCCAACTTCGATCACGGTGGTAGCGACCAGAATTTGCAACTCGCCTTTCTGGAACATGCGCATGACCTGGTCTTTTAATTCGGAATCGAGACGGCCATGCAGCAGGCCGACTTTTAGATCGGCGAATATTTTGCTGCTCAGCTCGCGATACATTTTGATGGCGGCCTTCAACTCGCTCTCTTCGTTTTCGGCGATGACGGGATAGACCACGTAGACCTGATGTCCCTTGGCGACTTGCTTGCGCACGAAGTCCCACACTTCATTCGAGCGGTCGTCGGTGATTCGGCGGGTGACGATGGGCGTGCGGCCGGGAGGAAGTTCGTCGAGAATGCTGAGATCGAGATCGCCGTAGAGGGTGAGCGCGAGGGTGCGCGGGATGGGCGTGGCAGTCATGACAAGGACATCGGGCTCGGCTGAGTTCTTGTCGGCGGCTGTGGCATCGGATTCGGTGAGAACTTTCTTGCCGCGTCCCTCGGCGCTTTCGCCAGATTTTTTCATTAACTTGAGACGCTGGAGGACTCCGAAGCGGTGTTGCTCGTCGACGATGACCAGGCCGGGTTTGGCGAACTCGACTTTTTCTTCGAGCAGAGCGTGTGTGCCGATGACAAGTTGTGCATTGCCCTGCGCGATGTGGCGACGAATTTCGCGCTTGCGGTCGGATTCGAGCGAGCCGGTGAGCAGGACGATGCGGTAGCCGGCATTTTCGAGAATTTTGCGGGCGGAAAAATAATGTTGTTGTGCGAGGATTTCGGTGGGTGCCATCAGCGCGACCTGGTAGCCGTTTTCGATAGCGATGATGCCGGCTTGGAATCCGATGATGGTCTTGCCCGAGCCGACATCACCTTGCAGCAAACGGCGCATAGGATGGGGCTGTTGCATGTCATCGGCGATCTCTTTCAAGACTCGTTTCTGCGCTGCGGTAGGATGGAATGGCAGAATTTTCTTGATGGCCTGGCGCACGCGATCATCGAGTTGAAAGGCGATTCCGGTTTGCGCCTTCTGCTGGCGGCGTTTTAGTTCCAGACCCAGCTCGGTAAAGAATAATTCTTCAAAGATCAGGCGGATGTGCGCTGGGGTACGCGAGGACTGCAGCGCCTCGAAGCTCTCTCCGGCTTCGGGCCAGTGCACTTTCCACAGCGCCTCGCGCGGCGAAATGAGCGCCTGACGCTCGCGCACTGCGGCCGGAATAGTTTCGGGCAGGTCGGGAGTGAGATCGTCGAGGGCGGTGCGGATGACGCGGCGAAACCAGCGCGCCGTCACGCGTCCTTGCCCGGCCGATTCATAAATGGGCACAATGCGGCCGACTTCGAGCGAGGCGGCGGCTTTGTCGTCCGCGCCGCCGGAGTCGCCCAGCATTTCAAATTGCGGCTGGATGATCTGCAGCTCTCCGCTGCGCGAGTCTTGCTCGACCTTGCCGTAGAGGGCTATCAATTGGCCGGGCTTGAATTTGTCTTGCAGGTACGTGGCATTGAACCAGAGGCATTTCAGGCGGGTGCGCCCCTGGCCTACGGTGAGCTGGAAAATGGGCATGCGGCGAGTGCGAAACAGTCCGGAGTTGCGAACTTCGGCGATGACGGTGGCCATTTCTCCGGCGCGCAATTCGGCGATGCCGCGCGGGTTCAGACGGTCTTCGTACCGAAAGGGCAGGTAGTTGAGCAAATCGCCGACCGTGACTATACCTTTGGTGGCGAGGATCTCCGCCAGCTTGGGGCCGATTCCCTTGACGTATTGCACGGGGGTGGTAAGTTCCAGCATGTGGAGTTATCAGGGAATGTTAGCAGGGAGTGGGTTCGGGACGCGCGCATAGAGCCGCAAGGCCCCTGTTTTGCGTCTAAAGCGATGTGCTGCTAAACCTGATTGAGGCTCTGTGCGCCATTATTCTCGGTAATGTGGCGTACTTCTTTCTTGGCCCGCTGTTTCATCTCCCACGACATCAGCCATTTCGGCCGGATTGGGGGCTGGTGGTGGATTTCTGGTTTTGCGTTGTGGCGTATGGGCTGATTCGCACGGCGAGAAGGTGGAAGTAGGACGGGGTTTCCCACAATCCAGTTGTCGTCCCGAGCACAGCGAGGGATGACAACGCTTCAGATCCTTCACGCGGAATTACCCGCGCTAACGCCGCCTCCGCCTAGCTACTATCAGGGCCGTTGTTCGTTACTTCGGGAACCTTTTCAAGCTCTCCCGCCACGTTACCATTAGTCTGCACCATGAACAATATTGCGGTCTTGTACGATGCAGGGCAAGCTGTGCTCTCCACGTTCGATTTGGACGAGGTATTGCAGCGCATCCTGGGCATCGCGCATGACTATTTCCATTTACGCAACGTGGCCATTCTGCTGCTCGATAAGCAGTCGCAGCAGTTGTACGTCCGCTCGCAGATTGGCTGGGACGAAGGCCATGACAAGATTTTATTGCCGCCCGGCCAGGGAATTACTGGCGCTGCAGCGCTGAAGAAGCAGCCAGTTTATTCTCCCGACGTCAGCCAGGATCCTCGCTATTTCTGTTCCGCGAAATCCACGCGCTCCGAGCTTGCCATTCCTTTGATGGTGCGTGATGAAGTGGTGGGAGTGCTCGATTGCCAGAGCGACCGCCTGGACCATTTCGATTCGGAGACCATCGACCTGCTGACGCTTTTTTCTACGCAGGCCTCAATGGCTTTGCAGAATGCGCGGCTTTATTCCCTGGAGCAGCAAAGGGCGCGCCAGTTGCAGGCGATTAACGCCATCGCGCAACAGACCACAGCGGTTTTGGATCTCGAAGAATTGCTGAGCCGGGTTTGCCAGCTGGTGAAAGATGCGTTTCGGGTCTCGCACGTGTCGCTGTTCCTGCGCGAAGATCAAGATCTGGTATTGCGCTCGCATCACGGCACGCTGACTCCGCGCATTCCGCAGGGGGGACGCTTTCCGGCGAGCAACGAGCCCTGGGCGACCATTCTGAGCGGCAACCGGACCATGGTAGAAAGCGATTTGCGCAGCGCCACCACCATGAAGTTTTTTGCTGAGTCAGCTTCGCGCCTCCGAATTCCGCTGGTTTCCTTCGGACAGGCGCTGGGAGTGCTCGCGCTCGATAGCTCGCAGGCGGATGCGTTTCGAGATGGCGATTTGGAATCTCTGGAATCCGTCGCCGACATTTGCGCAACCGCAATCCAGAATGCGCATTACGTTGAGCGAGTAAAACAGCTTGCCTATCTGGATGGATTGACCGGAATTTTCAACCGCCGCTTTTTCGAATTGCGCATCATGGAAGAAATTGAACGCGCCCGACGATATGGCACCGGGATGGCCGTGATCATGGCCGACATCGATCAATTCAAAAGGCTCAACGACGAGTTTGGGCATGTGCTAGGCGATGAAGTGTTGCGGCAGGTTTCTTCCCTGTTCAACCAGCAACTGCGGAAGATCGATGTGGTCTGCCGGTATGGTGGCGAGGAATTCGGAATTCTGCTGACCCAGACGAATGCGCAACATGCTATGAACATTGCGGAGAAGTTAAGGAAGATAGTAGCGGCCTGGCAGTTTCCGGGAGTGCCGCGCACTGTGACCATCAGCGCGGGAGCGGCGTCGTTTCCGGAACAAGGCTCCACCCGCGACGAGTTGGTGAGGGCCGCCGACGCCGCTTTGTATGCCGCGAAAGTGGCTGGCCGAAACCGCGTTGGCCTTGGGGCCGTAGCGCGCCGACAAGGGGCCGGCTCTTAGCTTCGGCTTGTCACCTTCCTGGTTGTCGTCGCGAGCGTCGCTTGGGGCGACAAATTTTTAGATATCCAGCCAATTGCGCCGCATCTCAACCCGCAACTGCTCTAATTCTTTCTGCAGTTTTTCGCGGTTCTTGAGCAATTCCTCTCGAATCTTCGGGCCAAGTTCCTGCTGCAGCTTCTCGGCCTGCTCTTTTATCTGTTGCTGCTGCAAGCAGAGAGATTTACGGAATTCCTCCGACACCTTGCGGGATTCTTCCGCGGCGATTTGTTGAGGCTGCAGCCTGGCGATTTCATCGCGTACCTCGCTCAACGCGGTTTGAGTATCGGCGTCGAGTTCAGGCACGTCGAAGCTCTCCTCCATCATCTCTCCGGATTCTTTGCGGCCCGGTAAGGTAAGGGTCAGGGTTTGCTCTTTTTTGTCGCGGATAACATTTACATTCACAGTGCCAGGGCTGTGACTACGCAAGGCGTGACTGAAATCGCTGGTGTCATGAACCGCCTGTTGGCCTACGCGAATGATCACATCGCCGGCGCGAAGGCCGGCTTTCTCGGCGAGACTACCTTTCTCCACTGAGCGCACTAGAACACCCGTTCCGCCCTTGGCCCCAAAAAATTCGCCCAGTTGCGGCGTGAGATTCTCTACCATCATTCCGCTTCGCATCGACGAGTGAACGTACGCGACACCCATGTTGGGAATGTCAAAGTCCGGCATATTGGGCATGGGAGGGATGGGGGGGATTTCGACATGAAAATCATCTTTGGATTTTCCCATATGGGAGAACTCAGAGCGCCGGTCTTCCAGTTGCACCTTAATGGTCAAGGGCTGGCCATCGCGGCTAAGGCCAAGCGCAACCACGCGCCCCGCGGGAGTTTCATGAATCATGCGTTGCAGCTGCGACTTGCTTTCGACCGCAGTGCCGTTCATGGTGAGAATGACGTCATGCTCTTTGATTCCGGCTTTTCCGGCGGGAGCGTCCTGGTCGACCATGGTGACTTCGACGCCTTGCTCTTCTTTCAGTTTGAGTGCGCCGAGGCGATCGGATGTGATGTCGACGATGTCGACACCCAGGTAGGAGGTGGTGCCCGATTCTTCGCTGGGAAATCCATACGGTTGCGAGGAATCGATCCACCGCTGCTCGGCCGGGCACATGGCAAGCAGCAACGGCAGCAAAATGATCGTCATCCAGATTTGTTTGCGCATGGTCAACCTCCTGTGGAACGCACCGTACTGCACTTATGCCCGCAATTTATTAATTTGCACGCCGGAAGCAAATATCGCCGGTGGTGGTCCGCACCTTCAACACAGGACCGCCGCCGTTCAATTTGCCTTCGGCGCTTAGCGACCTCGGGCCCCATTTGTCGCCTTCAGTCGCAATGTGAATGTCGGGGAAGTCAGAAGTTATGTGGTGACCGTTGCCCAAGTCCACGCTGGCGCGAACGGAGATGGCAACGTCCGGCGCGATGTAAACCGTGATGTCACCCGCCGAAGTTTCAAGCGTGGAATCGTGGCGCTCAGCTCTGGTTCGCACCAGTTTCACGACGATGCCGCCCGCTCCGGTTTCCACCCGGGCCGAGGGAACGCCATAAAGTTCGATGCCGCCGCCGCCGGTCTGGGCCTCAACATGGCCCTTGGCGGAAGCGAGGTGAATGCTGCCGCCGCCGGTTTCCAGTTGAGCGGGGCCAGTGATATCGCCCAGGTCAATGCTGCCCCCGCCGGTTTCCGCCTTCACTTTGCCGTTGCACTGGCGGACCTCGATGGAACCGCCGCCGGTTTCGATGCTGGCGCCATCGGTGGCAGACATTATCTCGACGCTGCCGCCGCCAGTTTCCGCAATGATTTTTCCGTTGGCATGATGCACTTCGATGGAGCCGCCGCCAGTGTGCAGCGAAATATCGCCTTTGATCGTTCCTACATCAATGGAACCACCGCCGGTTTCCGCGCGGGCGCCTCCGCCAATATCATCCAGGTGCATGCTGCCGCCACCACTCTCGGCCTCGACGCGTCCGGCGACACCTGTAGTTTCGATGTTGCCGCCAGCAGTCTCTATTTTCACCAGGCTGATTTCGCGGGGAACGTTGATGGCAAATTCTCCGGAAAACTTGCGCGGGCGTCCACCCTGCCAGTCGCCGGTTATCCACGCGGTATCGCCACGCACGTAGGCGCTGACTTTGAACGACTCGAACTGGCGGCGCGCATCCTGCTCGGAGGACGAAGAGGAACGGGTATGAACGACGTAATTTATGCCTGGTTGCTGTCCACCGTGCACGACCACCGAGCCCATATCCACCTTGACTCGCAGGGTTTTGACCCCGGAGAGAGTACCCGTGATTTCCTGTCTCCAGCCATCACCCTCGCGGGAGACTCGCGTGTCCTGCGCCACG
The DNA here is from genome assembly GCA_035602195.1 of Candidatus Acidiferrum sp. Lineage (GTDB taxonomy): Bacteria > Acidobacteriota > Terriglobia > Terriglobales > Acidobacteriaceae > Sulfotelmatobacter. The sequence continues at coordinate 34,628 of DATNMU010000183.1, forward strand.
GCCAGCAGCGCGAGCACGGTCAACACGCAGAACACTTTGACGAATTGTGGCGAACGCTTCAAATAATCACCTCAGGTTCCAGAACTTCAATCAATCTCCGGCAACTGCGCCAGCATCGTGCGGGCCTGCGACTTGATGTACTGGCTTTGATCTTTGGCGGCCAGGGTCATCAACACGCCGCGCACGCTGCCGTCGGCCTTCGCCGGCTCGATCAAACGCAAGGCTTCGGTGCGCACGCCGGGATTGGAATCGTTTACCAAAGCCTGAAGCACTACGTCGCGCACGCGCACATCATCCTTCACAAAACTTCCCAGGCCGTCGAGAGCTTTCAGCCGCACACCCGGATTCGTGTCGTAGCTCAGGGCATAAATCAGGGCGTCGCGGACCTGCGAAACATCGGGCTTCTTGGTCAGCAGGTCGACGGAATCCATACGCACGCCGGAATTGTAATTATTGCGCGCGGCGAACAATAGCAGTTGCTGGATACGCTGATCATTCAGCGATCCTTGCGCCTCTGAAGTGGAGACCGTGTCGTACTTGATGTTGATCCGGTTGGTGCCAGAATCTTGCGTGATGGAACGAATGCCGGTGATGGAAGCTTCTGCGGGAGTGGGAGAAGAAGTTGAGCTTGTGATTGCGCCTTGCGGCTGATGACCTAAAACTCTGTAGGCGGTTCCCATGCCGCCGGCAAAACCGAGAATCAAAATCGCGGAAGCCAGAGCGGGGGAAAAGCGGACTTGCCGCAGCCAGTTCGCCGGATCGAACGCCAGGCGATGCCAAAAGTGGCCCTGCTCGGCGGTTTCTAGCGCTTCCTGCAGACGCATGCGCGAGGCGGCGAGCAGATTGGGTGTGGGCTCCGCCGACGGTTCCTGCGCAAGCAGGGCATGAAACCCTTGTTCGGCCTTTAGTTCCGCGGCGCAATCGGCGCAGCGGGCGACGTGCTGCTCGAGTTCATGACGGGCGTCATCAGCCAACTCGCCATAAACATGCAGCATGATATTCTCTCGTACCCATTCGCATTTCATAATTCAAAACCTCCTCGACCACCAGGAACCATGTGGGGACAGCCGCCCTCGGCTGTCCGCCGGGCGCAGCCCGGCCCTGCTCATCTCATATCCGCCAACTGCCCCCGCAATTTCTGCGTGGCCCGGAAGAGCGTATTCTTGGCGGTCTCTTCCGTGGTATGCAAAATCTCGCCCACGGTGCGCAGTTTCAATCCGTGGTAATGCTTCAGTTCGAAAACCATGCGCTCGCGGGGCGTCAGCTTTTCCAGGGCGCCAGAAATGCGCGCTCCCAATTGCCGGCGCATCAAGTCGCGCTCCGGATTCGCTCCCGCCCGCCCGTCTGGCACCTGATCGAGCAAGTCGTACTCACCGCCGTTACCGTCCTTCGCGACCGGCGCATCTTCCTTGCGCACCGTTTTCTTGCGCAGGTGATCCAGGCAAAGATTGGTCACGATGCGATAAATCCACGTATAGAACGAGCACTCGAAGCGAAAGCTTCCGATGTTCTTATAGGCCTTGAGGAAGGCGTCCTGATAAACGTCCTGGGCGTCGTGCTCGGTGCCGGTTAAGTGCAGCGCCAGCCGCAAGACCGCCTGATCGTAATGACGCACCAACTCCTCGAAGGCAGCACGGTTACCGCTTTGCGCCTCGCGGATCAGGATCGTATCGTCGATGCGACGTTCTTGCCCAGCCATGCGGTCCCACACGCGGTGTTGCTTGTTGTTGACTATGCCAACGCTGACCTTCTCCCATCGGTCGCGGTGCGTTCTCGACTGCGCCCGTTCACCAACCGCAAGTGTTTCTGCCCAAACCTCGGCCGGCATTTTTTGTCATGTCCTCTACCGCCCGGTGTGTCAATGCCACACCCGGGCTTGCATTGGAATAGACGCGTAATCAGGCGAACCGTGAGCAGGAATTATAGGCTGGAAACAGAGATTTCTGCTTGAGACTCAACAGCTTGGATAGACAGGACAGCCAACAGTCCGGGTAAACACGTGGAGGGACAGTCGCTCCTGGCTTTGCCTCGTCAAACAGCTAAGGACGCCGAGGTGGCGCGTGTGGGAAAATGAACCCATGACTGGTGTCCAATTTGTCACCGACGGTAAGGGCCGCAAAGTCGCCGTTCTCATCGACCTGAAAAAGCATGGAGCCCGGCTTGCGGATTTCTGGGACGGCCTGATCTCCGAATCTCGCCGCAAAGAGCTGGGAATACCGCTGGAAAAGGTGAAGGCGGATCTCGTCAAGCGCGGGCGGATTCGTGAGTAGTTATGCTGTCGAGCTAAAACCCTCAGCTCGGAAGGAACTCGAATCCCTGCCCGATACCGCGCTGGCACGCGTGGTTCGCAGGCTGGAGTCGCTCGGGCATGACCCAAGGCCTGCCGGATGCAGGAAGCTGAAAGGCTACAAGGACCAGTGGCGTGTCCGGATTGGTGACTGGCGCGTTATTTACATCATCGACGACACCGCCAGGGTCGTGAGTGTGACTCGAATAGCTCACCGCCGCGAAGTCTACGATTAGCCGACGACCCGCACTTACTCCGCTACCACTTCCTTCTCAATAATAACTTTCAGATGCGCCGTCACATCCTTGTGCAGCTTCACCGGCACGGTGAACTCGCCCAGGGTCTTCAGCGGCTCGTGGAGCTGGATCTGCTTTCGGTCCAGATTGATCCCCTTCTTCACGACAGCGTCGGCAATATCTCCCGAAGTTACTGAGCCGAACAAATGATCGTGTTCGCCCGCCCGCTTCTGGAACGAAACCCAGAGGCCTTCAAACTGCTTGCCCAGCTCTTCAGCCTGCTTTTTTTCCTTGGCTGAGCGGCGCACTGAAGCCGCCTTCATCTGCCCGATGACGGCTTTGTTGCCGGCAGTGGCTTCGATAGCCAGCTTATGCGGCAGAAGAAAATTGCGCCCATACCCTTCGGCGACCTTGACGACGTCGCCGCGCGATCCCAGCTTGGTTACATCTTCTTTGAGAATGACTTCCATGATAGCTCCTAGCTTCTAGCTTCTAGCTTACCCCTTCTCCGGCCAGACGTGGCTAGGAGCTAGTAGCTAGAAGCTGCTTTTTTACGATGCTCTTCCGGCGAATGGCAGCAGGGCGATGTTGCGGGCCTGTTTGATGGCGGTGGCCAGCCGGTGTTGATGCGGCGAGCAGACGCCGGTCAAACGCCGGGGCACGATCTTGCCGCTCTCGGCGACGAACTGGCCGAGCAGACGGTAATCTTTGTAGTTGATGTCTGCGATTTTTTCCGTGCAGAACTTGCACACTTTCTTGCGCCGGAAAAATTTGCGTCCGCCTTCGCGCGGAGGACCGCCGGGGCCGGAACGGCCGCCACCTCCGCCGCCGCCGAAGCGGGGACGGTCTCCGCTAGGACGATCTCCGCCAGAACGCTCTCCGAAGGGCCGCGAGGGCCGATCCCCGGATGGCGCTGGTGCTTTTGTTTCGTCAGTCATAATGCTCCTTTGAATCATTGGCAAGGGTCAGTGACCCGTCGCCAGTCAAAATCGTTCAAGCGTTGCGGCACGGCTAAAGCAGTGCCCTTTCAAAGCGGAAGGCACACGTTCTACGCCGTTGCTGGAGTTTCCTGTGCAGCTGGCGCGGGCGCTTCTTCCGGCGCAGGCGCTGCCGGCTGCGCACTCACTTTCTTTTTCGCGTCGCGCAGCTTCTTGATCTTCTCCAGCCGCTTCTGTTCTTCGTCGATTCGCACGGTGAGAAATTTGATCACCGGCTCAGTGACGCGCAGGCGGCGCTCCAGTTCGTGCACAACAGCTCCAGCGCCTTCGATGGTCATCAGAATGAAGAGACCCTCGCGGAACTTCCGCACCATGTACGCCAGACGGCGCTTGCCCATGCGGTCCACGCTCTTAATGGAACCCGATGCCGAAGTTACGGTCGACTCCAGGTTCGAAATCAGTTTCTCGAGATCTTCATCCGCCATATCGGGGCGGACAATAAACATCAGTTCATAGGTACGATTCATTGTTATCTCCAAATCTTGGCCACGGATCTTCACTGATTGTTGCGGATCAACCTTCTCAAAGATTCTCGATCCGTGAGAATCCGTGGCTAATCTTTCTCTTCTTTGCGGTTGAAGCGGTTCATCGCCGCCGCCGCACCTTCGGTCAAAATCATTTTTACCGCTTCCGCCGCGGTGCCGAGCATTTCGTCTACTACCGCGAGCGCTGCCTTGTTCATGGGCGCCAGTAAATAACGCTGACCGTCTTCTATCTTGCGTTCCGGGGCAACGCCCATCCGGATGCGCAAAAAATCCTGCGTGCCCAGGGCACCGATGATCGACTCGATCCCGTTATGTCCCGCCGAACTCCGCCGGGTGTGAATCCGCAACGTACCCAGCGGAAAATCCAGCTCGTCCTGAATCACGATCAAGTCGGATTCCGGCTTTAGATCGTATTCCGCTACCAGTTCCCGCACCGACAGACCACTCAAGTTCATGAAGGTCTCAGGCTTGGCCAGCAGCACCGGCTCGTCCCCAACCTGCACTCTTGCCGTAAGCGCCCGGCATTGCCGGTTTCTGATCCCTACGCCACGCTCGCTGGCGACTCGATCCACCGTCAAAAAACCCAGGTTATGCGGCGTGAATTGATACTCGATGCCTGGATTGCCGAGACCGACGATCAGTTTCACGCCACCATCCCCAACCATGTGGGGACAGCCGCCCTCGGCTGTCCGGCCGAGCGAAGCTCGGCTCTTGCCAGCACGGCGCTATTTCTTCTCCTTCTTCTCGGCCTTCTTCTCTGCCTTTTCCGGCTTCTCGGCAGCCGCAGCTTCACCCTCACCTTCAACCTCAGCCTTGCCCTTCTTGATAACTTCGGGCTCGGCCGGGACCGCTCCAGCTTCCGCCGCAACCGCTTCCGGCGTGGCCACAACTTCTTCCTTCACTGAAGTTACGTGCGCGACTGGCTGATTCGCTTCGGTCAGGAACTTGAGCTTGGGGTTATGCGGCAAATCTGAAACGCGCAACACCTTGCCGAACGTGAGCTCGCTGACATCGACGTCGATGTGGCTCGGAATATCTCCCGGCAAGCACTCGATTTCGACCTCGCGCAGCATCTGCTCGAGAATTCCACCCTCGGTCTTCACCCCGGCAGGAACGCCCTGCAGCACGATGGGTACGTTGACGCGCAAAGCCTTGTCCATGGCGATGCGCTTCAGGTCGATGTGCAGCAAATGGCCTTTGATTGGCTCGTACTGCCAGTCGACGATCATGGCTTTGGTTTTGTCGGCGCCCTGCAGGGCGAGATCGAAAATCGTGTTGTGTCCGCTGTCCGAGCGCAGGATGCGCAACACATGACGCGGATCCACGCTGACCGGCATTGAATCCTTCCCCGCTCCATAGACAACGGCGGGAATTTTGCCTTCACGGCGCACGCGCCGGGCATGGTTCTTGGTCCCCGCTTCGCGGGGCTGCGCTTCCAGAGTGCTTTGATCAATTGTAGTCGCCATAATTTCGTTTCCTTTTTGTCATCCTGAGGCGACAGCCTTACCGTCGCCGAAGGATCTCACCCTTCCAAAATTCTTCCATGGGGCTCTTCGGGCCCGCCTAAACAAATAATTTGCTCACTGAAGTCTCTTCGTGATTCGCCTGAATGGCCCGGCCGATCAATCCTGCAATGGAAAGCACGCGAATCTTTGTTTCCTGCTTGGCCTCATCATTTAGCGGGATGGTGTTCGTCACCACCACCTCGCGGATCACCGACTTCGCAATATTCTCCACCGCCGGATAAGACAGCACAGCGTGTGACGCACAGGCATACACTTCCGTAGCACCGTTCTCCTTCAATGCCGTTGCGGTTTTCACCAGCGTGCCAGCCGTGTCGATCAAGTCGTCGATGATCAAGCAGGTCCGGCCCTTCACATCGCCGATCACATGCATTACTTCGGCCACGTTCATTTCCACCCGCCGTTTGTCGACGATGGCCAAGGCCGCGTCAACCTTCTTGGCGAAAAACCGCGCCCGCTCGACGCCGCCGGCGTCGGGCGAAACTACCGTCAAGTTCGGCAGGTTCAGCTTGCGGAAGTGATCGACCAGCACCGGCGAAGCAAACAAGTGATCCACCGGAATGTTAAAAAATCCCTGCAACTGCGGCGTATGCAAATCAACAATCAGAGCGCGATGCGCCCCCGCAGTTGTCAATAAATCCGCTACCAGCTTCGAAGAAATCGGGCTGCGCGGCTTATCTTTTCTATCCTGACGCGCGTATCCAAAATACGGCATTACCGCCGTGATACGCCGAGCCGATGCGCGCTTCAGCGCATCGATCATCAGCAGCAATTCCATCAGGTGCTCATCGACGCTGGTGCTTCTTCCCCCGTCCTTGTGAGCGGCGCGGCAGGTCGGCTGCATTACGAATACATCTGCGCCGCGCACGTTCTCCTGAATCTGGACGTACGCCTCACCGTCGGCGAAGCGGATCACCTGCGCCTGTCCGCGCTGCATTCCGAGAAACTGGCACACTTCGTCCGCCAATGGCTCATTCGCGGTTCCGCTGAAGATCTTGAACTTCTCATCCACCCGTGCGCGTGGTTTCCGGTCCGACTTCTCCTCGGGCAAGGGCGGGGCGTTCTTATCCATCTTCTCGGCTTTGTCCGTCGGCGTGACTAAAGTGGCCATAGTTAGCTCTTAGCCTTTAGCTGTTAGCTCTTAGCCAAACCTCAAGCTGTTCGCGGCAAGCTAAGAGCTAAAGGCTAAAAGCTGGTTTTCTGGCTGGGCCGCTAGGATTCGAACCTAGACAAAGTGCTCCAAAGGCACTTGACCTACCATTAGTCGACGGCCCAGTAAGACCATTGTTGATTTTGGATTGATGATTGTTGATTGAAACCCGGCCAACCAACACTCTTATTGTCAATCAACAATCAAAAATCAACAATCAAAACTTTCCGGACCATCTTTATTCGACCATATGGCGACGGCCGCCTCGGCCGTCCAAGCGAAGGCAAAGCCGAGCGCCCAGGGGCAAGTCACTCACCCGGCCAAACTTCGTCTCCAGAACTCCGGCCGCGGCATCGTGACCGTCGCCTGCGCGCTCCAGCCCTGCTTCTTCAGCCGCACTACCGCCGCGCGCGCCGCCTCTCTCGAAGCGAACAGCCCATACAGCGCCGACCCGGAGCCTGACAGCGACGCATACTTCGCGCCTGCGCGCTCCAGCGCACTTTTTACCACACTCAGTTCGGGATACTCAGGAAAGACGACCTGTTCAAAGTCGTTCTTGATCCCGGCCCGGACAAGCTCGAGAAGTGGATTCCCGCGCCGGCCCCTTCTAAAAGGAGCACCGGAGTAACTTTCGCTCAGCCACGCCGAAAGCCCTCGGCCAAGCTCAACCATTCTATCGGATGCTGCTGGCACCGTCAATTTCACAGTGTGCGCGTC
>DATNMU010000184.1:0-2482 GCA_035602195.1 Candidatus Acidiferrum sp.
GATCTTCGGGAGTCTGGACGTTTGACACCTTTCACCATGTGAAGGACATCCCGCTCGGGTTCGGCGTCGGAAAGGCATGGAAGGGTTCAAATGGCGACATAGCAAACTTCTACATCGAGCCGCAATACTCCGTGTTCCAAAACGGCGTTGGATCGCCTAAGTGGCAGGTCTTCGCCGGCACCACGTTTAAGTTCCCGACGGGAAAGCGGTCGAAGGAGCAGTAGTGCAATTGGCAAGAGAAACGATCCAACCAACTGTCTCGGAAAGTCCGAGGCGATGGTCTATCGTGTCTTGGCCATGAGAGGAAACTGAAATGTCCTTGTTCGATACCATTTTGAGCGCACTTCTTCCGATGGTCGTCACCTTCTTGCTCGGTTTCGTGGCGGCCTGGCGACACGATTTTGGGTCAAAGGATGCCCCAACCCTGAATCGGATGGTACTGCTTTACGCCGTACCGTTGGCGCTTTTTGCTGGAACTGTTACGACGTCACGTGCGGCACTCGGTCAGGACATTCCGCTGGTCATCGCATTGTTCGTCGCCATTATGGGTTTGTACGGTGTGGTGTTTCTGTTCTCCCGTCTCGTTTTCCGCATGCAAGTGAGCACTAGCGCGCTGGCCGCGCTTACGGCTTCCGCTCCAGCAGTCCCTTTCGTAGGTCCGGCCGTCCTTGGCGATCTATTCGGCGGCCTCAGCGCCATTCCAGTCGCCATAGCCAGTCTCGTCATTAACCTTACAGTCGTGCCCATCACGATTCTGCTTCTCGCATTGGGTTCGACGGCGAAAGACCCCCACGAAAACACTCCGGTCGCGCAGGAGGGACAGCATTCAGCATCGTCCCACACGTCGTACGCCTCGGTTTTCGCTGCGAAACTCGTGGAAACCGTCAAAGAGCCGATGGTTTGGGCACCTGTTGTCGCTTTCATTATCGTGCTATGCGGCTTCCACATTCCTCAGCTCATCGTCCACGCTCTTTCCCTGCTGGGACAAGCATCCGGGGGCGTCGCCCTGTTCGCCTGCGGGATCGTGCTTGCATCCGGCAAAATTAAAGTCAACCGTTCCGTCTTGTTCTTCGTATTCCTGAAAAACATCATGCAACCCGCCCTGGTCCTGGGTGCTTTGCGATGGATCGGCTATGGGAATCCTATTGTGAGCGAGGCGGTACTAACGACGGCCATTCCAGCCATGCCGATTGTGATTATGTTGGCACTGCATTACCGCACCGCACAGGCGGAGGCAGCTTCCGCCGTGTTCCTCAGCGTGATGGGCTCGGTCGTCACGATGGGGATTTTCATCGCCCTAACCCACTAAACAAATGAACTCACTTACTAGAAACGGAGGATACAAATCATGACTCAAGTTGAATCGCTCGCCAAATATGCAGCCCGCGCTTCCTTCGCCGACCTCTCGCCCGAATCGCGCAGGCAGTTGCCAATTCACATCCTGGACTCGCTGGCTTGCAGCATTGCCGCACTGGGCGCGGGCCCGGTCGACGCATGTCGCGCGCAGGTCACGGAGTTCGGCGGTACCGGCCCCTCTACCCTGATCGGCGGCGGGCAAGCAAACCCGATCTACGCAGCCTTCTGGCACACCGCCCTCGTGCGCTACGTCGATTTCATGGACAACTTCCTGGCCCCAACCGAAACCTGCCACACAGCAGACAATTTCGGGGTCGCGCTGACCATCGCCGACTACGTGGGCGCTAGCGGACGCGATTTAATGCTCGCGGTGGCATTAGGCTACACGGTGCAATCCCGCCTGGTTGATCACGCCAACTTCATGAGCAGCGGCTTCGACCACACCTCACAACTGGCCTTCTCGCTCAACGCCGCCGCCGGCCGGTTGCTCGGTCTGAGCGAGCAGCAGATCGCGAATGCTATCGCGATGGCTGCGGTCAGCGACGCGTCATTCGCCGTTGTTCGTGCAAAGCCGCTGTCGCAATGGAAGGGCCTCGCCTCGGCGCAGTCGGCCCTCGGTGCCATGAACACTTTGTTCCTGGCTCGTCGAGGAGTGCAGGGGCCGCTCCAGGTCGTCGAAGGCCCGTTGGGCATTGATCACCTCCTGAGAATGAAGATCAACATCGACTGGGACAAGCAGGGATACGAGGGCGTCGTGGAGAGCACGATCAAGAAATACAACTCTATGATCCACACGCAGTCCGCGGTCCATTGCATGGTCGAACTCGCCAGGCAGGACAAAATCGACCCCGAAAAGGTTGTCTCGATTGAGGCAGATGTGTTCCAACTTGCATACGACTTCGCCGGCGGTGGCTTGTACGGCGTGGACAAAGTCATTCGTATCAAGGAACAGGCGGATCACAGCCTGCCGTACCTGCTTGCGGTGGCGCTGCTTGACGGCAACGTGATGCCGGCACAATTCAAACCGGAGCGCATCATCAAGCCCGATGTCCAGAACCTGCTGAAGAAGGTTTCGGTCCGGCCGAATCATGAATTCACGGAAGTGTATCCCAAGAAAATGCCTGCC
>DATNMU010000185.1:0-14761 GCA_035602195.1 Candidatus Acidiferrum sp.
GGCGGGACTGAATGCGGGAGAAACTGTGCTGGATCTTGGCTCTGGCGGGGGCATTGATGTTCTACTTTCGGCGAAGCGGGTTGGGGCGATGGGCAAGGCTTACGGGCTCGATATGACCGATGAGATGCTCGCCCTAGCCCACGAGAACAAACGCAGAGCAGGCGTAACGAATGTGGAATTTCTCAAGGGGGAGATCGAAAATATTCCGCTGCCGGATAACTCCGTCGACGTGATCATCTCGAATTGCGTGATCAATCTTTCGGCGGATAAAGATCGCGTGCTGCGCGAGGCCTTTCGCGTATTGAAACCGGCCGGACGGTTCGCGGTTTCCGACGTGGTGACTCGCGGCGAAGTGCCGGCGGAAATTCGGCAGAGCGTGCTGGCGTGGGTGGGCTGCATTGCGGGAGCGCTGGCAGAAAATGATTATCGGGGCAAGCTCGCGGCTGCTGGCTTTGAAAAAATCGAGATTGAGCCGACGCGCATTTACCGGGCCGAAGACGCACGGGAGTTTCTGGCGGGGCAGGGAATTGACGTCGACGCGATCGCGCCGCAAGTGGACGGTAAATTCCTGAGCGCGTTTATTCGCGGCGTGAAGCCTGTGCCGCAGAGCGCGTGCTGTGGTCCGGCGTGCTGCAAGTGAAGGAAATACTCTTTGGTCTTCGCGGGAAGGACGGCGATGCAAAAGACCTATAACGTTTTGTTCTTGTGCACCGGAAACTCGGCGCGCTCGATCATGGCTGAGGCCATCATGGATCACAAAGGCCGGCCTAATTTTGTTGCCTACAGCGCGGGCAGCCATCCTGCGGGAGCGGTTCGACCTGAAGCGTTGCGACAGCTCGCAGCGGTTCATTTGCCAACGAGTGGCCTACGAAGTAAAGGCTGGGAGGAATTTTCGCGACCCGATGCTCCGAAGCTCGATTTTGTTTTTACGGTCTGTGACAATGCAGCCAATGAAGTCTGCCCGGTGTGGCCGGGCCAGCCCATGACTGCCCATTGGGGTGTGCCCGATCCGGCAGCGGTGCGGGGCACGGAAGCGGAGGTGGAACGGGCCTTCCGAGAGGCTTTTTTTATGCTCGAGCGCAGAATCAGTTTGTTTCTCTGCCTTCCTTTCGCCAGCATTGACGGTCTCGCGCTCAAGAAAGAAATCGACAATATCGGACGTGTAAAGCCGATTTTGCATTTCAAGAAATCGGATACCCTTCGCTGATGGAGTGGGCCGGGGAGGTTCGCGAATGCAGACAACGATCCGTCTCAGCTTCCTGGATCGATACCTAACGCTCTGGATTTTCACCGCCATGCTGGTTGGCGTGGTGGCGGGCTGGGTTCTGCCGGGGATCGTACCTTTTCTGAACCACTTCAGCGTCGGTACGACCTCTATGCCCATTGCGGTCGGGCTGATCCTGATGATGTACCCGCCTCTGGCGAAGGTCCGGTACGAGGAATTGGGCGAGGTCTTCCGAAACAAGAAAATCCTCGGCCTCTCTTTGCTGCAGAACTGGGTGATCGGGCCGGTGCTGATGTTTATCCTGGCCATCGTGTTTCTGCGCAACTATCCCGAGTACATGGCCGGCCTCATTATGATCGGGCTGGCTCGCTGCATCGCGATGGTGATTGTGTGGAACGAACTCGCGAAAGGCGACACGGAGTATGCGGCCGGCCTGGTCGCCTTCAACTCTGTGTTCCAGGTGTTGTTCTACTCGGTATACGCCTGGGTATTTGTCACTAAGTTGCCGGAGTGGCTTGGACTGCATGGTTCGGTCGTAAACGTATCGATTCGCGACATCGCCAAGAGCGTTTTCGTTTATCTCGGCGTCCCGTTTCTTGGGGGGATGGTGACACGATTCGTGCTGGTGCGCGCGCGGGGTAGGGCATGGTACGAGAAGATCTTCATTCCGCGAATCAGCCCTATCACGCTCGTCGCGCTTCTATTCACGATTGTGGTGATGTTCTCGCTCAAGGGCAGCTATATCGTCCGCCTTCCACTGGATGTGGTTCGAATTGCGATTCCGCTCTTGATCTATTTTGTGGCGATGTTCCTGGTCTCGTTCTACATGGGGCGGAGACTTGGTGCGGACTACGCGAAGACCGCGACGTTGTCGTTCACGGCGGCCAGCAATAATTTTGAGTTGGCGATTGCGGTGGCGGTCGCGGTATTTGGCATCAACTCGGGCGCAGCATTTGCCGCAGTGATTGGGCCTCTGGTGGAAGTGCCAGCGCTGATTGGGTTGGTGAATGTCGCGTTGTATTTCCAGCGGCGCTATTTCGGCGAAGGGGTCGAGGATCCGGAAGCGGTGTCCGTTTGCCGGCCGGTGAAGAGGGGATGAAGCTTGCAGCGGGGTGCGAAGCCGCGAGTAAGGACGTACCATCTCCATTCCGATCTGGTTCGTTTGGAAGGCGATACGAGGGCTGGCACCCTTCGCGATTTTCCGAAGGATGGGTACCTCGAACGATAGCTTCAGACGCGCCTTCGCACAGGCGTGAATCCAGTCTCTCTTGGCAAGGGGATGAAATGAGGAGCAAAGAGAGGAACTAGAGATCGAGGCCGGTGGCGCCCACTCGTCGAAAAGCTGTCTAGTCCCTAGACATGGTTTACATTTTGTCCCTAGACATCCTTTACATTTGAGGAGAGAAATTGGGAGTCGGAATACAGCGCTCGACGATCGTCGAGCGCTGTATTCCGGGGTCTAATTCGCGAATGAGAGTGCTGCAGTAAAAGACCATCATGCGCTGCTCCACCCGTATCACCTGCACTAACTCTCCTGCTAAGGAGCGACTTACCTTCCACTTTTTTCCCTTGATTTCCAACTTACCCTGGCAATCCAGCTTCAGCACCCAAGCCCCCTCTGGATATTCCCAGCGCGGCGGTTGCGGATCATAGCGCCGTGGACTGGGGCGCCACACTGAGGCAGGTGTCCGCATGTGCAGCGCTTCGTGCGGCCGCACGTGGTTATGCTCCCATCGATAGGCATCCAACCAATCTTGCCGATTCTGCTCCGGAAGGCCGCGCCGCTCCAGTGCGCGTTGCAGCGACCCGTGAAAACGTTCCACCTTGCCCTGCGTTTGCGGATGCCGAATCCCGCTCCAATGCAGCCGAATGCCTTGCCGCATCAGCCATAACGACAGGTGCGTCTTCCCCCAAGCCGAACTCATGCTCCACCACGGCGTACCATGATCCATCAGCATGGCTTCGGGAACTCCACATCGTTGGAACGCTTCCTCCAGTTGCTGGCGGACGGGTTCGCCATGCGTGCTGCCATTGGCGGCCAGCGTAATCAGATAGCGGCTATGGTCGTCCAGCACGGAGAGCGGCCCCATCGCCTGCGGCCATCCCTTGGGTCCCTTAAAGTCCATCTGCCACAGTTCGTTCGGCTGACTACGCTCGAAGCGCTGCACGGCTGGCGTGCGCCGTTCCTCCTCACGCACCAGATCGTAGCGCAGCAGAATGCGATGGATGGTATTGCGGGGCAGATCATGCCTTCACGTGCCAGCAACACTCGCAGCTTGCGCGCACCCCAGTCAGGATAGCGCTGCCGCACTTCGATCACTTGCTGTTCTAAGGCAAGCTTGGTTCGCCCTGGGCTGCGATGTGGTTTGCGGCTTTGTTCTGCGATTCCTGCTACTCCAAACTTGCGATAGCGCTGCAGCCACAGATATCCCGTGGGACGCGAAATCTCATAGGCAGTGCACAGAGCGCAAAATGTCCGCGTCTTCTGCACCGCCTCCACCACAAAACGCACGCGTTGCTCGTCGACATCCATCGTCTTCCAGGCCATCGCTTTCATCACCCCGGCGCGCTTCGCGCGCCGGGAGTGTAAAGGATGTCTCGGGACGTTTTGTAAAGGATGTCATGGGACTGAACAAACCCGTGACGAGTGGGGCAGCCGATGTCGGGATAGCGCCTGAAAACTACAAGCGCGAGAGCGCAGGCAGCATCCCGCCCACCCCTTCGGCAAGGCTCAGGGCAGGCTCTTGCAAAAAGCGCAAGGATGGGGCACCCTCTGTGGAACTGGCGCACACGGGATCATTCAAGCTGGGCCGCCCGCCGATAACGGAGTTCCAGATGAGCAATCAATCAGCTCGGAAAGATGCTTTAAGGGACCGGCTTGCCCGATCTCAAGAAATCAACATCAGTGTGACCGGCAGAAAGTCGGGACGCACCATCTCAATTCCGATCTGGTTCGTTTTGGAAGGCGATACGCTGAACCTGCTGCCGGTGAAGGGGTCGAATACACAGTGGTACAAGAATGTGGTTAAGAATCCGTCGTTCGGGATTGAAGCAGGCGGAGCGGTGGGCGAATTGAAAGCTGTTCCTGTGACGGACGCAAAACAGGTGAAGTCGGTGGTTGAGAAATTCCGCGAGAAGTACGGGGTAAGCGACGTGAAGAAGTACTACGCAAAGTTTGACGTTGCCGTTGTGGCTAAGATTCCGTGATGCTGCGTCCATTCTGTCTCCGGGTCCTTCGCCTAACTGCAAATCGGTCGATTGTGGTGGAAATGCCTTGCGAGGCCGAGGGCGGTGCCGACAGGTAGGGATCCTTCGACTACGCGGGCCATTGGCTTCGCCAATGTCTCGCTCCGCTCAGGACGACAGTTGTTGGGTGGGCGGCGGCGCGGAAGTATTATGGGTCGAGAAAATGGGGAGCGGGGATCATGCGTCGATCCATCAATTGTCAACCCGCGAATCGTCAAGCTATCGATCGGCAACCTCTGGTTCACACTCCACTCGGGCGAACCGCGGTGCAGATCTTTGCCGCGAATGAGCGGATGAATCAGATTCTTATTGAACAGCTTGATCCTGCTGCGTGGAGGGCCAAGCCGGCGGGCAAGGGGCGCAGCATTGCGGCGATCTTTACGCATATGCACAATGTCCGGACGAAGTGGGTCAGGCTTACGGCTCCGCATTTGAAGGTTCCACGACAACTTGAGCGCACGCAGTGCACGCCGCAGCAGGCGCGGGCGGGATTGGCGGAGAGCGGGGCTCGCTGCGCGGAGATGCTGGGTGAAGCGCTCGGCGGCGAGGGGCGCGTTGAGAAGTTTCACAGAGATGGGTGGGCGCGGCCCTGGCCGGTTGGCGTGGAGATGCTGTGCTACATGCTGGCTCACGAAGCGCACCATCGCGGGCAGGTTTGCATGCTGGCGCATCAACTTGGATTCCGGCTGCCGACGAAGGTGACCTCCGGGATGTGGAATTGGGAGAAGCTGTGGAAAGAGTGTGGAGCGGGTGGCGGGCCGGGCGATGCCTAAGAAGGTGGTCGAGTCCGTTTAGGTGACTTCGAGAATCCTCAGAGGGATGGGCTGTGGAATCCCATGTCTCGCAAAAGGACGCGAGACCCTTCGGCAGGCTCAGGGGAGGCTATGGGGCCCCCTCGACTCGATGCAAAATCCTCAACATGGGTAAAACGGCAGCGGCCGCCGTCCGTGGTGTAATGCGCAAGGGTGGAAATCAGGGTTTTACGTAGTGCTGAACCACGCCCCCCACCTTTATCGAAGGCAAGCCTGTGTTCGCCGAGATGTATGGTACGCCGTCCGCCATCACGGCATCGGGAAATTTCCAGCCTGTTGCCAGCACGCCAAACCCAGAAACGGACCCGATGCTCGAGA
The DNA here is from genome assembly GCA_035602195.1 of Candidatus Acidiferrum sp. GTDB lineage: Bacteria > Acidobacteriota > Terriglobia > Terriglobales > Acidobacteriaceae > Sulfotelmatobacter. The sequence continues at coordinate 5,602 of DATNMU010000185.1, forward strand.
ATCCGTCCGCCGACACAGGAGCATCGATGTTATTGCTGTCCAGGGAGTTGAGAACCACTTGTCCGATTGATGCCTGCCCGAGGTTAAGCAGGTTTGGCACCGGGGAGACTGATCCGCCATTCTGCACCCCCAAACCATTGAAAGTCAGGTTAGTGATGGTCGAGTCGTTGTCCAGGATCAGGCCAGCAACCTGTATATCTGGAATCCGCTGGATTTTACAATTTTCGAAGGAGAGACTCGATCCTATATACGTTGTCCAGCCATAGAGTGGGGACGGTCGCAAAAAGGCGCAGATGTGGTTTGATTGAGGCGGGATCCAGACAACGTTTGATGGAGAGGGTGTAAAGGTAACGTTTCTGAGCGCGATGGTCCCGAAATTTTCCGCGAGCGCGAGTACAGTGGGGGCGGTCAATCTACAGTCCGAGATAGTCAGGGAGGCGATGGAGTTTGGGATGCTGCCATTGGCCAAGCCGATCAAAAAAGCGGCCTCCGCAAGAATCCCGCTGCAATTGCTCACACTGACTGCATCGATGCTGTACTTGAGGGGACCACCGTTGGTGGTATAAAGCCGCATCAGCGACCAGCTATTGAATGTGCAATCGCTAACTTGGACTCGCGAGATGTTGCCCGAGTATCCCTCCGGACAATTCAGAGCGATAGAGTCGTCGTCCGTCGCGAAGTCGCATGCTGAAATGGCAATGTCGTTGGCTGGGCCGTCGATATGAACTCCGTCTGTGCCCGCGCCGTGGCTCTTCATCACGCATCCAGAGACGCGCGCATTCCCGACGTTCGAAAGCCGCATGTGGTAGGCGGATATCCTCACCAGAACCACCTTTTCAATGCTGACGTTATTTAAGTTCATCAAGTTGATGCCACAGTAATAGACCACTTTGGTGCCCAGGCGCGATCCGCTGGTCGAATTCCCGTCAAAGCCGTTTCCTTGATTGCCGTTCACCGTGAAGTTGCTGAGCGAAACATTCATCCCGCGCGCAGGTGCCGGCGGTCCGGGATCGAACGGCAGATCGGCATTTGGAGGTCCGTTGTGGATGGCGTCACTATTGGCGCCTGTCTTTACGAAGAATCCGGTGCCGCAACCAAGGCCCGCGATATTCCAATATCCGCCGGCGGGCAGGAAGAGGCCCGAGATGAGCGCGCTTCCGTCAATAATCAGAGTGATGGGATGGTCCGCCGTGGCGCCAGCCATCGCCGCATTGATGCGCGGCCCATCGTCAGTGGCAAGGCCACCGGTATATTTATTGCGTCCATCTCTCAGGTCGCAATCGAGAGCGCAGCCGATCTCCGATGCCCGGATGTAGGTCATCCCCGGGACTGGCACTGGCGGCGGGGCGGGGCCCAGGCACGGTATCACGAAGTCCGATCCGCAGCTGAGCAGCGAGCATCCAAAAGCCGAACCGACCGTCAACAGGGCCGCGTTCTTAATGAAACAGCGTCTGTCCATCGAATCTCTGCCTCGGTTGTGTTCGGTTGCAACGGTGTTGTGGCTGTGCCTTGGAAGCTGGTCTTGCGCGTACTCGAGCCTGCATCCCCAACACAGACTGGGGCCGCAGAATAGCCCGTTGGTCAACAAACTGCAATAAAAATTCTTCAAGTTTTCGTTCGGGGGAGACCTTGAACTTGGGGGGAATCCCATGTCTCGCAACGGCAGCGAGACCCTTCGGCAGGCTCAGGGCAGGCTATGGGGCACCCACTCCTACGGAGCTGTGAAGGACAGCAGGTTCCTCGCGGCTGAAAGCCGTTCGGAATGACAAAGTCTTAGATAGGACCAAGACGCCAGGCGTCTTGGTCCTCAGGCACGGACGCTAAGTAGTACGGTACTTCATCGGAGTGCAGTTCGGATTACCAGATCCAGGCCGACCATCAGGGCGGCAGAGCCGGGAATAATCAGCAGAGCTTTTTTCAGGCGGGAGGGGTCGCCGCCGGCGATCGCGCCGATGATGCGCGAGCTGACGACCAGGCCGGTCCATCCGCAGGTAATGACGAAACCAATGGCGGTGCCGGTCATGCGCGGGAAGGCGTCGCCGACGATGGCGATTGTCGTAGGAAAGACCGGAGCCATGGCGAGGCCGGCGAGAAAGACGAGCGCGGTCGCGGTGGCAGGGCGCGTGGTGCGCAGCATGAGGAAAGTTGTGACGGCCATGGCGATGGAGCCGGTCAGGGTGACGGTGATGGCGGGGACGTGAGCGAGGACGGGAAGGATGGCGGCGCGTCCGATGAGCAGGCCGAGAGCGAATCCCAAGGAAAGAATGTTGAGGGCACGCGATTCGGGAATGCCTTGCGCGATCAGGTGGCGTACGAGCCAGTTCCAGGTTCCGACTTCGCAGGTGATGTAGAGAAATAAAAAAAGTCCGATCAAAAACAGGAGCGGACGGGCGAGCACGGGTGTGGCTTCGGCGAGAACGAAGCCGCCGGCGCCGGTGGGGCCGGGCATTTTGGTGAGGGCCTGGATAATTAGCGCGATGACGGTGAGCGAGGCGATGGTGTAGCACAGACGCACCCAGTTTTTGCCGAAGAGGTTGGCGGCGATGAATGGGGTAGCGAGGCCGCCGAGTCCGAAGAAGAGGTTGACCAGGTTGAGTGCGAAGGCTCGATGCGATTGGCTTACGTCGCTGACCAAGGAGTTCGCGCCGGTGACGAGGATGCCGCCGCCGATTCCCAGCAAGAAAAGAAGAAGCATGATGCTGCGAAAGCCGCGCGATCGCGGCAGGGCAAACAGCGCAATGGAGATGAGGGCGAGGCCGAGAACGAGGCCGATTTTTTTGCCCTCGATATCGAGCAGCGGGCCGACGGCGACCGACGCGAGCACCAGGCCGAGGGCTTGCGCCGAGGCGATGGTGCCGTTCTGGCTGGGGGTGAGATGGAAACGCTCCGAGAGTTCGGGGAGGATCGTGCCGAGCATGGCGGCGATCATTCCGTAGATGAGGATGGCGAAGATGGCGGCGAGGATCAGCATGCTTGGAGTTCCATAAAGTTTTTAGTGCGGGAGATCAACCCAGCTTCGCTTTTGATGGCTGGCGAGTACGGCGTTGAGAATGATGAGTTGGCGGAGTCCGTCGGCGAACTGCGGGTAGTCTAGATGTTCGTCTGGCGTGCGGATTGAGGAGTAGAAGCGGCGGAAGATTTGCTTGAAGGTGTCGTCGTAGCCTTCGCTGTGGCCTCCGGGAAGATCGGCGTAGGGGCGGGCGGCGGGATCGAGCAGGGATGGATCTTTCAGGAGAAGTTGATTCGGGGCGTCGCGGTGGCCAATCCAGAGTTCGTCGGGACGCTCCTGATTCCAGGCGACGGAAGACTCGGTGCCACAAATTTCGATGCTGAGGCGGTTTTTGCGTCCGGCGGAAACCTGGCTGGCGGTGACGCTGCCGCGGGCGCGTTCGCCCGTCCGAAAAATTACGGAGCCGCAGTCTTCTGTGGTTACGGGCGTTTCGAGATAGTTTTCCGGGCCGAGAGATTTATTTGCGAAAGTCTCGGCCGAGTGTTTGGGCTGCTTGCGGGTGCGGTGAAAAGTTTGCAGGTCGGCGCAGAGAGAAGTGACACTGAGCCCGGTGACGTGCTCGGCCATGTCGAACCAGTGGGAGCCGATATCGGCCATGGTGCGCGAAGGGCCGCCGGATTTGGGATCGATGCGCCAGTTCCAGTCAGTGTCGTAGAGCAGCCAGTCCTGAAAATAAGTTCCGTGGACGAGAAGGATTTCGCCGAGGTCTCCGGCTTCGCGCATGCGGCGCATTTGTTGGACCATGGGATAGAAGCGCAGGTTATGACAGACGCAGTTTCGCAATTTTTTGTTGGCGGCGAGGGAGACGAGTTCCTGGGCTTGGTCGACCGTTGTGGCGAGCGGCTTTTCGCAGAGAACGTGCTTGCCCGCTTGCAGCGCCTCTTTTGCCATGGAGAAATGCTGGGCGTTGGGAGTGCAGATGTGGACGGCGTCGATTTGTGGGTTGGCGAGGATGTCGTGGTAGTCGGCGGCGATTGTAGGAATGGAGAAGCCTTCGGCTAAACCTTGCGCGGCTTCGATGTTTCTTCCGGAGATGGCGGCGGCTTCGACGAATTCGACGCGGCGGATGGCTTCGAGATGCACGCGGCCCATGAAGCCGGTTCCGATGATTGCAGTGTTAATAGTTTTCATTCTGCTTTCTTGCTGTTACCGAATCGCCGTTAACCCAGCCATACTAAACCCACCAGGCGGCGCCGGGGCGCTCGCGGATCACGATGTTGTTGAGAAAAGTTGCGGCTTTGGTGAGGCCCTCCTCCGGCGAGAGCAAGCTGTCTTCGTGCTCGATGGAGAGAACGGAATCGTAGCCGAACATGCGCAGGGTGGAGATAAATTCGCTCCACCATTCAGCGCCGTGGCCGTAGCCGCAGGTACGGAAGATCCAACTGCGCTCGCGCTCTTCGGTGTAGGACTTGGTGTCGAGGACGCCGGTGCGTGGCAGGTTGGCGGAGTAAATTTGCGTGTCTTTGGCGTGGACGTGAAAGATGGCGTCGGCGAGGACGCGAACGGCGGCGATGGGGTCGATGCTTTGCCAGAAGAGATGACTGGGATCGAAGTTGCAACCGATGGTTGGTCCAGCGATCGAGCGGAGTTTGAGCATGGACTCCGGATTGTAGACGACGAAGCCGGGATGCATTTCGATGGCGACTTTTACGCCGTGGTCGGCGGCGAACTTGGCGTGCTCGACCCAATAGGGTGCGACAACTTCGTTCCATTGCCATTCGAGAAGCTTGAGATATTCGGGAGGCCAGGGGCAGGTGACCCAGTTGGGAGTGGTGGCGTGTGGGGAGTCGCCGGGGCATCCGGAGAAGTCGACCACGACGGTGACGCCGAGTTTTTCGGCGAGCAGGATGGTTTTGCGGCTGGTGTCGCGGTCTTGCTGGGCGCGGGATTGATGGGGATGCAGAGGGTTGCCGTGGGAACTTAGAGCGCTGATGGTGGCGCCGTGATCGGCGAGGATTTTTTTGAAATCGGCGAGGACGGAGGAGTTTTCGAGCATGGAAAGTTTGCAATGGGCGTCGCCGGGATAATTTCCGGTGCCGAGTTCGACGGTGTCGATCTGGAGCGCCTTGAGCTTTTTTAGAACTGCGGGCAGCGAGAGTTGCGATAGCAGGGGAGTGAAGACTCCGACGCGCATAAAGGTTTGTATCTCCTCGGATCGATCGGTTCTTATTGGGAAGCGAGCCCAAACGCTCGATTATTGCGTCTCGCAAAACAAGCGCGACGCACGGGTTCGCGGGGCTCAAGAGTTGCATAGGTCCTTCGTTCGCGCAAAGGGCGCGCTCTCTCAGGATGACAAATCATATAGGTTCGCGCAAAGGACGCTCTCTGTCAGGATGACAAATCATACAGGTTCGCGACATCCTCTCTATTGCAGGTCTTCAGGCGGCAGCAATTGATAACTGACGAATGCGACTCTCTGACTATCAGGCGACCATGAAGGTACGTTGATGGTACCTTGTCCGCCGAAGAGTTTGGCGAGGACGGTGATTTTGTTGTCGCTCAGGTTCATGAGGCGCAGCTGGACATCTTTATTGGGCGGATGGCCGGTGACTTCGGGGCCGTAGGAGAGGAAGACCATCCATTTGCTGTCGGGAGAAATGTGGGGAAACCAGTTGTTGAAATTGTCGAAGGTGAGTTCCTCTTGACCGGTGCCGTCGGGGTGCATGCGCCAGATTTGCATGTGGCCGGTGCGCTCGGAGTTGAAATAAATATATTTGCCGTCGGGGGAATATTCAGGTCCGTCGTCGAGACCGGGAGCGGTGGTGAGGCGGGTCTCGTCGCCGCCGGCGGTGGGGATGGTGTAGATGTCGAAGTCGCCGTTGCGGCGGCCGGTGAAGGCGAGCTTGCTGCCATCGGGCGACCAGCCGTGCCAATAGGAAGGAGAATTCTGCGTGATGCGGCGCGGCATGCCGCCGGTGATTGGGACGATGTAGACACTCGATCCGTTGTCTGGTTGAGACGAGTCGCTGATCGCGAGCCAGTGCTGGTCGGGAGAAATGCCGTGGTCGTTGTTGCAGTGAATTTGCTCGCCGGTGTCGATGGTCGAGGGCGTGCCTCCGGTGACGGGGAGGCGAAGAATGCGACCGTCCCGGTTGAATAGGAAGGAAGAGTTGTCGCGCATCCAGTTGGGGGCTTCGAAGTGGCTGGCGTCGGTGTAGATGACGCGGCGGTCGGTGGAGGCGATGGAGACGGTTTCGAGCGTGCTGTGGAGAACGGGAGGGGCGGCGCTGGCGGCGGGAGTGGAGAGTTCGAGATTGGAGAAGGCAGCTTTGGTGACGACATCTTTATTGTGCGGGAAGATGCCGATGCCGATGTAATAGGGTTCGTGCAGCGCGAGCTTGATGGACGCGCCGGAGGGACCGAGGTGGTCGTTGGCGGCGGCCAGAAAAAGGTAGATGAAGTCGCCGCGTTTCGCGATGCGCAGGCGGTGGGGCGAAGTGATGTTCGATTGAATTTCGTGGGTGGAGGAGGCTTCGGATTCCCGGAATTGAAGGGCGGATGCGCCGTCGCTGTTCAGGGACGCGGCGGCGTAGGGCGAATCGGGGTCGAGGGTTTGGCGGAACATGAGGACGGCTTGGTCGTGGGAGTCGTTGGCTTTTCTGAAGAAGGTGATGTCTGCGGTTAGGGCTATGTCCCCGGATGCCGGCTTCCATACGAATTGAAGGGCGTCGGAGGTTGATGAAGTGTTTTCGGTGCGGCTGGCGAGAGTGTAGGTGTGGCTTGTGGCATCGTAGTGCGCGGAGCCGGGTTTGGGCGCGGAGCCGATATCGGAGTGATTTTCGAAGATGCCGAGCTGTCGCGGCCCATTTTGTGCAGTGATTGCGGGTAAAAAGCAGAGAGCGCTGATGATACACAGCGTTATGAATTGGGAACTGCTTGTGCGAACCATAGGAAAGCCTCCGGCAAATCCAAAGTGGAAACGGTAGGGCGGAGGAAGGGAATTGTCAATCTGAGGGAGCGGTGGTGGGAGTATCTCGGCGGAAAGAAGAACGATCGAGCTGCGCTCGACGGACAGCCGAGGGCGGCTGTCCCCACATTTTTTACACGCGCATTTCCACATTTGGGGTTGTGAATTTTTCGGACAACTAATTTAGGCGTGCTGGGTTCTTATGGCTAAAGGGATTCTGGCTCGGGGCTTGGGGCTGAATCTTGTCTAACTATTGAGGGGCCTCTCATGAAGCTGATTTCCAGCGTGTTTGTAGTTTTGCTTGCCATTTCCGCGGTTAGAGTTTCTGAAGCGCAGCAGCAGAGCATCTGGATTCCGCAGGGGATTCAGGCGCTGCAGCAGAGTGCGACCTCGAAGAATGAATTTTCGTTTGACCACTCCATGCTGGTGCTGGCTTCGAAGCTCGATCCGGATAACGAGGATCTGCGGCGCGTGATTGCGGGGGTGAGCGGAATCTCGGTACACCGGTTTCATTTTGCGGACGCGTGGCAGTACGATCCGGGTGCGCTGAGCGCGGTGAACGACGAGTACAAGGCAGCGGGTTGGAAGCGAGTGATGAACAAACATGACAAGAGTGACGGTTCGGGGGAGAGTAATCTGTGGGTTCGTTGGGATAACAACGCGATCAGCGATGTTGCGATTTTGCTGGCGAGGGCGAATGAAGTGAATTTTATTGTGGTGAGCGGGTCGATCAGCCCGGTTGATTTGTCCCATCTGGGCGGGCATTTCGGAATCCCGAAGATTGAGGGAGGAGTGGTGGTGCAGAATCAAAGTCATGAGCGGCGGCCGAACTGAGTTTGTGAACGCCGGAGGCAGAAGAAGAAAATGATTAACATGTGGAAGGCTGGGGTTGCGTGGGGAAAAGGATTGCATCGAGACGCGGCGCTGGATTCGCTGCGCAACGTGTTGGCGGTAGTGGGCGCGGCGACGATTCTAGGGGACTTTGGGACCATCAAGGTATGGCTGATCTTGCCCATGCTGGGTGTGGCGTTTCTGATCTGGTTTCTGGATTACGAGAGGCACTTTCGCGGACAAACGGTGGAGGAAGCGAAGATCACAAGATGAGCCGTTCTGGTTGATGGTAACCGCCGTCGGTTCATAATGGAAGTGGCATCTTCTAAAGGAATGCATACGGTTTCATCGTTGTGTGCGGCACCGTACATAAAATTTCTACTTGAAAACACAACCTTTATGTTCCTAGAATTTCTTTAAGAAACTCCTCTTCTTTTGTCCGGGAGGTGTCCAGTGAAAAGCGCCCACCAGTTTCAGGTACATTGCTCAATCTGCAAGAAGCCGGTAGACATCGAAACCGCCTCAACCGATGACCAAGGCAAGACGGTGCATAGGGAATGCTATGTGCTCACGATTGTGATCAAGCCACCGCAAAGCGACAGAGCGAATACGCCTGCCAAAATTAAAGCGAGTTAGATAGACTGCGCCGCTGCTTGTGGCCGCTTGGGATACGGAACTGGTTGGCCTCAGTGTGCCGGCGATGGCCTAGAATCGTCGAGCTTCGCTCGACAGGACAGCCGAGGGCGGCTGTCCCCACATGAGCATAGTGGCTGTCCCCGCATGAGCATAGCAGCTGTCCCCACATGAGCATTCCTCATCCGATTATTTCGAGGGCTTAACCAGTTCTTCAGAAAGCAAGTGAGCTTTCTGGGCGAGGTTGTGGCCGCGGGCTGAGTCGCCGGCGGCGACGGCGGCCTTGGATTGGTCCATGAATTGTTTTATTTGATTGACCATATCTTGCTGGTTCGCGGGGAGTGGGCGTCCGGCGAGCTGTTTGAGGTTGTTTTCCGTGGCGGCGGTGAGTTGCGCGGTGGAATGCTGGTGCGAGGCTTGGTCGGCAGCGGTGCCGCCGACGAGTTGAATGCTGGGTTCGTCGGATCCGCCGTTGTGGACAACTTTCTTGGGGGGCGGACAGGGATGGGATGATGGCGCGGTTGCGGGCGCAGGGTCGGAAGCCGTTTTCAGCGGACTTGCAGAATTTGAGCAGGGGACTTTTTTCCTGGAGTGGACAGCCGGGTGCGGAGACGGCTTAGCTGGCTTTGTGGAGTCGACAGGTTGAGTGGGTTCGGTGCTTTGCGAAGCTGGAGTATCGCTGGGTTGAGTTTGCGGTGAGGGTGCGGCTTGGGTGGTGCGCGGGCCGGAGAATTCGCGCACGGGCGGCGCGGTTGCCGCCGTCACGCTTAATAAAGAGA
>DATNMU010000186.1:0-4664 GCA_035602195.1 Candidatus Acidiferrum sp.
CAATCTTTGTAATAGATCGTAGTCCCATCTTTGGTTATGACTGTATTCATATGAGCTTCTCCTTGATTTTTTCTCTGCGGAGCGGGAGCGCTCGCAGGCTTGGATTGACCGGCGAAAACCGTTAAGGGGATTCCCGTGGCGGCTACCACGGCGGCACCGCCGATTAGAACGTCGCGGCGCGAAATAGGCGTTATTGAATTACTCATTTTTGGCATCCTTTGTGCGAATTGGCGGCTTGCCCCTCATAGCTGCGGATCGATCGGCAAAGTAAAAGAGAAACTGCAGCCTTGACCAAGCCTGCTTGCAACGCACAGCGAGCCTCCGTGCGCCTTGATAATCGCGCTCGCAATGGGCAATCCCATTCCAGTTCCTTCGACCACGTAGCGGTGGTCCTTTCCGCGATAAAATTTCTCGAAAATCAAGGTTTGTTCGGAATCGTCAATCCCGCAGCCCCGGTCGGCCACGCTCGTCATCACAAACTTTCCATTCAACTCGGCCGTGATGGTGATCGGCGCATCGGGCGGCGAATATTTGGCCGCGTTTCCCAGCAACTGCACCAACGCCTTCTTAGCTACTCTCAGGTCGGCGTACACAGCTGGTAGCTCCGGTTGCAATTGAACGGAAATCGAACGTAATCCGAGCAGCGTCCTGCACTCTTCCCTAGCAGCATCGATGATCTTCTCAATCGCATGCGGCTTCAGGTCGAGTTTCACGCCTTCATCTAGGTGTGCAGTCTCCACTGCCTCACCAACGAGCTGGTTCATACGGTCCGCCTCCTCGTTGATTACGGTGAGGAGGTCGTTGCGCTGTGAGGGTCGCAAACGCGAATTGGTGAGCAGTGCCGTGACAGAGGCCTTGATCGAAGTCAGGGGTGTGCGCAGCTCATGCGTCACGGAGTCAAGCATCGCAGTCCGCAACTGGTTTTCCGCCCGAGCCTCTTTCCAAGTATCAAACTGTGTCATGTGATGGCTCATGAAACGCTCCTCCGCTCGTTCAGCTCTACTGAAAGCTCGATGGGTCTGACCACTCACACTTAGGCCGTGAATCCTAGTCGAGGCGTTGGCTGTCTATTGCCCCGCGAAACATGCACGGCGAGGTCTGGAAGTCGGCGCAAAGCGTCCAGTCGCGCTTCTGCTACTTGGTTCACGTTGCATCCCAGCAACAGAGCGCAGTCCCAATTTGAATAGCGCTCCAAAATGGACATGACAAACACGAAGCGCTCGAAGGCGGCCAGTTTGGTCACGCTATCGATTTCGTATTCTCTTTGTGTGTCGCGTTGCCCCGCGCTCCAGAGCTCTCGTCGTTGACCGTTTCGCGCTAACGCAGGTGAAACAATCTTGATCGCGTTCTCGATCATCGTGCGCTTTATCCGAGATCGAACCCATTCCTTAAACACCGCTTGTTCTTTGAAAGCCTTCTCGACTGTCGACACAAAGCACTGCTCAGATTCGGCGTGATTTGCGGTCAATAAAAATGCGAGCAGGTATAAATGTTTCATGGCGTCTCTAAATAGGTCGCAGAAGTCAACAGGTGTTGCATATTCGGCTCGGAAATCCGCGATCTTCGGCTTGTTGGAACGGAACACGAGTCACCTTGTCTTTTCGCCAAGACTTTGTGAGAACGGGACGGCTGTCGGACGGGTAACTTCCTCCTCCACTGCCTGTTGCTATGTCGACACGGTATTCGCGTCCTGAATTTCTGAAAACCTCAGAAACCATAGAATTCAGCCTAGATTTTTCTACAGGTGTGATGGCGGGTGAGGTGAAACTCTTGGAATCGCGATCCGTTCAGATTCGAGGTTTGGTCTGTTCGGCGAAAAGGGCTCTTATCCTTGTAAACAAAGACCGTCGAACGGGCCCAGTTTTTCGGAAGATGATGCCTCCGGGGACTATTAGCTTAATCTCGGTTCCCGAGTTCGAGGAACTGCCGATACTGAGATTGCCGCCGATGCGAGCGGCACGCTCTCGCATCCCTTGCAGGCCGAAGTGTCCATCCTTCCCCTTATCCGCGATGGCGGGGTCAATGCCTGTGCCGTTATCACCCACACGCAGAGCAAGGTCTTTGGCGTATCTGAGCTCCACTTCCAATTGACTTGCCCCCGAATGCATACATGCGTTGCGGATGGCTTCGTAACCGATGCGATAGACTTCATCGCGGACGATGGGATGCATTTCTTTGGCATCGCCGATCACGGAAAATGTAACTGCCATAGAGGTGGGGATTAGGCCGTCTTCGGTTACGCGCCGGAGAGCTCCCGCCAGGTCGTTTGTCTGTGTTGTTGCCGAGCGCAGAGAATTCAGCGCAGCCCGTCCTTCCCGTGTAGCTCGTCCGAGCCAGGCGGATAGCTGTTCCATGGCTCGACGCATGCGGACGGGATCGGTGGACGGGTCTAGGGCATCATCGGCTACCAACTTGCTGCCTTGGATGGTCTGGAGAAAGGTGTCGTGGAGTTCGCGCGCCACGCGAGTGCGTTCCGCCAATCTCTCGTCGAAGCGGGCGGTGACGGCTCTAGAAATCTTCAGCACGCGTAGTCGGTACATAGCGCATACGATGAAGCCTGCGAAGACAAAGCACAGACCCCGGAACCAGTTTGTTTGATACCACGACGGCGCGACGCTGAAGTCCAACGTGGCGCCGGCCTCGTTCCAGACGCCATCGTTATTACATGCGATCACGCGAAACCTGTATTTTCCTGGACGAAGATCAGTATAGAAAGCTTGCCGCCTTGTTCCTGGTTCCTGCCAGGCTGTGTCGCGGCCTTCCAGTTTGTAGCGAAAGCGCACTTTCTGCGGGACCACAAAGCTCAGCGCCGTATAGTCAATTTCGAGATCACGCGTTAGCGGAGGAAGACGAAGTTCTCTGTTGAGAGAGTAGTTCTCTCGGTCGGCAACAACCTCTTCAACGTGCACCGGCGGAGGTAATGCATTCCCATTCAGACGATCCGGATCGATCATTTGCAGCACAACACCATTTGCAAACCACAGCCGTCCATCGGGAGATCTTGCGGCTCCCCCAAAAGGAGCGCGGCCCGGTTGCACACCATCAAATGCATCAAAAGTCTTAAGCTGCACTCTGATGTCAGGCTGTGCCCACCATCGTTGCATTTCTGTTTCTGCAATTTCGACGAGCCCGCACTGTGTGTATAGCCAAAGAGCACCTTGGCTGTCCTGAATGAGTGCATACACCGTATCGCAGGGAAGGCCGTTCCGGATTGTGAGGGTCTGCTGTTTTCCTTCCTTCCATGCAACAACCCCTAGCGGTGTTGCTCCTAATACCGAACCATCGGAATTCACAATGAGCTGATTTACGCGAGAATCCTCTCCGTGCTTGAAAGGATAGATTTCTGTCTTGCCCCGCCGATATCGTGCCAGATCACCATTCATTAGGCCTAACCAGATGCCGCCTTGGAGATCGGCTGCAACTTTGCGGGCGGCAGGCACTTGCGGCACCGGAAACTCTTCTTGCACTTTAAGATCGTGAATGCGAATGAGCGTCCTGGGAGGTCCAATGGTTTCTATCCAGATGTTGTTGTCCACATCTTCCGTCATCCCGACAACTACTCCGATCGGTCTGCCATCCGGCCTGTCGATCGTCCTGAAACTTCCGTTCTTGTAAATCGACATTGTGCGATCTACGCCGACCCACAACCGGCCCGCATGATCTTCGAACATCGATGTAACTTGACTGCCTGGTAAGCCTTTCCCCGCTTCAATAGAAGACACTCCCTCCTGATGAATGGCATCCAAAGCAGCATCGCCTCCTATCCACACAGTGCCATCCTTCGCGGCGAGAACACCATCCACTTCTGGCGTGGCTAGTCCCTCCCGGGTTGAAAAGGTAGCAACTCGGACGTCGCGGAAACAATCAATACCGTTGGATGTCGCAACCCACAGATTGCCTTCACGATCCTCATAGAACTGATTCACAGAGTCGCCGGAAAGGCCATCGGCACTGTGAAAATGATCCAACTTTCGGCCATGAATACGGTAAATGCCATGTTTGTCTGTCCCAATCCAAAGAGCATTTTCGCTGTCCAAGAACAACGCTCCAACTTCCAGGGTGCTGCCATCCAATTCGGGGGTGACAAATGGCTTCCAGACGCCTTGCATCACTTGCTGCAATCCCAAGCCCCGGCCAGGCGAATTTATTCCAACCCATACGGAGCCATCGGGGTTGGCGGCAAGGCCCCTTACGCTATCTATCCCTTCCTTCGATTTCAAGTCCCCCAAGACGAACGTGCTGGATGAGCCTGGTTTCCAGCGGACAACCGCTGTGTCGCTCCCGATCCAAAGGTTTCCCAGGGTGTCCTCGACCAGAGTCCCGGCGCCGTCTGAACCCGACATTCCATCTGCCTTGCCATAGCACCGCATTCCTGTGCCGATGATCTGGCAGAGACCTCCCTCGACCGCTTCGCTCAATCGGGAACGCACGAACCAGACCGTTCCGTTGCGATCTTCGATAATGGAATTGATGCGTTCCGGCTTGACGAGATAATTGGTCAGGTGCTGCTTGTCCCAGTGGCTCAGACCACCTTCCATCCCGATCCACAGACTCCCATCGCGCGCCCCCAAAAGAAAGCTGATATCAGAGGACGGTAGATGCTTTCCATCTGGAGAAGTCCACGGAACGAATCGAACCCCATCGAAGCGCAGCAAGCCGGACCG
>DATNMU010000187.1:0-10100 GCA_035602195.1 Candidatus Acidiferrum sp.
GCGTTCAGGTTGCTGGTGCGGAGGCCGAGGATGGTGCTGGCGAGGTTGCTGTAGGGGAGCAGGCTGGGGCTGAGGCGGAAATCCATGAAGCCGGCTTTGAGGGTGAGGAAGGGACGGAATCCGCCGCCGGAGGGTTGAAGCCTGGGACCGACGAGGCCATGGGTGACGCCGATCGAAGTGTGTTCGATGGCGGCGAGATTTCCGTTGGCGATGTTGCGGTAGGCTTCGTCGAAGCTAATGCCGTAGTCGTAGGCCAGTTCGCCTTCCATGAATACGTTGTGATGAATGCGGTAGCCGAAGCGGGCGCCGAGTCCGAAGTTGCTGGTGCTGGTTTGGGAGATGTTCCAGTAATCGATGAAGATACCGAGTTCGACGCGTTTTTGGGCGAAGAGCGGGGAGGTTGCGAGGAGTAAAAGTATCAGGGTGAGTTTGCGCATGCCGGGCTAGGATGCGTGGATTCGGGGAGTAGTTGGTGGAGGAGGCGTAAATCGCCGGTCAAGCGGCTTCCCCGGTGCGCGGGAATCCAAGGTGCTACGGGTTCGTGGTGTGAATTACTGTTGAGGCTTGTGGGTCTGCAAAGCTGAAAGGGATCCTTCGACTGCGCAGCCGGTTCGCTAAGCGCGAACCGGTCGCTACGCTCAGGATGACTCTTTTTACGAGGTTGCGTTTTATGAAGTTCCGTTGCTGAGGGCATGTTCCTTAGTTTGTTCGTCTCTGCGCAATTCTCTTTGTTCCGGCGATCGCGGGCTGATAATAGGAAAATGGGAAGTACTTTCATTGAGGAACGCTGGCTTCCGAAGTCCGTGCTTTGTCTGCGGGATTACAGTGGCGAAAAATTCCGGCATGACCTGATCGCGGGAATCACGGTGGGGCTGGTTGCGTTGCCTTTGGCCATGGCTTTCTCGATCGCCTCTGGGCTTACGCCGCAGGCAGGGATTTACTGCGCGATTGTCACCGGATTTTTAATCTCGCTGCTCGGCGGGTCAAAGGCCCAGATCGGGGGGCCGACCGGCGCTTTCGTGGTAGTGATCTCCGGGATTGTGGCGGTTCACGGTGTGGATGGACTTTTCATGTGCACCGTGATGGCGGGAATTCTCCTGATGATCATGGGCATTACCGGGATGGGGACGGCGGTAAAATTTATCCCGCGGCCGGTGGTAATTGGTTTCACTAACGGCATTGCGATTCTGATCGCCAGCACCCAGGTAAAAGACTTCTTTGGTCTGCATCTCGATAAAGTTCCCGGGGTCTTCTGGCTGCGGCTGAAGGCTCTGGGGGAAAACTTCCATACGCTTTCTTACACGGCGACTGGGCTGGCAGTGGGCACGGTTCTGATCATGATCGTGTGCCGCGCGGTTTCCAATCGGATCCCCGGCGCCATTGTTGCGTTTCTGCTGGGCACCGCCGCCGTCGTCATTTTTAAGTTGCCGGTGGAGACGATTGGGTCGCGGTTTCATGGAATTCCCGGTGGATTGCCGCATTTCGAAATTCCGCACTTCCACGCCGATCTGATCCATGGGCTACTGGGGCCAGCGCTTACGGTTGCGATGCTGGGGGCCATCGAATCGCTGATGTCGGCGGTGGTGGCGGACCGGATGAGCAACGACCATCACAATCCGAATGTGGAACTGATTGGGCAGGGGTTCGCCAATGTTGTCTCACCCATGTTTGGAGGATTGCCAGCTACGGGCGCAATCGCGCGCACGGCAACGAACATCCGCGCCGGAGCGCAGTCGCCGGTAGCTGGGATGATTCATGCGCTCACACTGTTGTGCATTCTGCTCTTTGCAGCGCCGTGGGTGAGCCATGTGCCGCTGGCGGTACTGGCTGGAATCCTGATGGTGGTGGCCTACAACATGGGCGAGTGGATGGAGATTCCGCAGCTGCTGAAGCTGACGAAGACGGATATCAGCGTATGGCTGGTCACTTTTGCGCTTACCGTGTTCGCCGATCTCACGGTGGCGGTGGAGGCGGGGATGATTCTGGCGGCGCTGCTGTTCATCAGCCGGGTTGCCGCGACCACTACAGTTTCACAAGTCACGGAAGAGTATGTGGAAGATGGACGCATGCACATTCTGCAGGACAAGGACATTCCTTATTACGTGACGATTTTCCGGATTCACGGGCCGTTTCTGTTTGGGGCCACGGATAAAATCAATGCGGTGACGCAGGATCTACACACTCTTCCGCCGGTGGTGATTCTGAGGCTGCGCAATATGACGGCGCTCGACGCCACCGGACTATTTGCGATTGAAGGAGTAGCTCGAACGCTGCAGGCGACGAATCGCAGTTTGATACTTTGCGGGGCGCGCGAGCAGCCCGCCAGCCTGATTCATCAGGCGGAGTTTGAAGAAGTGGTGGGCGCGGAAAATATTTGCGACAACGTGCAATCGGCTTTGCGACGGGCGGGTGAAGTTCACGAGCAGCTGGAAGCGGCCGCGATTGGGCTGAAGGGCTAGTTGCTTTACTGCGACTGAGGCGCTCCCGCGGATCGAAAACCTTGAACCACTGAGGGCACGAAGGTGAACTAAGTCAGGACACATTGTTTCGGAATAGCGGAGCCAGGCGGTCGTACAGGGCTTTGGTCGCCTGGAACAGTTTGTCCAGACCTTCTGTTTCTACACTTAATTCCAGAGATTCCAGGTCGAGGCGCAGATCTCTGGAAAGCTGCGTGGCTCGGCGCACGCGCTCTTCCGAGAGTATGCCGAGCACGGAGTAGGGATCGCGATTTTGGGATTGCAGCACGGTCCACTGCTGGACGGCCCAGGCGGTTTGGCGAATGCTGTCAACGGCGCCGCGGAATTCGGTGAGAACTCGCGGGGCACAATCGCCGGAGAGCACCATCTTCTCCAGCTTCTGAAGTTCATCGGTAGCGGCTTGCAGCCGCTCGGAGATCGAGCGCTCTCTGCCGGGACCAAAACCGGTTGATGCCATGGGAATGCACGCGACGCCCGTCCAATGGACGGTATGTCTTCTGATCCATCGACTGGGATCATTAAAACTTGAATTCGCTGGTCAAGGGTGGCTGGGAGTTGCCGCGGAAGGCCATCTCCGAACGATACCTTGGGAAACCGCCGAGTGGACTATAGGTTGATCTTTTAGACCTAGCTTGACCGTGAGAGGCCGCCGTCGGACCTATTTATGAACAGATTGATCGCAGTGACGGAAGCGGCTGGGCTGGGCCAGCGAAGGGCGCAGCAGTATCTCGGCTTGTTTTGCGTACTGGCGATCATCTACTCGATCTACCTGCATGGAATTCTCAGCGGAACGGCGGAAGTGAATTTGGGCGGCTGGCCGCTCGCGAAGTTTTGCCTGATCTCGGCGCTGCCATTTGCCGTTTTGGCTTTCGCCGACAAGACGTGGACGTCGAGCGATGCCGCTCCAGTGTCGCTGGGCGCGTGGGCTGCGGTGTTTGGTGGGTTTTCGATGAAGTACGGCAGCGGATGCCCGATTACCGCGGCTGCCTTGTTCCTGCCGCTGGTACTCGCTGCTCTGCTGGCGCACATAGTTGGAGCGCTGTGCAATATGGCAGCGTTTCGGTCCTGACTAGATCGGGTGGTTTGGGATACCAGTGCGATTCTGGTGTTGGCGAAACGGGGCATCCTTAGGCCTAACCAGTGAGCTACCTTTTTCTATAGAACGCGCAAATGTTTGCGTTGGAACGGGGGCACGCCCAGGGCGGACGAGGGCGTCCGCCGCTCCACGAGTTTCTTGAAAGAGAAGAGTTTGTGGCTGGGCTGGCGGAGCGCGGCGTGTCGTTCTGGCAGAGCCGTGTATGGGTGCATCCGGTATACTAGAGAGGTATGCCGGTTTTGAAAAACATTGCTGCCATCGCGAAGGGGATGAGCATCACCTTTATGGAGATGTTCCAGCCGACGACGGTGGAGAATTATCCTGACGGGAAGGGTCCGCTGCGCGGGGCGCGCATTGAGGCGCGGTTTCGCGGGGCTCACGTTCTGCAGCGCGATGAGAACGGGTTGGAGAAATGCGTTGCATGTTTTCTGTGCGCGGCCAACTGCCCGTCGAATTGCATCTACATCGAAGCCGCCGACAATACGGCTGAAAACCGAGTAAGCGGCGCCGAACGCTACGCGAAGGTTTATAACATCGATTACAACCGATGTATCTTTTGCGGATATTGCGTGGAGGCGTGCCCGACGGATGCGATTACGCATGGGCATGGATTTGAGCTGGCAACGTTCAACGCCAGCAATCTGGTTTACCGCAAGGAGCAAATGCTGGCCGCCCGGCCAGCACACATGGGAGCGAACGTGGTGTTCAATCAGGCCGACGTGGACGGTGGTGCTCCCAAGGAGATGGTGGCGGGAAGTTAGAAATTCGGGAGAACTGATGGTTTAGACGCCGGTCCTCGGGGCCGGCGTTTGTGCATGGGAAAACGAATATTGGCCACGGATTTACGCGGATCGACACGGATCGATAAAGAGGCAAATATTTTTCGATGAGCGATTTCTTACAAACTGTAAAAGAGCGCGTGGTGGTTTATGACGGCGCGATGGGGACCAACATTCAGTCGCGCAATCCTACGCTCGACGATTATTGGGGCAAAGAGAATTGCAGCGAAGTTCTGGTGCTGAGCCGGCCTGACATTATTCGGGATATTCACGCGGATTTTTTCCGGGCTGGTTGCGACATTGTGGAGACCAACACGTTTGGCGGGTCGCGCATTGTGCTGGCGGAGTTTGAGCTTCCGGATCGAGTGCGCGAAATCAATGTGAAGGCGGCGCAACTGGCGAGGGAAGTTGCGCAACAGTTTTCGACGAAAGAGCGGCCGCGGTTTGTGGCGGGATCGATGGGGCCGACGACGAAACTGCCGTCGCTGGGGCACATCAGTTTTGAAGCGATGGCTGCGGCGTATGAGGAACAGGCGGCGGCGTTGATTGAGGGCGGGGTCGATGTGCTGCTGATCGAGACTTGCCAGGATCTGCTGCAGGCGAAGATTGCAACCATTGGCGTGCTGGATGCGATGCGGAAATCGGGCAAGCGGCTGCCAGTAACAGTTCAAGTGACGCTTCAAGAAAGCGGCACGATGTTGCTGGGGACTGAGATTGGGGCGGCGCTGACGGCTTTGGAGCCATTTGAGGTGGACATTCTCGGGCTGAACTGCGCAACGGGACCGAAGGAGATGAATGATGCGGTCCGGTATTTGGCGCTGAACTCGACGAAGGAAATTTCCGTGCTGCCCAATGCGGGACTTCCGCACAATGAAGGCGGACACGCGGTTTATAAGCTGACTCCGCAGGAACTGGCGGAGTATCACAAGCATTTTGTGGTGGATTACGGAATTCGCATTGTGGGGGGATGTTGCGGAACGACTCCGGAGCATTTGAAGGCGGTGGTGGATGCGGTCTCGGGAGTGGAGCCGGCGAAGCGCGAAGTGAAGCGGGTGGGAGCGGCATCGAGCGCTTACACGTCCGTACCGCTCGATCTGGAACCGAAGCCGCTGATCGTCGCGGAAGAAATGAATACGACGACGCGCGTGGAGCACTTTCGGAAGCTGGTGCAGGGGAAGAAGTACGACGACATTCTGGCGCTGGCGAAGAAGTTGGTAAACGAAGGGTCGCACATGCTGGATTTGTGCTGCGCGATTGTGGGAGAGGATGAGAAGGGATATGTCTCGACCATTCTGGAAAGAATTGCGACGCGGGTTCCGGCGCCGATTCTGGTGGATTCGACCGAGGCGGATGTTGTGGAAGAGGCGCTGAAGCGGATTCCGGGGCGGGCGATTATTAATTCGATCAATTTGGAGGATGGAGAGAAGCGAACTTCGCTGGTGCTGCCGATGGCGAAGCGTTACGGCGCGGCGGTGATTGCGCTGACGATTGATGAAGATGGAATGGCGCTGACGGCGGAGAAGAAGGCGGCGATCGCGCACCGGATTTTCGATCTGGCGACGAAGAAGTATGGGCTGGACGGGACGGACCTGATTTTTGACGCGCTCACTTTGCCGATCTCGACTGGGCAGGAAGAATACCGCAACGCTGGGATCGAGACATTGAAGGCGGTGGAAAAGATTAAGAAAGAATTGCCCGACGTCAAGACGATTCTGGGGGTGAGCAATATTTCGTTTGGGCTGGATGCGTATCCGCGGCGGGTGCTGAATTCTGTGTTTATGCATGAAGCGGTGAACCGCGGGTTGGATATGGCCATCGTGAACTACACGAAGATTTATCCGCTGTACAAGATTCCGCAGGAAGAAGTGGATCTGGCACGGAAGCTGATTTTCCGGGATGCGTCGGACGGCGATCCGCTGCAGAAGTACATGAATCATTTTGCCGGGCTGAAGGGCAAGCCGGCGGCGTCGACGACGGCGCATGTGGATATGCTATCGGTGGAGGACAAGCTGAAGTTCGCCATTATCAATGGAGAGAAATCAGTTGGTGAAGGGGCGAACAAGAAGTCGCTGGAGGATTTGCTGGAAGAGGCGCTGGGTTCTTATTCGGCGCTGGAATTGATTAATACAGTGTTGCTCGATGGGATGAAGACGGTGGGAGATTTGTTTGGCGCGCGCAAGATGCAGTTGCCTTCGGTTCTCGATTCGGCGGGAGTGATGAAGCAGGCGGTCGCTTACCTCGAGCCGAAGATGGAGAAGAAGGAGGGCGGATCGCAGAAGGGGACGATCGTGCTGGCGACGGTGAAGGGTGATGTCCACGATATTGGAAAGAATCTAGTGGATATTATTTTGTCGAACAATGGATTCAAGGTGGTGAATCTGGGAATTAAGCAGCCGGGGGACAAGATTATCAGCGCGGCGCAGGAGCATGGCGCGAATGCGATTGGGCTGAGCGGGTTGCTGGTGAAGTCGACGCTGGAGATGAAATATGTGATCCAGGATTTGCAGCGGCAGAAGCTGGAGTTCCCGGTGATTTGCGGGGGCGCGGCTTTGACGCGAAAGTATGTGGAAGACGATTTGCGGCGGGAGTATGCGAACGCGGTGTTTTACGCGGAGGACGCGTTTGCCGGGCTGCACGTGATGGAAGATCTGATTACGACGGATGGAGCTCGCGAGGCGCGGCTGAAGGATGGGCGCACGGTAAAGGAGTACGCGAAGGCGGCCGCGATTGACGAAGAAACGGGCCCGGTGTTTGCGGAGCGGAGCACGGTTGTGACGGACGCGCCGAATATTCCCGAGCCTCCGTTCTGGGGAGTGCGGGTGAAGAAATATGATGTGCGGGAAGTGTTTCCGTATATCAACGAGACGGCGCTGTTCAAGAATCAGTGGCAGTTGAAGACGGCATCCCAGGCGGATTATGTGCGGCTGGTGGAGGAGAAGTTCAAGCCGATCAAGAAGAAGATAGAGGAAGAGGTGGCTGAGTCGGGATTGTTTGAGCCGAAGGTTGTGTACGGGTATTTTCCCTGCCAGGGGGATGGGAATGATGTGGTGGTGTATGAAGCTGCAGGGACCGATGGTAGCGGCTTAACAGCAGGTCCCTCGACTTCGCAGAATCGTTCGCAAGCGAACGATCCTGCTTCGCTCGGGATGACAAAATCCAAGACGGAGATTTTGCGGTTTACGTTTCCGCGGCAGAGGGAGGGGCGGAGGCTTTGTATTTCGGATTTCTTTGCGTCGAAGGAGTCCGGGAAGATGGATGTGATTGGGTTTTCGCTGGTGACGATTGGGGCGAAGGCATCGGTGGAGACGCAGAAGTTGTTTGAGGGCGGGGAGTATACGAAGTATTTGTATCTGCACGGGCTGAGCGTGGAGACGGCGGAGGCGCTGGCGGAGCTGCATCATAAAACGATGCGGGAGGAGTTGGGGATTGCGGGCGAGGATGCTCCGGCGATTCGCGATTTATTTCATCAGAAGTATCGCGGATCGAGGTATTCGTTTGGGTATCCGGCGTGCCCCAATCTGGAGGACCAGACGAAGTTGTTTGTGCTGCTGAAGCCGGAGGAGAATGTGGGCGTGAGATTGACTTCGGGGTTTTTGCTGGAGCCGGAGCAGTCGACGTCGGCGCTGGTGGTGCATCATCAGGGGGCGAAGTATTTTGTGGTGTGAGATTGGCCACGTATCTGCACGGATGAACACGGATAAAACCGCAAACCGGTAAACCAGTAAGGACACAAAGAACACGAAGGAAATCGGGCGCTTCGGCGCCCCTTCTTTTTTGCCAACCGCGAGTGAACAAGGTGCATCTTTTTTTCATGATTCGCAAATTACAATCCGGGGAATATCGGCTTTATTCGCGCAAGAAAGATGCGAAGACGGGGAAGAGAAAGAATTTGGGGACTTTTGCTTCGCGGGCGGCGGCGCAGAAGCATGAGCGGGCGGTGCAGTACTTCAAGCGAGGATAAGGAGCATTTCTAATAGGGCGCCGAGCCACGCGTTCCGTTGACGGCCATGCAGTCAATGCGAAATGGGTGGCGGAGGGAGCACGTCATAGAGAGGTTGCGCGGGATTTGCCGCGGGATTTTCTTCGGCGAGAGAGATGGCGAAGATGCGGATTTTGTCGTTGTCGGGCAGGGTGATCGACTTTGCGCCCGGCGGCACTTCGATGGGATAGGCGAATAAATAGGAATAGCGATAGGGAACGTTTTCGCCAGCGGCGTTGTGATGATGCGAGCAGTACCATGCGAGGTCGGCGCGTTTGATGTAGCCGGGGGTGATTCCAAGCATCTCGCCATAATCGTCGTGCGAGGTGTCTTTGGAGGACCAGGTGCGATCGTCCCACTGTCCGATGAAGCCGCCCCAGTTTTGGATGTTGAGATCGATGGGGGTATTGCCGAGTTTGAAAGTGGCTGGCTGATCGCCGTCTGCGGAGGCAGCGAGGATGTAGAGGCGGTTATAGGCGGCTTCCGGTAGAGCAATGGTCTGGCCTTTCGGAATGAGCGCGTTCCGGGTGTTCGCGGGGGCGAGCTGGAATGGCACATTGTTGAAAGTGATTTGGGCGGGCAGCATCTCGGCGGGGAGAGAGTTGCCGTGGCCGTCGAATCCGGCTCGTGATTTTGCGCCATCGTTGGTGGCGGTGGCGAGGTTATAGCGCAGAGCAAGCGGCGCCGAGTGCACGGGCGGGAGTTGGACATGGAGCGCGGCTAAGCGAAGAGCGAAGGTGCGGGGTTGATATGCGGAAAATGAGGTGAGCAGAGCGCCGTCATTCACCGCGGCACTGCCGATGAGTTGCTCCTGTCCGTTGACTTCGTGGGCGGTGGTGATTGGGGTATTGAAGGAAACGCGGACATTGGGTTGCGGTTTGCCGTCGAGTTCCACAAGGCGGAGGATAACTTCGTCGGTCTGTTCGGCTTTCTTGAGGGCGAGGACGCGAATGCGTGAGTTGCTCACCTTGAGCAATGACAATTCGCGACCGAGCGCGCCGGGATGTTTGGAGGTTACGAAGGCGATGAGGGGATCATTGAGGCGCTGGGCTTGCCAGTCGGTTTGAGATTGGCGCCAATCGGCGGAGTGGCCGGCGATGCCGTAGATGAATTCGTGATGGCCGAGATCCTGCGTGGCCTGGTCGGTATAACCGCCGCGGGTGCCGGGGGTACGGATGAGGGTGAGACGGATGGTGTGATCGTTTGGTTTGTCGGATCCGTTTTTGCAATCGGTGAGGATGGTTGCGCCGAAGTCTCCGGTCATGTCGGTGAGATCGATCCACTGGTGGGATGGGACTTCGAATTTCTTGGGCTGGGCGGTGGGGCGCTGGATGGTGCCGATGTCCCAGTTATAGATGGCCATTTCGTTGGAGGCGACCAGCGGAAAAACTGCTTTCAAGTTGGATTCTTTGGTGATCCAGTCGATGGCGTTGGCGAATTCGACGCGCCTTCCGGCGTCGCCGGCGGAGAGACGAATGGTCTGTACGAATTTGGACCCGGCGGTTTCACGCGTGACTTCGAGGGCAACGCGGGCGGGGCCATTTTCTACGATGCGGAAGTTCGCGGGGCCGGCGACGTAGGCGCGCGGAGCGGCCCGCTCTTGATCCCAGTCCATATTCCATGCGGGCCAGTGCTCGGGATTGTCATAGGAGATGGCGAGGCGGGCAGGAGCGGAGAGCAGTTCCCTGCCGAGAGATTTATCGAAGATGCTGGCCACGTCGCCATCAGAGTTTAGTTTCACCCGGTAGTATTCGTTTTCGAGCGAAGTA
>DATNMU010000188.1:0-6580 GCA_035602195.1 Candidatus Acidiferrum sp.
TTCCATCAGTCACATCAGGTGCTTTCTCTCCACATCCCGAGGTGCATACTAGGTGCATACTCGAGAAAGCGCCCAAACTGCTGCATTGCTGCCGCGACTTCTGAGTCGGTCGTTTTCGAAGCGAATCAGGCTCATTGCAGCTTGCGGCATGTTCCCTGCGGAGTTAATCGATGCCGATGCGGATGGGACCTGCCGATAGGATTGGTGTCTTAACCGTATGCCATGGCAAGCAGTAGGGTGCGAGAGACGAGAGCTAGGGTGTAATTGGCTTGACGGCTGGGGATCTCGATTTTCTGATACGAAGACTTGCCTCGGAAATATCTCCACTTCCCAGAAGCCTGTTTCTGGATAGCTTGGGTTTGACGCCGATAAGCTCCCACCGCCTGCTGGCAGGATTTACACTCGCGACGTCGTGAAAATTATGAAGCCCTTGCCTTGATTTTCTTGAGAACCTGCCAAACGCGTGAGATGAACGGAAGCACTCCCCACAAAGATTGGTGCGGCGCACTCGGACTAAGAGTTTTCTCTAGCGGAATTGGCCGCTATCCCGAATCTTTTTGGCTGCCTCTTCCAGAAAGTCGTCAACATGCTGGTGGGGCTGGGCCTGCAGCCCGGTCTTTGCTTTAATCCTGTCCGCTATTTGAACTGCGGTGTTCACTCTGACGTACTTGTCGAGCTCCCATCGCCGGTGCAGGTAGGTCTCAATGAGGACGAGTTCCTCGGGCGAGACCTGTGTCAGGCCTGGAGCGGCCGACGTTCCTTGGTCCGAGGTATTCCATGAAGGCCGCACATCCTCGGTGGGCTTCTCGTGTACGACCACAGTACCCGCGACGAAATCTCCCAGCCTTCGGCTCTGCTGGTTACACATCATGCAGACCAAGCCCACGCCGTAGATGCCCGGCAGCCCGTCAACTGCGCGCATCAGGTTCCGTCCGATCGCGTCAAAAGTGTTGATTGGTCTGCCTGACTCTTTGATAACACGGATGCCGGCATAGCGTTTTCCCGGCGTTTGCCCCGACCAGATCGACTCGAAGAAAGCAAAATAGCCCCAGTAAATGGCGAACAGAATGAAGATGGCTAAAGCCGGCCCCACCAACTTCGGAAGAAACATGAATACGGAGGATCCAAGGGGCAGTGTGAATATAAATATAAGTGCAGTGATGAGATAAAACACACTTTGAATTAGAGTATCAATTGCCAAGGCGAGGAAGCGGCTACCGATTCCGGCAAGCGGCAACTCCAGGGCGATTTGCTCGGGGGTGTCAATTCTCAGTTGGTCATACGAGTCCATATCGAGTCCACAATGATTTCCACTCGCTGGTTGGAGAAGCGCAAGCCATACTGGAGCAAGTTAGAAACGCTGCTGAACCATAGCGCACAAGACGGCCTTAAGTCGCTCACCGGCTCTGAGCTGCAAGAACTCAGCCTTCTTTACCGACAGACGGCGGCGGATCTTGCCGCAATTCGCGAAGATCGCGGTTCTGTGCACTTCGCCCGCTACGTCAACCAGTTACTCGTTCGCGCCCACAATACCATCTATTCGGGTCGCAGGGCGAGTACTTCAGCGATGTTTTCGTTTTTCTGGAGTACGTTCCCCGCGACCTTTCGGCGAAATCTGAAGCATTGCCTGTTGTCGATCCTTATCTTTGTAGTCGCGGGTGGGGTAGGGGCGATCCTGACGTATCAGAATCCCGACTTCAAAGTGAAGATTCTGGGGCCACAGATGGTGGAGACGATTGACCGCCATGAAATGTGGACGCACTCGATCGTGGGCATCAAGCCGCTGGCCTCCAGCGCTATCATGACCAACAATATGAGTGTTGGCTTCACAACTTTTGCGTTTGGAATCACGGCAGGTTTGGGCACCATTTACATGATGGCATTTAACGGCCTACTGATTGGAGTCATCGGCATGGCTTGCGCGCTGTCGGGGATGAGCGTGCAGCTTTGGAGCTTTGTGGCGCCGCACGGGGTGCTTGAACTACCTGCCATCTTTATTGCGGGCGGCGCGGGTCTGCGGATCGCTCAGGGTCTCGTGTTTCCAGGGTTATTGCCCCGGCGAGAATCACTGACACGAGCGGGGCTGGAAGCCGTGCAACTGGTTGTGGGCACAATTCCCATCCTCATAATTGCAGGCTTGATCGAAGCATTCGTCTCGCCAACGGGCCTACCCATTCCGTTGAAGTTCTCCATGGCCGGAGCGTTGTTCGTGATACTGGCAGCTTACTTGTTCGGGCTTTCACGCGAACCCAAGGCAGCTCAGAGTTGATTTCGTTCCTTGATCTGTAGATACGAGTTCACGAGCGCTGGTGAAATTGCTCCGGAATCCACTTCCAGCGCAAGCGCTCCCCGTTCTCGCAAACGAGCCAACAGCAGTTCTCGGCGGTGAACCATCTCCTGCGCAGCGGCTACCTGATACATTTCAGTTTCGCTTTCTGGTCTCTTCCTCGCCAACTCGCCTAAGTCCGGTTGACCGATGACTACAAACAGGACCAGATGTTTGGGCATCATCATCCCCGCCGCTTCGATGACGTCGGGAGTCATCGCAGTCTCGGCTAGATCCGTGAGCCATACGATTAGGCTGCGCCGCTTCTGGTTCGTCAAAAGACGCCCGGCCATGTGGAGGTGGTCGGCCTCAGAAATTTCTTCGTGCACCAGAGCAAGTTGCTCGATGAATTGCCGCAAGTGCGTGCTGCCTTTGTCTGCGGGAAGCTGCTGACGAATCGCCCGCCCATAAGCGACGAGTCCTACGCGGTCTCCCGAGTACAACGCTACCTGAGCCAGACTCAGCGCGGAATTCACCGCATAGTCGAGTTTGCTAAAGCTTCCCACGCGCGCCCGCATCAAACGTCCGGAGTCGATGACGATCCACACCGTCTGGCTACGCTCAATCTGATAAACGCGTGTGACCAACCTTCCGCGCCGCGCCGCCGCGGTCCAGCAAATGTCACGATACTCGTCCCCTTGCCGGTATTCGCGCAAGCTTTCAAACTCGCGGCCGATCCCCCGCATTCGGGAACGGCGTTTCTCCACGGCAATCTGCCGGCTTCTAAGCAGAAAAATGGAATGCCGTTTGGCGTCTTCCAGATTCGGATAAATCCGCACCGTCTGTGTCAGAGAAGCTCGAACCCATCTCTCCGCAATGTGCAAGACGCTTTGATAACGCACATAACAATCGCCCAGATTCGCATCTCCCCGTTGCACCGGACAGATTCGGTACGTCGCCGTCGCTTCGCTTTTGCCTCCCGCTTTAAGCGCGAGCGTTGGAGGCTCATTCCGCAACTGCATGGGAACCGTGTCGATTACCGTTGCCCGCACAAACTTGTCGGAGGAATTGATCAGGGTGACGTAAACGTCCGATGGATTCGACAGCGCAACCGCCGAGCGCCACGTGCGTCTCAACGTGAGTTTCGATGGATTCGGCAGTTGCGCAAGATCAGCGAGCCACGCCAGAATCACGAAACCATCCCAAGCAAGCAAGGCGTAGACAAATCGTAGATCGACGAATGCCGGAATAATCCATAGCAGTCCCAGCAGAAGTAGCGTAAAGAACCGGTCGCCGAGCGCCACGCCGAAGCGCTTGTAGGAAAGTGTTGCCGCCTCGATCTCCGCCGGAACCAATGTGCTCAAGTTGCTCACTTCGGGACCTCGACCGCCTGCAACACGTCGCCCAGCACCTGGTCCGGTGTAATGCCCTCCAGATCAGCCTCGGGCTTCATGATAATTCGATGACGGAGCACCGGTCTCGAAGCTGCCTTGACGTCGTCGGGGATTACATAATCGCGCCCGTCAAATGCAGCCACCGCCTTCGACACCGCCATGAGACTGACGGCAGCGCGAGGACTGGCCCCGAGTGACAAAGATGGCCAGTCACGAGTGCGACGGGCAATTTGTACGATGTAACTGAACAGCGCCTCCTCTACCGTGACGGACTTGATTTCCTGCTGGGCCTGCTCCAGTAATCCTGCATCGATCGGCTTCAAATCCACCTTATCCAGTTCGCGAGATTCAAATCCGTTCTGTACATTGGCAAGTAATTGGACTTCATCCAGCGACCCAGGATAAGGAACCTGAAGTTTTAACAGGAACCGGTCAAGCTGAGCTTCCGGAAGCGGGTATGTTCCTTCGAATTCAACCGGGTTTTGTGTGGCGAAGACGGTAAAGAATCGAGAAAGATGATTACCCACGCCATCGATCGTCACTTGATGTTCTTCCATGCACTCCAGCAGCGCTGCCTGGGTGCGCGGAGGCATGCGATTCACCTCGTCGACCAGAAGTAAGTCTGTGAACACTGGCCCCTGGTGAAGTTGGAATGTGCCGGTTGCCATGTTCAACACATTTGTGCCGACGATGTCAGCCGGCATCAGATCGGACGTGCACTGAACACGCTGAAAACTCAGCCGCATCAAGCGCGAGAGGGTTCTCACGATCAAGGTCTTCGCAATGCCGGGAACGCCTTCCAGCAAAACGTGCCCCCGGCACAGCAATGCAATAACACATTGGTCTCTGATTTCGTTCTGGCCGACAACCACTTTGCCCATCTCGTCGCGGACGTGCTGCGCCAAATGCGGAACTGCCTTCATTAACCTTTCTCCTTCCGAATGCCTCGAAACAGATTCCATTGAGCCGCGCAATCGTCAAGCTCTTGAAGTAATCGCAACGCCACCGGAGGTTTCAGAAAAGGATCGGCACTGGCAGCCTCGCAGTTCTTGAGGGTAGTGATGACTTGATCGTCGGTAAATCCCGCAGTATTGAATCCCCATCGATTGCGGATTGCAGAAGCCAACTCGTCCCAAGAAGTGTTGGCGGCGACGCCGAGTCGTTGCGTCAGCCAGTAGCGGAAACGGCGGTAACAAATGTCGACGGCAACCGAAGCAGATCCCGCTCGCTCGTAGAGTCCTCCGAGCGTCTGAACAAATTCTATCGGCGACAGGCGGACTTCGGTCGTCGGCACAAACGTCGGGCCACTGCGACGCGAGAACGTGGCAACGATTGCGAGTGCCAGAAGAACTAGTTGCGCAAAAAGCCACTTCACCGGCGAGTGGGCGATGGAACCGGCCAGCGTTTGGCGATAGCCGTGAATGTATTCGTCCCATCGGATTTCAGTTTTTTGATCGCCCAGACAGGCCAGAAAGAATTCCAGATTGCCAGGCTCCTTCAGGCCGGCGTTCGTGAGAGGTGTGGCCGCCGCCCACCACAGAACCTCACCTCGTCCGAAAGGATACTTCACTACCAACGTGTGGTCGCCATCGCCGTAGAGGGAGTATGCCCCTGTAGAAGACTGCCAATAGGCCTGCGGAGCGAGCACAATTTGCGGCGCTGCACGCGTAATTTGAGAAGGCGAAAGAGATGTCGCTTTCTTCCAGGTCATCCCGGAGAGAATCTCCGGCACTGACTCATTCTTGGGAAGAAACGTGCCGGCAAACATTCCCGTTGCGATGACATGGCCTCCCTGGGAAATGAAAGTCTTAAGCTGCTCCCGCTCTTCGTGTGTGGGAGCTTCTTCAGGTTCCGCAAGAACCACCGTGATGGTTCTGGTTGAGTCCATCGGCAGATCGCTTAGAGGCCGCTCCCAACGCTGAGTTTTGTATCCCATTTCGGAGAGAAGCAGGTACGCAGCTTCCGCTCCGCCCGAAGCGCTCGAATAACTACTGGGGTATTCAGCTTGTCCTCGGCCAGTGGAACTGAGCACGAACGCGGTAACGACGAGCAGAACGAAGACGAATCCTGCGCCAAGAAAAAGCCTTCGGTCTTTGTGATTCAGCTTGGGTGACATCCCAGCCTCTCTAGCGCCTGCATTGTCTGCGCGAATGTTCCAGCGTCCGCGTTTCGCTTCGCGTACCAGGTGAGTTCGAAGATTTGAGTAAGTGCAGAGAGCGCTTCGCGATGCTCACTTGAACTGGCCATCAAATGAAGGTACTCGCGCGGAGTGCGCGCGCGGTCGGGCCTCCATGTGCCCTGATGCTCCAAAAACGAAACGCCGGACCAGTATGCGAGATGAATTGCTTCCCGCCAATCATTGGCTGCGGCGGCCGCCCGAGCGTCAGCCAGCCAAAGCGCCCAACTCCTTGCCGAAACAGGCAGGTCGGTGGGCACAATGTTTTCCTGTTCGCTGCTCGATTTAATTTGCCGGTAAGCCAGGAATCCGAGCGTTAATACCGCGAGGCCAATAAGCCCGTATACAAGAAACGTACTGATGGTGGGAATGGCGGACGAACTGAATAGAAGCCCCAGCAAGCTGAGAATGATGGCGAGGAGCCGTTGCGCGAGCCGGTCGAGGAGTGTCGGCCCGCGCACATCACGGAACTCTCGCCGCGCCAGAATAGCAGTGAGACGCTCGCGGTTGTTCGAAACGTCTGGCGGAGATGTCTCGAAGCCGTCGAGATCGTTACGCAGGCTCTGAATCCGCGATCGGACAGAGTTCGCGGCGGAGAAATCCCCTTCCTGCGTGAACTTGCGGACGTCCTGCTGCAGACCTTCCGTGGAAATCTCGAAATCTTGCTGCTCCGTGCGAACTCGCCAGCTGGGCGGCAAATCCTTCAGGATCGGGGGGATGGAACGTCCCGAACTGTCGAGCTGT
>DATNMU010000189.1:0-3303 GCA_035602195.1 Candidatus Acidiferrum sp.
ACCTGAATCACTTTTCGAATTCGAAAATCCCCCTGCTTTATTTCGCCTTCACGCGGTGAGACCGAATTCGCGTTCAACATCGTACCGTCCCCTTTTGTTGCTCGCATTCTTTGACTTCCCTGTTGCTCTAATGGGTCTTCGCACCATTACTGGACTAGAGGTGACGGAAAGTCCTGCCGACCTTAGGGCCGTCTTCGGAGTTAAAGTTCTCCGGTAATAAACTGAGCTCGGCCGTATCCGAAAGACCAGTCTTCATCCGCATTCTGCGTAATTGAGACAACGACGTCCGACGCCTTGACCCCACAGCGCCGAAGAAGTTCCTGGCAAAGCAACTCGTAGAAATCCCGCTTCTCAAGCCGACTTCGCGGCCGGGTCGTCACTTCGACCATGACGATCCGTTCGCTACGGGGTATGCCGAGTCCCGTGTCTTCGATTCTCATTTCTGCCGCGGGATGTTCATGGATGATCTGATATCGGTCCCGTTCAGGCACTTTGAACGCAGCAAGCGTGGCGCTGTGGATTGCATCAAGCAATTCTTTCAGCTCTGCTTCGCTGCGTCCCTCGATCACGTCGACTCTAACTAGGGGCATTGAACTTTCCTTTCGTCGAAGAGCAACTGCTTTTGCTCAGGGGGCGCCTTCCGGAAGAGATTGTCTGGTTGTTCCTGTGCATTTCGAATTCCAACATTCTGAGACTCTGAAAATCGATCGGAGGTTTTGAGAACTGGTTTTGCCGGAAGGTGAGGCCGAGTTCTTATCGACGGCATCAAAGCGACACGTGGCAATTCGCCAAGACAGGCGCCCTCCGTAGTCCCGCCCATCTCCAACAACGCTCCTCCAACTCTGAAGGCGCTCGCTCTTCTGCAGCTAAAGAAGACTCAAAATAATGCGGAGCCGCATCCGTGGTACCAGTCATTCCGCCGGACACAGGCTCCACATGAAGGACCAGCGCCCGTCGAAATGCGGACATCTGTCCATCGCAGGACAGTCTTCCGATCTCGCAAGCTCTCTCCCCATTCACGGTGGGAAGGCATGAGACTGAAAATGCGCTGATAACATCTTTGCCCTGAATTAGAAGGCGGCGTGCCTGCCAATTGCGCATGCGTCCACGCCAAGTGCACGTTCCTCTAAACGAAGCCCAGGAACCTGGAGAGGAAGGAACACACTCAATAATGGAGCGGCTACGCCTCCTTGCATCTGTGAAGATGCAACGCTGAACGGAGCCACCTAGGAAACGGCACGCAGAGCAGGATGATCCAGAGCATCCACGAGCTTACATACAGCTTTACGGCCTGGCCTTCTCTCGCGCTCGCCGTGGTGTTATTGCATTGCAAATCTCAATACAAGCAACGTCTTTTTTTGTGCTTGTGCTCTTCAGCGGACACACCATGTCAACCTGCGGTCAATCCCACCTGCGGGTCCGTGATTGAGCGTCCGGCGAGAAATCAGCCAACCGAAGCGGAACCAACGCTTCTACACGCGGATAGACCACAAGCAGAATTGGCATTCTACCTGCAATTCGTGTTGCCGAGATATGGCGTCGGTCAGATTAGCAACGTCGTCATTCTGAATTCGGCTCTCGAAAGTGAGAAGGTGTAACGTCAAAGCCCGAACAGTTTGCCGACGCAACCGTGCCCGCGGCTCCCACAAGATATTGAGAAGGAGTTCTGCGAGACCGCTTCCGAGTTTATCGAACGCGTGCCGTTAGTTGAGAAAAATCATTCGAGATCGGAGGAAAGATATGAAAGAGGGGAAAGATATGAGCGACCAACGCGAACAAAAAACACCTCTAACAACAACCAATTTCGGCAGCCCCGCAGCGAGCGACGAGTACTCGCTCACGGTCGGTGCCGGCGGCCCCAATCTCCTGCAGGATAGTTATCTGATCGAGAAGCTGGCCCACTTCGTCCGCGAGCGCATCCCCGATCGCGTGTACCACGTCAAGGGCGGCGGCGCCTTCGGCTACTTCGAGGTGACTGCCGACGTCAGCCAGTGGACCAAGGCCGCCTTCCTCAACAAAGTTGGAAAGCGCACGCCATTGTTCCTGCGCTTCTCGATCGTGGCAGCCGACGAAGGCGCTCCCGACACGGACCGCGACGTGCGCGGCGTCGCCATCAAGTTCTACACCGAGGAGGGCAACTACGACATGGTCGGCAACAACACGCCGGTCTTCTTCGTCCGCGACGCGATGAAGTTCCCCGACTTTATCCACTCGCAGTTGCGTCTGCCCGACACCGGCATCCGCAGCAACAACATGCAGTGGGACTTCTGGACCCTATCGCCCGAGTCGGCCCACCAGGTAACCTACCTGATGAGCGACCGGGGCACGCCGCGCACCTGGCGCCACATGAACCTTTACTCCAGCAGCACTTATATGTGGGAGAACGCTGCGGGCAAGAAGTTCTGGGTCAAGTACCACTTCAAGGCCGAGCAGGGCGTGCAGAACTTCACTGACGCCGAGGCCAAGGCCATGTTCGTGAAGGACCTCGACTACCACCGGCGCGACCTGTGGGATGCGATTGCCCGCAAGGACTACCCGGCTTGGCGCCTGGAGATGCAGATCATGCCGTTCGAGGATGCGGCCAACTATCGGTTCAACCCCTTCGACCTGACCAAGGTCTGGCCGCATAAGGACTACCCGCTAACTCCGATCGGCCGGATGGTGCTCGACCGCAATCCCGATAACTTCTTCGCCCAGGTCACGCAGGTCGCGTTCGAGGTGTCGAACTTCGTCCCGGGCATCGGGCCCAGCCCGGATCGCATGGTACTAGGGCGACTGTTCGCTTACGGCGACTCCGCCCGTTATCGTGACGGCGCGAACTATGCTCAGTTGCCGATCAACAAGCCGATGAACGAGGTGCACAACTACAACAAGGACGGCCCGATGAGCTACCGCCACAATGGGAACCAACCAGTCTACGCGCCGAACAGCTACGGCGGGCCGCGGGCCGACGCACAGCGCTACCGCGATCCGAGCTGGTTCGTGGAAGCCGCCGAGATCATGCGCACGGCCTACGTGGCGCACAAGGACGACAACGACTTCATCCAGCCCGGCACGCTCTACCGCCAGGTGATGTCGCCTACCGAGCAGGACCACCTGGTCGGCAACATCGTCTGGCACCTGAGCCAGGGGGTGGAGCGCTTCATCCAGGAGCGCGCGGTGAAAAGCTACTGGTACCCGGTCGACCCCGACCTGGGAACGCGGGTAGCCAAAGGCCTCGGTTTAGCAGGCAACTGAGTCAACTGTTGTCGGCTAGCCCGGATAATTCGCGATCAGGGCATTTCGGGCAAGGTGAAAGGGATT
>DATNMU010000190.1:0-3619 GCA_035602195.1 Candidatus Acidiferrum sp.
CCTATACCGCGTGACGCACCAGTCACAACCGCCACTTTGGTCGCGAAAGAATCCCTTTTTGCGTGGTTCGGATTATTTGACGGATCACTTCCGGCGTTATTCTTCATCACTCTGAGTTTCTCCTTCCGCTCGTTCGCGTTGAATCCACTCGCGCACGTACGGCGGGCAACGAACCAATGTGATCCCCTCTTCCTCGCTCGTACTCAGGAATCGGATTACGTCTGCGTGCACAAGTGTGACCTCATGCAAGTCCAAGATCATGCGTTCACTGTTGTCGTTCGGTACAGAAGACCGATACGTCGTATGCGACGTATCGGTCTTCAACCGCCAAGGCGACCTCCTCGTGGTGGCGTTGGCGGTGCAACGTTAGAGCGAGATAGGCCCGTTCGCGATGAAGCGGTTTGAGGGATCGAACTGGCGCTTGATCCGCGTCAGCCGCTCCTTATTGGAGCCATAGATCTGTGCTATCTGCTCCGTCTCATTGGGACCCAAGAGGCTTGCGTATCCGCCAGGCAACGAGAATGGTTCCAGCGCCCTTGAGGTCTCAGAAGCCCAGGCGCGGTTCTTCTTATCGGCTTCGGCGCTCTGATCTTCCCAGGCTGCGACGATGCTGACCAGGAAATGCGGGCTGCGAATAGGAAAGGCAGTGGCATCAACAGGCACACGTGCAGGCACACCGTGGAACGATTGAATAGCGATGGCGGACAGCGGAGAGCTCTTGGCCTGCGCTGCAGCCAGTAATGCTTGGACAACGTCCGGGCCAAGCGTGGGGAGCCATCGTGTCTGCTGCACATAGCGCCTGCCGGGAACGGCGTTTGCTTCGAAGAGCGAGAACAGCTCCTTCGGCTTCATCTTTCCAATCTTCGCGAGTACCGGCTCGCCGATCGCCGTCAGGTTCTCCAGCTCGATACTTCCTTCCGCGAGGTCACCTTGCCAGCACGGCGCGAGAGCGATGGCAGGTTTTCCGTCAGGAGCGGTCACAAGAGCCAGTGTGGCCGCAAGACCCTCGGGAGCGCTTTCCATGCGCTGTCCATAATTCTCCAGCAGAGCGGCAGCCCCGCTCCAGGGGTAGAGAACTTTGCCTGCGAGGATCTCTGATACCCGGTGTAGCCTCAGCTCCAGGGACGTCACGACGCCGAAGTTCCCTCCCCCGCCTTTTAGCGCCCACAAAAGCTCCGAGGATTTTTCTTCGCTGACCGTCTTCAGGGTTCCATCGGCGAGGACGAGCTCGGCGGAGAGCAGATTATCCACTCCAAGTCCCAGACTTGGAGTCAACGGACCATAGCCTCCGCTCAGGGTGAAGCCGGTGATGCCGACATGGCCGACCGCGCCGGTAATGGCTGCGAGTCCACATTCTCCGGCACGCGCCAGGACCTCATTGCTCTTCGAGCCGCCACCTACTCTAGCTATTTGCCGTTCCGCATCGATGTCCACGAACGCCATATTGATAAGGTCTATGACCATTGCGCCTGACCGCACGGAGCGACCGGCCCAGTCATAACCGCCTCCCAGTACAGCAATAGGCATGCCGTTGCGATTGGCGAAACAAACAGCAACCGACACTGCAGCAGCATCGACCGGGCGCACAATCAATGCAGGGTGATGGTCGACGGCACCATTCCAGACCCGGCGCGCCTCGTCGTAGCCAATACCCGAGGGTTCGATTACCTCGCCATGGAATAGGTTCCTGAGTTCATCTTGTTTTGCCTGCGAAGTGCGCATGAGTGATCTCCATTTGGATTGATATAGGTAAGAATGTGCTTTAGGAAACCGATGAATACCGAATCGTTGCCATA
Source organism: Candidatus Acidiferrum sp. (assembly GCA_035602195.1). Classification (GTDB taxonomy): domain Bacteria; phylum Acidobacteriota; class Terriglobia; order Terriglobales; family Acidobacteriaceae; genus Sulfotelmatobacter. Next base: position 1,797 of record DATNMU010000190.1, read on the forward strand.
CCCAGCAGCCCCACAACTTCGCCTTGCCCAATCTCCAACTCCACATCATCGACGACCTTACGCCCGCGGTACGTCTTGCTTAACTCAACAGCCTGAAGATTCAGCATACCTCTTCATTTCTGGACTTGATGTTTCGTCAATGTTCGCAAACCTTTTCCTGAATCGACGATGATCGTCAATCTTCAACGGTGCCTGCGCCTCCAGCGGGCGCGTCCAGTCGATGTTCCGACGACGTACAGATATGCACTCGGGACGCCATTCGAAATCTCTTGGAGAACAAGGAGTTAATCTGATACTCCGTGCTGTGTTCTCAGCAAAATGCGGAGCTCTCAGCAAGACATTGAGAGCAGCTTTAGGTTCAAGTAGTTTCCCGGAGGAGGGAGGCCGTGGTGAGGACAAAAGGGCAGGAGAGACGGAGTATATCCTGAGTCCTTCTTCGTTCGGTTAACCGAACCTACTCAACCGATGGGACGTTGTGCCCATGTTTGCTAATGCCAAGTCTTCTGAGTTTCGACTCAAGTGTGTGTCGCGGAATCCCGAGCTTGGCGGCTGCGCCCGAAGGACCAGAAATGCGCCCATAGGATTCCGCCAACGCGGCTTTGATCATTTCCACTTCACGTTGTGCCAATGCAGGAAGGCCATTCCGTCCGTTCCATGACTCTGTTGGTGGGCGCTTGAACCAGCTTTCATCAACCGAGAACGTGTCCCCTTCGCTCAAAATGACACCTCGCTCCACCACGTTCTGCAATTCGCGAATGTTTCCGGGCCAAGTGTAGCCTTTGAATAAGGCGAGCGTCTTCTTGTTTATGTGGTTGATGTTCTTGCCAGCTTTCTTGGCGTAACGACCAACGAAGTATTCGAGCAATAATGGGATGTCGGATGCTCGCTCGCGAAGCGAGGGTAGGGCAATGGGAAAGACGTTAAGTCGGTAGAAAAGATCTTCCCGGAATGCTCCAGAAGAAACGGCAGAGCTGAGATTCCGATTTGTGGCCGCGATCAACCGCACGTCCACGGAAGTCGGATGATTGCTCCCCAAGCGCTCAAACTCGCGTTCCTGAAGTACGCGTAGAAGAGCGATTTGGGTCTCCGTTGGAAGGTCACCGACTTCGTCGAGGAAAAGAGTCCCTCCGTCGGCGGACTCAAATCGTCCTACACGTCTTTGTAGGGCGCCCGTGAACGCGCCTTTCTCGTGACCAAACAGTTCAGATGCGATCAAGGACTGCGGAATCGCCGCGCAGTTCACCCGCACGAAGGGTTTGTTTGCACGGCTCGATCGTCGATGAAGAGCGCGGGCAATCAGTTCTTTTCCCGTGCCGGTTTCGCCCAGGATCAGAACGGTTGAATCCGAAGGGGCCACTTTCGCCACTTGAGTCAACACCTTGCGCATAGGGTCAGAACAGCCGACAATCTCCTCAAACATCGAGGAGTGATCGATTTCCTCGCGCAGAGCCACATTCTCATTGCGCAGTCTCTCTTCCGCATTCTTCTGATTTTGAATATTGGTCCCCGTCGCATACCAACGGACAATACGGCCATGATCGTCGCGCAGCGGGTTGTACTGAATGAGGCGCCAGTGATACTCGCGATCCGGGCGTAATCCCCGCATTTCTAATTCAAACGGCTCACCTCGCAATAGGCCCGCATCGCGGCTGGCCTTCAGATTCTCTACATCTTCTGGATGAAATGCCGATAGAAAAAAGCCTTGTGCCTGGACTTCTTCTGACGTGAGACCCGTCTCTTTGAGAGCAACGCGATTCGCATAAACCGCGGTTCCATCAGGGGACAGCACGACGATGCCTTGAGGTATGGCATCGGTGATGCGA
>DATNMU010000191.1:0-3361 GCA_035602195.1 Candidatus Acidiferrum sp.
GAAACGCGAGAATATTTTCTCCCTGACCAGCCAATCGCAGATATGAATTGGTGATGGAGAAGGCGCCATCTTCGGTCAACATGGAGAGCATACGTGGCGAGATGACGTGAATGCCGGAAAATGCCAGCGCCTGCAGCTGCACTTGCTGAGAAGGGCGAACAAATTCCGCTTGCTGGCTAAGTCCCGAGAGTCTCCCGGAAAGCTGTAAGTGCTCATCGAACAACAGATATCGCGAAGTCTCACGCTGCTTCACCGCAAGCGTGGCCAGTGCATGCTGCTCGTTGTGAAATAGCAGCATCCGACTCAGGTCGATGGTGCTGATCACATCCACGTTGTGCACGATGAAGGGTTCACCGCGATCCGCGGAATCTTTCACAAAGAACCAGCCGGCTTTTTTCAATCCGCCGCCGGTATCGAGTAAAGTTTCCTCCCGCGAGATTTCGATCTTCATGCCGAAGTTGTCGTTCTTTCTTAAATACTCCGCCACCATGTCGGCGAAGTGATGAACATTCACAATCACCTCATGAACTCCGAACTCGCGCAGTCGCGCGAGCGTGATCTCAAGCAGCGTCCTTTCCGCAACTTCTACCAGGGCTTTAGGGCGATCGTTCGTAAGCGGCCGCAGCCGCGTGCCCAGGCCGGCCGCCAGGATCATCGCTTTCATTGCGGAGGCTTCTCCAGTTCGCGATGATGCAACACTACTTCCACTCCCGTTCGCCCGCGCAACCGCTTCGCCACCTGCTCCGCCAAAAACACGGAGCGATGCTGGCCGCCAGTGCAGCCAAACGACACCATCAAGTGCTTAAATCCCCGGCGCTGATATTCGGCGACGCTGGCATCGACCAGCGACATCACACTGGCCAGGAATTGATGCACGCTTTGCTGCTGGTTCAGATGGTCGATGACCGGCGCGTCTTTTCCGGTAAGCGCTTTGAAGCGCTCTTCGCGGCCGGGATTTGGAAGGCTGCGGCCATCGAAGACAAAGCCGCCGCCGTTTCCGCTCTCATCCTTCGGCATGCCGCGGTGAAACGAAAACGAAAACACCCGCACGGTCAGATTATCGGCTTCGGAGGCCAAGCCCTGCAGTTTCTCCGAGGCCAACATGTTGTTGAATGCCTCCATCAGCGTGGGCAGAGCGATGGCAAGCTTTACGTTGTGCATGAGCCAGCGCAGGTTTTTCAGGGCGTAGGGAACGCTCTGCAGAAAATGCGCTTTGCGTTCGTAGAAACCGCGAAAGCCGTAAGCACCCAATGCCTGCAGAATGCGAACGTAGACGTACGCGTAATAATGATGCAGAAAACTTTCGCGGTCGATTGTTACGAAGCGGGAAACCTCGCTGATGTAAAGATCGAGCAACTGCTGCCGCAGTTCCGGAGGAAGATCGGCCTTAGCGTCGTAGAGAAGGGAAGCGATGTCATACTGCAGCGCGCCTTTGCGGCCGCCCTGGTAGTCGAGGAAAAACGGCTGGCCGTTGCGCAGCATGATGTTGCGCGACTGGAAATCGCGATACATAAAATAGTCGTGCGGCGCGCTCAACAGGAAATTAATGAGCCGGTCGAAATCGTTTTCCAGGGCCTGCTCGTTGAAAGGAATTCCGGCGAGCCGCAAAAAATAATACTTGAAATAATTAAGGTCCCAGGCAATCGATTGTCGATCGAAGCTGTCGCGCGGATAACACACTTCGTAATTCAAATCGCGGCCCGCCTCGACTTGAAAACGCGGCAATACGGCGACTACTTTCCGGTAGGCCTCTACCGCCTCGGGAGCGATATTTTCACCGGCTCGATGCTTGGACAGAAACTCGAATAAGCTCGTGTCGCCGAAATCTTCTTCCAGATATGCACCGTGATCCAGGTCCTCGCCGTAAATTTCTGGAACCGGCAGGCCGTGGCGGCGGAAATGGCCGGAAAACTCCAGGAAGGCAACGTTCTCTTCGCGCACGTTGTACAAAATTCCAATCGCGGTATGCTTCTCGCCGGCGAGACGAACGATCTGTCGACCCGACCCTCCCAACTGCCCCTGCAGCGGCTGCACTCGCGAAACCGGCGCGTGGAAATGTTTTTCGAAGAGTTTTTTGAGAACGTCGATTGCATCCATAGATTGAGGGTTGCCCACGCAACCACCCAAGATAACATTGAAGAGACAACATTGAAGGGGCAAGGAAAGCTTGGCGTATGGGCGGGTGGAACGACTTGATAACCTTCTCTTCCGTCCCTATGCTTATTTGAGCATGACCGACCGGCTGTATTATCGCGATTCGTTCCTCTACGACTTCGACGCCGAAGTTCGTTCGGTGCTCGAAAGCCCTCGTCCCGCGCTGATTCTGGATCGAACCGCGTTTTACCCGACGAGCGGCGGGCAGATTCACGACACGGGATGGATTTCTCCCGCTGCTTCCAACGCTTCCGGGGCAGAAGCGAGTGAGAAGTTCCGCGTCACCGAAGTGGTCGACACCGAAGATGGCCACATCGTTCATTATCTCGAAGCTCCGCTCAAAGACATCAAGCCGGGAAGCCGCATTCGCGGTGAGATTGACCCGGCTCGCCGGCGTGACCATATGCAGCAGCACTCCGCGCAGCACGTGCTGTCTTCTGCGTTTGTGCGGCTTTTTGGCATGGCGACGGTTTCGTTTCACATGGCCGATGATTATTGTTCCATTGATCTGGACACGCCGTCACTCACGCAGAATCAGATCGAGGCCGCCGAACGGCTGGCCAACGAAATCGTGATCGAGAACCGTCCCGTGGATATCCGCTTCTCGACGCGAGAGGAGGCTGCGGCGCTTGGCTTGCGCAAAATTCCTTCAGCGGAACGCGACCAACTGCGGCTGATCGACATCCACGATTTTGACCTGACTGCGTGCGGCGGCACGCACGTAGCTCACACGGGGCAGATCGGCAGTATCCTGCTGCGCAAGTTCGAAAAAGTTCGTCATGGATATCGCCTCGAGTTCGTTGCCGGCCTGCGTGCGATAGCCACAGCGCGCCGCGATTTTTCCACGCTCACCGACACCGCGGCTTTATTCTCGGCGAACATTTACGACGTTCCCCAGCAGGCGCGGAAGTCTCTGGACGAGATCAAGGCATTGCGCAAGCAGCGCGAACAATCGCTGGAAGATCTGGCGGCAGCGCAGGCTCAAACTCTGTTGGCGGAAGTTCCAGAGAGAAATGGACGCAGATTGGTGGTTCGCACATTCACCGACCGCGACTTGAATTTCATCAAGCTGCTGGCCCAAAAACTTACACGCCAAGCCACAGCGGTTGCGCTGCTTGCGACTGAGTCGCCAACCCCCGCTCTGGTTTTCGCTCAGACCGCAGGCCAGTCTTACGATATGGCAGCGCTGCTGAAACAGACGTTGGCC
>DATNMU010000192.1:0-11958 GCA_035602195.1 Candidatus Acidiferrum sp.
ACCATAGTTGCGGCGTGAATCAGAGCAGAGACTGGCGTCGGCCCCTCCATCGCGTCCGGCAACCAGATGTAGAGAGGAAGCTGCGCCGACTTGCCACAAGCTCCCACAAAAAGTAGCAGCGTAGCGGCCGTGATGTAGGGATCGCCGATCACGAAGCGTCCGCTTCGGGCGGCGGCGGTGACGTCAATGAAGCGTAGAGATCCGAAATACCAGGCGACGAAAAACATCCCCAACAGAAATCCGGCATCGCCAATGCGGTTGACGATAAACGCCTTCGCAGCCGCGTCGCTGGCCGACTTGCGGTGAAAATAAAAACCAATCAGCAGATACGAGCACAGGCCCACGCCCTCCCAGCCCACAAACAGCAAGACATAATTGTTGGCAAGGATGAGCGTCAGCATCGAGAACATGAAGAGGTTGAGGTATCCGAAGAAGCGGTAGTACCCGCCTTCATGCGCCATGTATCCGGTGGAATAAATATGGATCAGCATGCCCACGCCGGTGACGAACAGCAGCCAGATGCTGGAAAGTGGATCGAGCAGGAAACCTGCGTCCGCCTGAAACGGAGTTGGCGACCCGCCGTGGATCGTGTAATTCAGGTGGCCGGTGTCGGTGCCGAGCCACGTATAGAGGATGGTCTGATACGGCTGATGAAAATGCTCATCCGTGGACGACCAAGCTGAATATTGCCGGACCGCGCCACAGGCCATTACAAACGCAAGCACGATGGTGCCAACGCAGACAGCGCTGACTGTAGCCTTCTGCAGCTTGCGGCCAAAGAAAAACATGGTCGCCGCCCCGAAGGCCGGCAGCAACGGAATCAGCCAGATGTATTTTAGAAATAGCATTCAGCTCTTAAGCTCTTAGCTTTCAGCTTTCAGCTCTTAGCTCAAACCCCTTGGGTTTTGGCTAAAAGCTAAGAGCTAATGGCTAAGAGCTGCCTTTCTACCACTTCAACAAATTAACTTCGTCAATATTCACCGTCTCCTTGTTTCGGAAGAAGGCGATCAAAATGCCGAGGCCCACCGCGGCTTCGGCAGCGGCGTCGGTGATTACAAAAATCGCAAAAATCTGCCCGTGCAGTCCTCCCCACATACGCGAGAAAGCAACCAGGTTCAGATTCACAGCATTCAGAATCAGTTCAATCGACATCAAGACAATGACCACGTTGCGCCGCGTCAACACACCGATGACCCCCAGCAAAAACAGGCCTGCGCCCAGAACCAGGTAATGCAACGTCGTGATGTGGAGCATTGATTCCATAACTAGTAGCTGCCCTTTTCAAATCCTCTTCTTCGCCATCACCACCGCTCCAATGATCGCCACCAGCAACAACAGCGAGGCGATCTCGAAGGGGAACATATATTGCCCATACAGCATGCTTGCCACGTTCTGCGTGTTGTCATTCTCGATCACCGAAAGCGCATGCTCCGGAAAAACACTCATGCCCTTCATATAGACGGCGATGAATAATCCACCCAAGGCCACAGCCGCAATCAAGCCCACCACCCACTGGCTGTTAAACTGCCGCTCTCTGATAGAGCGATCAATGCTGACCAGCATGATGACGAACAGGAACAGCACCATGATGCCGCCGGCGTAAAGAATGATCTGCACGCCAGCGACGAAAGGCGCGTAGAGCATGAGATAAACCGACGCCTGCGCCAGCAGCGTAACAATTAGCGCCAGCGCCGAATGCACCGGATTCTTCCGGGTAATCACCAGGATGCCGCCGATCAGCATGATCGCGGCAAACAAATAAAAGAAAAATGGTGTGGCTACGGGTGCCATATTCTTTGTTGGAGCAGCGCAACACTAGCCGTCAGGATTAGTACGCCCAATCCCATCGGCAGCAGAACCTTCCATCCCATCTGCATGAGCTGGTCAAAGCGGTATCGCGGGAACGTGCCACGATACCAGATATACATGTACATGAAGCCAGCAACTTTCGCCGCGAACCAGAAGACATCCTGCACGCGCAGACTTACCGCAGGAACGAACAGGACTAGGCCGATCAATCCGAGAACAACTCCAAAGCCAGCCAGTCCGATCGTCTGAATGCGGAAAAGTGGATGCTTCGGCATGCGTACCGCATTGTAGAAGCACATTGCGGCGAACAAGAGAAACGTCACACCAGGGAAAAGTGAAAACACCAGATCCCAGGTCGCATTGTGCAGCAGATTCGGAAATGGCCGCAGCCATCCGCCCAGCCAGAGCGTGACCGCGATCGAAGAAACCGCGATCATGGCCGAGTATTCCGCCAGAAAAAATAACGACCAGCGGAAGCCGCTGTATTCCGTGTGGAACCCGGCAGTCAACTCAGATTCAGCTTCAGCCAGGTCGAAGGGCGCTCGATTCGTCTCCGCAACCATGGCGACGGCGAAAATGAAAAACGCAATCAGCCCCAGGGGAAAGAATTTGAAGATGAACCACTCTCCCTGCGCCAGCTGTGCCTGGACGATGCCTATCATGCTGAGAGTTCCGGTGCCCTCCGCGTTCAGGCTGGTCATCAATACTGCTGACACTACCGCCAATCCCATCGCCACTTCATAAGAAACCATTTGCGCGCTCGAACGCAGGGCGCCAATCAGCGGATAGTGCGAATTCGATGCCCAACCCGCCATCACTATACCCAGTACGCTCAGCGACGACACGCCCAGCATGAATAAGATTCCAATATTCATGTCGGTAATGGCATGCGTCGGACCGAACGGAACGACAACAAAAACCGTAAACGCCGCCAGCACCACAATGAACGGCGCCATCCAAAAGACAAAACCATCGGCCTCGGCCGGCATGATGTCTTCCTTGAGCAGCAGCTTGATCGCATCGGCTATCGGCTGTAGAAGCCCGTGCGGTCCCACGCGCATGGGCCCGAGCCGCACCTGCATGTGCGCAAGAATTTTTCGCTCCAGCCAGTTCATCGCGATCACTGCGACCGAGAGCCCGGCGAAAACCAGCATGATGTAAACCAGCGCCCAGAACATATTCCCCGCCGCGCCCGGTGTCTGGTCGCTTCCCAGGTAAGACTGGATGTATTGAATGATCTGCGTCATCAAACGCTCTGCCTCATCACCGATCCACCTCACCGAGAACGATGTCGAGCGTGCCGATTACGGCGATCACGTCAGCCACAAGCTGGCCGCGGCACATTACATCGAGAGCCTGCAGATTCACAAACGACGGCGGTCGCACGCGCAGGCGATAGGGCTGCGTCGACCCATCGCTGACAATGAAATATCCCAGCTCGCCCTTCGGCGCTTCGATCGAGTGATAAACCTCGCCCGCCGGTGGCTTCATCACCTTCGGGACTTTGGCCATGATGTGCCCCTCGGGAAGCGCGTCCACAGCCTGCTGAATGATGCGCACCGATTGCCGCATCTCGGCCATTCGCACCAGATATCGATCGTAGGTATCGCCGTTTTGTCCGGTGGGAATATCGAAATCGAAGTCCTTATAGTTGGCGTAGGGCTGGGCCTTGCGCAGATCCCACTTCACCCCACTGGCGCGGAGCACAGGCCCGGTGACACCCAGAGCGATACAATCTTTGCCGGAAATTACGCCGATGTTCCTGGTGCGCTCGACCCAGATGCGATTCGTGGTAAGCAGTTCCTCGTACTCGTCAATTTTCGGCCGGAAGAAATCGAGGAAATTCTTCACTTCCCTTTCAAAGCCGTTATAAGTTTCGTACTGCAGCCCGCCAATGCGGAAGGCATGCGTAGTCAGCCGCGCCCCGCAATATTTTTCGTAGATCTTCAGTATCTCTTCGCGATCACGGAACGTGTAAAACAATGGCGTGATGGCGCCGATATCGAGCGCGTGCGTACCCAGCCAAAGTTGATGGCTGGCGATGCGGTTCAGTTCGGTAAGGATTACGCGCACGTGCTGCGCTCGCGGAGGCGCTTCCACGTTGAGAAGTTTTTCCACGGTCTCGCAGTATCCCATCCCGTTTGAGACCGCGGCAACATAATCCATGCGGTCGACGTAGGGATTGAACATCGTGTAAGTGCGATGTTCGCCAATCTTCTCGACGCCGCGGTGCAGGTACCCGATAACACACTCGAGGCCAAGAACTTTTTCCCCGTCCAGCCGCAAGATCACGCGCAACACGCCGTGGGTGGCAGGATGCTGCGGGCCCATATTAATGACAAGCTCGTTGGCATCAAGAAAAGGCTTCTCGGGAGTTTCAAGGTCGAGAGGAGAGAGCGAGCTGTTCCGGTCCGTCATTCGATATTAACTGGCAATCTAACGTTGCTTTATTGCCCGCTTTCAATACCCAGGTTAATCTGCACCCACTCATTATCCTGTTGCAGAATGCCGTAATCTTTGCGTAGCGGATGTCCCTTCCAGCCTTCTGGCAGAAGAATGCGCTTCAAATCCGGATGTCCATCAAACTTGATCCCAAACATGTCGAAGACTTCGCGCTCCAGCCAGTTGGCGCCCGCCCACAGGGGGACGGAGCTGGCGATGCTTTCCCCGTCCGCAATTTGCGTTTTCACGCGCATGCGCTCGTTGCGCGCAAACGAATAAAGCACCCAGACGATTTCGAATTGCCTTTCGCGCTGCGGATAATGAACTGCAGTAATATCCACGCAATAATCAAACTGTTCTTCGTTGCGCAGGACTTGCAGAATCTCAGGAATCATCGAGCGGTCGACGACCATGTAGTTCTGGCCGGCATAAGTCAGCGCCTCGATACCGGAACCATAAGAACTCTTCAGCTTCGCAACCATGGGCGAATCCCATGGAACCGGCGTGGGCACTGGCGCCTTCGCCGCTGCGACAGGTTTGTTCGCGGGTGGGGCCGCGGGCGGTGCAGCTGCGGCCTTCGGAGGAACCGCAGACGAACTTGAGGGCGGAGCCCCGGCAGGCGCCTTCGTATCGGACTGGACTGAGCCGGACGCCGTGGCCTTCACCCCACCCGGTACCGCTGGCTTTTCCGCAGTTGGTGTGTCCGTCTTTTGCTGATTTGCCGACGGTTTCGGTTCGCCTTCCGGCGGGGTCGAAGAGGGCGATTTGATTTCGTCCGGCATAAACTGCGAACGCACAAACCTCCGGCGGGCAGGCTTTCGGTGAGAACGTTAATTTTTATCAGCTTGGGGATACGCTGTCAACGAGGGTGCTAAGCCTCTTTATCTCCATCATCCGCAATCCCAATCTTCGACAGCCGGTAACGCAGGGCATTCCGAGACAGCCCCAACAATCTCGCAGCCTGGCTCTTATTTCCATTGGCCCGCCGCAGCGCTTCCTGGATCATTTCATCCTCCCAGTGCTCCAGCGTCATGCCTTCGGGAAGAAATCCACCCGCATCATTGGCCGCTTTCGCCGGACGCACATCCAAATGAATGTCCGCCGCCCCCAGCACCGCGCCACTCGACAGCGCACAAGCGCGCTCGATAATATTCTGCAACTCGCGAACATTCCCCGGCCAATGGTAGTTCAGCAAAATCTGCATCGCCTCCGGCGCAATGCTTTTCACCTGCTTGCTAGAATCTCCGCAAAAGCGCGAAACGAACAGATTCACCAGATCAGGGATGTCTTCCTTGCGCTGGCGCAGGGGCGCAATATCGATGGGAACCACATTCAGGCGATAGTAAAGATCCTCTCGAAACGTTCCCTGCTCGAGCGCCTCGCGCAAATCTCGATTAGTGGCCGCGATCAGGCGCACATCGACCTTGATAACGCGAGTCCCGCCCAGCCGCTCAAACTCGCGCTCCTGCAGCACGCGCAACAACTTCACCTGCGTGACTGGCGGCACGTCGCCAATCTCATCGAGGAAGAGCGTCCCTTTGTCCGCCATCTCGAATTTGCCCGGCTTGGTCGCGTTGGCGCCGGTAAACGCGCCCTTCTCGAAGCCGAACAGTTCGCTCTCCAGCAGATTCTCGGGAATCGCCGTGCTGTTGATCTTGACGAAGGGACCTGAAGCGCGCCGCGACTTCTCATGAATGGCGCGCGCGATCAGGTCTTTACCCACTCCGCTTTCTCCGCCCAGCAGCACCGTTGAATTGGTCGGCGCGACGCGGTCGACGGTCGCCAGCACTTCCTGCATCTTGGCGCTGCGCGCCACCACGTTGGGATGCTGGTAGCGCTTGCCCAGCGCTTCGCGCAGTGATCGGTTCTCTTCGCGCAAGTTGCGGACGTCCAGCTCCTTGCGGATCACCATGCGCATTTCGCTCAACGAAAACGGCTTCAAAACATAATCGCTGGCTCCGGCCTTCATGGCTTCAACCGCCGTTTCGACGCTGCCAAACGCGGTCATGACCACTACCGGCAGCGCGGCGTTCTGCCGCTTTGCCGCCTGCAGAAATTCCAGACCATTCATCCCCGGCAATTTCAAATCCGTTACCACCAAATCGACATTGTTCTCGCGCAGAAGCTTCACGCCCGTCTCGGCGTCCCCGGCGGAAAGCGTGGTGAAGCCGTCCTCCCCGAGATTTAATTCGAGCAGCCGCCTCATCTTGGCTTCGTCTTCAACAATTAAAATCGTCGGCATGATTCTTCTTTATTACCCAGTTCTCCGATCGAACATGAGCTCAATCTAAGATGCGAGATTCGCATCAACCTCTTCACCAGCCGGAAAAAAGACCACGAAGCGGGCTCCCCGCGGGCCGTCATTACCACTCTCCACCCGAATCGTCCCGTGATGACCATCAATAATTCTTGACACAATTGAGAGTCCCAACCCCACTCCCGTTTTTTTTGTGGTCACAAACGGATTAAAAATCTGCTCCCGCCGTTGCGGCGGAACTCCCGGTCCCGAATCTTCAACCCGAACCTCGATTCCATCGCGACTTCCCGAGTTCGTCCTCGATGCACTGACCTGCAAGGTCCCGCCTGCGCTTCCCATGGCATCATAAGCATTCTGAATCAGATTCACGAACGCTTGCTCACAGAGCCCCTCGTCCAGCGGAACCGGCGGCAAATTCAACTGGTAATTCCGCTCGACTCGCACTACGGGCTCGTCCTCTTTACGAGCTAAGGCCACAGCCTGCAGTGCGCGATCCAGCACCGGAGTAATTTCCTGTGTAACCAGTTCTGCCTGTAACGGACGCGCGAAGTCGAGGAAGCGAGTCACCAGCGCGCTTAGTCGATTGGTCTCGGTGGAAATGTAACCGGCCAATTCCGTGGCTAGTGGATTCGACTCTCCCAGCTTTTGATGAAGCATCTCCGCCGAGCCCTTGATGACGCCCAGCGGATTGCGAATTTCATGCGCCAGTCCAGCAGACATTTGCCCCAACGCCGCCAGCCGCTCCGACCGCCGCGCCTCTTCTTGCGCCTGCTGTAGCTTGCGATTAGTCTCGGCCAGTGTCTCGGCCAGTTCCTGATAGCGCACGATCTGCCGCCGGTTCTCGACCACGAACCGGTTCACCACCATCGCCGCCAGAAAAAAGAACAGAATGCGAATGGCCAGTAGGCTGTAGCCTTCTTGCCCAATTTCATATTCCTGCAAAGCCGGATAAAGATATGAGCAGTAAGCAGCCGAGGCCAACGCAGTCCAAAGCAGAGTGAGCCACGGCCCAAAATATTCCGCCGCAGTCACGATCGGCAAATAAAAAATTGGATAGTAGCTGCTGTTGATTCCGACCTCGCCCGTATGATCGATCAGCAAAGTCGCCAGCGCGATCTTGAGCAGGACGATATAAGCGGGACCGCGGCGCGGAGATCGACCCAGGATCCAACTCTCGCTCAACTGCACCGCTCCAAAGGCCAGCAGAGTGAGCTGCTTATGAATCTCGAGAACCGGTGGAAGCGCGGCCAGTCCCGCCAGGAATAGCAGCCAGAGAATATCCATCCAATTGATCGCGGGATGCTTCTGTTCGCTCATGGCAGGGCCGCGACCAATAGCGCCGGGAAAGCGTTCGTGACTTCGCTTCGGCTCACTGGAGAGTTATGCAACATGCGATCCCTATCAGACCGCACGCAGCCAACCCGCGTCAAATCTGAGAAACAAGAAGGCTGGACTTCAGCGAGGGGATGGCTTCGGGGAGATCTCGTCCAGGGTAAGATTCAATTCCAACACATTGACGCGCGGCTCCCCAAGGAATCCAAACTGCCGGGACTCGGTATGCTGGCGAATCGCTTCGCGAATTACGTCCTCGTTCAGGCCACGCTCTTTGGCGATGCGATGCACCTGAAATTCCGCCGCCTCGGGTGAAATATGAGGATCGAGTCCCGACCCCGACGTCGTGAGCAAATCCATCGGAATGGGAGAAGATGGATTCTCGGCTTGCAGACGATCCGCGTCTTGCTGGACTCGCGCGATCAAAGCCTGATTGGTTGGTCCCAAGTTCGATCCGCTGGAATTGCCGGCGTCGTAGCCCGTTCCCGCAACTGAGGGACGCGAGTGGAAATATCCCGCAGATGCAAATGATTGCCCAATCAGCCTGGAGCCAACGACATGACCATTACGAGTTAGCAGTTCTCCGTTCGCCTGCCGGGGAAAAAGAGACTGCGCGAGTCCCGTAATTACAAGAGGAAAGAGTAGGCCGAACAGTAGTGTCGTCACTAGAGTCATCAAGACCGCGGTTGCCAGATTTTTTTTCATAATCGCCTCTATGCCAGCCCCGCCCTCACGATCAGCAAGTCGATCAGCTTGATTCCAATGAAGGGCACAATCACTCCGCCCAGGCCGTAGACCAGCAAATTGCGGCGCAGCAGAACTGCCGCCCCCTGTGGAACATACTTCACGCCCCGCAGCGCCAGCGGAATCAGCGCGACGATAATCAGCGCGTTAAATATGACCGCCGACAATATTGCCGACTGCGGCGTTGCCAAATGCATTACGTTCAGCGCTTGCAGCACCGGAAACGTACCGGCAAACATGGCGGGGATAATCGCGAAATATTTCGCCACGTCGTTTGCAATCGAGAACGTCGTGAGCGCGCCCCGCGTCATCAGCAACTGTTTGCCGATTTCCACGATCTCAATCAACTTGGTCGGATTGGAATCGAGGTCTACCATGTTTCCGGCTTCCTTCGCCGCCTGTGTGCCGGTATTCATGGCGACACCGACATCAGCCTGCGCCAGCGCCGGTGCGTCGTTCGTGCCATCGCCCGTCATGGCGACCAGCTTTCCCTGCCCTTGTTCGCGGCGAATCAAATCCAGTTTGTCTTTCGGCGTAGCTTGCGCAAGAAAATCGTCGACGCCCGCTTCGGTAGCTATTGCCGCAGCAGTCAGAGGATTATCGCCGGTGATCATCACCGTCTTGATTCCCATCGCGCGCAATTGATCGAAGCGCTGCCGCATTCCACCTTTCACAATATCCTTCAAATGAATCACGCCTAAAGCCCGCCCGTTCTCGGCCACCACCAGCGGCGTTCCTCCCGAACGCGAAATCGCTTCCACGGCCTCGCGCACTTCTTTGGGCAACGACTTGCCCTGGTCCTCCAGGTACTTGGCAATCGCATCGGTCGCACCTTTGCGAACCGCACGCCCGTCCAGATTGACGCCGGACATGCGAGTCATGGCGCTGAAAGGAATGAATTCGGCATCATGCGTGCTCATTTCGCGGCCGCGCAATCCGTATTTTTCTTTGGCCAACACTACGATCGATCGGCCTTCGGGCGTTTCATCCGCCAGCGAAGAAAGTTGTGCGGAATCCGCCAGCATCGCCTCGGTCACGCCCGGGGCAGTCACAAACTCCGTGGCCTGGCGGTTGCCCAGCGTGATGGTTCCAGTCTTATCGAGCAGCAGCGTATTCACATCGCCGGCAGCTTCGACTGCTCGTCCTGACATCGCCAGCACGTTGTGTTGCACCAGTCGATCCATGCCCGCGATGCCGATCGCGGAAAGCAATCCGCCAATGGTCGTGGGAATCAGACACACCAGCAACGAAACCAGCACGAAAACGGTTTGCGGCGCTCCCGCATAGATCGCGAACGGCTGCAACGTGACCACCGCCAGTAAAAAAACAATGGTCAGTCCGGCCAGCAAAATGTTCAGCGCAATTTCATTCGGAGTCTTCTGCCGCTCCGCGCCTTCCACCAGTGCGATCATGCGGTCCAAAAATGTTTCGCCCGGATTGGACGTAATCTTTACTTTCACCCAGTCGGAGAGCACTCGCGTTCCGCCAGTCACTGCCGAGCGGTCACCGCCCGCCTCGCGAATCACGGGCGCGGACTCGCCGGTAATGGCCGACTCGTCCACCGATGCGACGCCTTCCACGATCTCGCCATCGCCGGGAACAAATTCGCCTGCCTCCACGAAGCACATATCTCCAGAACGCAATTTCGAACCCGGGACAGTCTCCATCTTGCCGTCGGGAAGAAGACGGTTTGCCATGGTCTCTGCTTTCGCGCGCCGCAGCGCGTCGGCTTGGGCCTTGCCGCGGCCTTCCGCCATGGCCTCGGCAAAGTTCGCAAACAACACCGTGAACCACAGCCAAAGCGTGATCTGCAAATTGAATCCGAAGCCGGGCCGCTGGTGCACTCGATCCAGAATCAGCAGCACCGTGGTCACCACGCTTCCCACTTCCACCACGAACATCACAGGGTTGCGCATCATGGTCACGGGATGCAGCTTGACTATGGAATCCCATGCCGCGCGGCGGACAATCTTTGCGTCCCACAAACTGCGTTTTGATTTCTTGTTCGCCATATTTGCCTAAAAAGTTTTCCCCGCCTGCATCAGCAGGTGCTCCAGAATTGGTCCCAGACTAAGCGCCGGGAAAAAAGTCAGCGCTCCCACAATCACCACTACGCCAATCAGCAGGACCGTAAACAACGGGCCGGTTACCGGAAAAGTTCCCAACGTTGCTGGAGCCTGTTTTTTCCCCGCCAGATTTCCGGCAATCGCCAGCATGGGCAAAATCATCATGAAACGGCCCAGCAGCATCGCTATCCCCAGCGAAGTGTTGTACCAGGGGGTATTCCCGCTCAGTCCGCCGAAAGCCGAGCCGTTATTCGCAACTGCGGAGGTGAAGGCGTAAAGCACTTCGCTGAATCCATGCGGCCCCGCATTCGCCATGGCCGAAGTGCCAAAGTTGTATAAGACCGAAATCGCCGTGAACACCAGAATCGTAAGCGGAAAGACCAGAATCACCAGCATCGCCATCTTCACGTCGTAGGCTTCAATTTTCTTCCCCAGATATTCCGGCGTGCGCCCCACCATCAACCCCGCGATAAATACCGACAGGATGACGAAGACCAGCATTCCGTACATGCCCGCACCCACTCCGCCGAAGATCACTTCGCTTAGCATCAGGTTGACCAGCGGAACCATTCCACCCAGCGGAGTGAAAGAGTCGTGCATGGAGTTGACCGCGCCGCAACTCGTGTCGGTGGTGACCGTGGCAAAAAGCGCCGAGTTCGCCACCCCGAAGCGAACCTCCTTACCTTCCATGTTGCCCGTCGATTGCGGCGGCGACACGCGAGACGAAGCATGGTACGCCGCAGAAGTTACCTCAGGATTTCCGCGGGCCTCGGCCCAGTACGCCGTGCTGACTCCTGCCAGAAACAACAAAGCCATCGCCGCCCAGACCGCCCATCCGTGCCGCGGGGAGCCCGTCATTTTTCCCAGCGTGAAGGTGAAGGCGGAAGGAATCGCTAAAATGCAGAACATCTCCAGAAAATTTGTGAACGGCGTGGGATTCTCGAAGGGATGCGCGCTGTTCACGTTGAAAAAGCCGCCACCATTCGTGCCCAGCTCCTTAATAATTTCCTGCGATGCGGTTGGTCCCTGTGCAATCACTTGCTGCGTAACAGTCTGCATCAAAGGTTTACCGTCGGGTCCGTTTACCGGCTTGCCATCGGAACCAAGTTGCGGCGTCTGGTACGGATCCACCAGCTGCGCCGTGTCATACGGCTTCAGGTTCTGCACCACACCCTGCGAAACCAACAAGAGTGCGCCGATCAGGCACAACGGGGCCAGAATCCACAACGTGCCGCGGACCATGTCCACCCAGAAATTGCCGATAGTCTTTTGCTCGCGCCGCGCGATGCCGCGAATGAACGCAATCGC
>DATNMU010000193.1:0-10946 GCA_035602195.1 Candidatus Acidiferrum sp.
GCTCGACTCGCGGGGTCACCGTCCCGCGACGCCGCGCTCCTACATCACCATTGCGAGATTTTCCAATTCGTGCTGCAAAACCGGAAGAGCGCAACCTGCCATCTCTACCCGGCCCGCTGCATCGAGAGCTGCCTTGGGTGAAACCCCGTAACCGCGGCCCATCAGGAAAACCTGCAACAGTTCGGCGGCCTCGTAGGAATCGATCATGCCACCTTGCAGCAGATCGCTACGCAATGCAGCCAGTTCGGTTGCTGTGAATCTATCTTTGTCGTTATGGACTGTATCGTTCATTACGTTTTCAAACATGGCCGTCATCACCTCCGACTCCGACCTCTTTGTACACATTAGACTCATCGGCAGCCTGACAAGTTGCATGCAATCCAATTGCCGTGCCAAATACCGATCCCAAATTCGGAAAATAACCCCGGCTGGATTTATAAACCCCTGTAGATATCGGAAGTTGCAAGTAAATCCGGACAATCCATCCTGGTTCGGTGGGCGGACTTCGACATCCGGCAATCCCAGAAAATGACACAGAGTGTCGCTTTGGGACACGCAAGCGTTAGGTGAGACAACGAGGACATCACCCCAGGACATCACCCCATCGTGCCTGTGAAGATTTGTAAATAACGGCATCCGCCAGCGGGGTCTGGCCGAAGCACTATCCCTCAATGGTCGCCTGGTCGACCAGCATGATGGGAATGTCGTCCTTTACTGCATAAACGCGGCGACAATGAGTGCATTTCAAGCTCTCCGGATTTTGCCGGTACTCGAGTCCCTGCTTGCACGCCGGGCACACCAGAATTTCCAGTAAATCTTTCGCGATCATGCCAGGCATTGTACGCCACAAACTCCAACTGATTCACCACGGTGAGTGATTTCCACGCCGGCGGTGTAAGATTTTCTTGCCGAAACCCAATACGCCGAAGCCCGGAGTCCGATGCCAGCCAAGATTCTCGACGGTGCGAAAATTGCGAACGACATCCGCGCAGAAGTCGCCGCCGAAGTGCGGACTCTCGCCGCGGCCAGAGTCCGCCCTGGCCTGGCAGTCGTCCTCGTCGGCCACAATCCAGCCTCGGAGATTTACGTTCGCGGCAAAGTTAAAGCCAGCCATGAGGTTGGCCTGTTCAGTGAGCAACACACTCCTTCTGAAACCGCAACCACCGACGACATTCTGAGCCTGATCGAGGACCTCAACCGCCGTGACGAGATCGATGGCATCCTCGTGCAACTGCCGCTGCCGTCTCAAGTCGACTCGAAGAGGGTGCTGATGGCCGTCGATCCTGCTAAGGACGTCGACGGATTCCACCCGATAAATGTCGGTCTCCTCTCAACCCAGCGCCCAGGCCTGGTCCCGTGCACCCCTGCGGGAGTGATGGAAATACTTAAACGCAGCGACATTTCCATTGCCGGAAAGGACGCAGTAGTCGTCGGGCGCAGTGACATCGTCGGCAAGCCTGCCGCTATGTTGCTACTTAACGCCAATGCCACGGTTACAGTCTGCCACTCAAAAACTCGCGACCTGCCGGGCGTTTGCCGTCGCGCGGACATTCTCATCGCCGCACTCGGCCGCGCCGGAATGATTACGGGCGATTTCGTAAAGCCGGGTGCAACCGTGATCGATGTGGGCATGAACAAAGTTACCGATCCCGCCGTATTTCAGCGACTGTTCGGCGGCCTCTTGTATAAGAATGCAAAGCGTGAAGAAATTTTCCGCGCGAAGGGTTCGACGCTCGTCGGTGACGTACATCCCGAAGTCGCCGAAGTCGCCGGAGCCTTAACCCCAGTTCCCGGCGGAGTTGGGCCGCTCACCATTGCGATGCTCATGTATAACACCGTGAAGGCGGCGACGATGCGGAGGGGAAGCCGCGTGCCGGAACCTTCACGCTCCTGAGAACTGAATGACGATCCACCACGGAGTCACAGAGACACAGAGAAAAGCGAGAAAAGAAGAAAAAGCAAAAAGGCTTTCTCTGTGTCTCTTTGCCTCTGTGGTGAATGTGTTTTTTCTGGAGTCCGGATGCTGAAAGTCGGCCTCACCGGCGGCATCGCCTCGGGCAAATCAGTAGTTGGCGAGATGTTGGTCGAACAAGGCGCGCATCTCGTGCAAGCGGACCACATCGCGCACCAGTTCATGCAGCCCGGCCAAAGTGTTTACTACGAAGTGGTCGCGCACTTCGGACGCGAGATTCTCAATTACGACGGCAGTGTGAACCGCGAGAAACTTGCCGATGCCGCCTTCGCCAAAGCCTCCTCCGAGGCTGCATCCCGCATTCAAGAACTGAATCGCATCGTGCATCCTGCGGTGATTCGAGGGCAAGAAGAATGGATGGAAGAGATTGGCCAGCAGTATCCGAACGCGGTTGCCATCGTCGAAGCCGCGCTGATTCTCGAAGCGGGCGCGGGGAAGCGCTTCGACCGCTTGATTGTGGTCACCTGCACCGACGAGCAACGCGTCGCCCGGTTTGCCGAGCGGCAAAAGTTAGACCTTGAGGCCGCGCGCAAAGAAGTCAGCCGCCGCATGGCCGCACAACTGTCCGAAGCGGAGAAAATTAAAGCTGCTGACTACGTGATCGACAACTCCGGTTCGCTCGAGCAAACTCGAGAGCAGTTGCGAAGTATGTGGGATCACCTAAGCACCGAAGCAACGGGTAAGCGCCGATAAACTCCGGGGGCACGAAATCAGAAATACATCGCCGTTATGTTTCGCTCGATCTAATGCTGTTCAGCGACGCTCGTCGCGGAGCTACTTCACGACTTCCAATGTCCGAGGATCAGTGCGCAGCATTGGAAACTGCACCGAGCGGAACATGTTCTCAAAGGCTTCGGCATAACGATCATAAATCTCTTTGGGAGCCAACGCGGCGACACGATAATGGTCGTCGCCCACAGTGAAAATTTCCATAACCGAGCAATAAGCAACTCCTCCGGCGTCATTCCAGGTTAGGCTCCAGCGCGTACCTGTGAGACTGTCTCGCGTGACCTTCTCTGTCCCGTTGTGCCTATATTCCGGCTGCTGCGAGAGCCCTGTTTCGAGCATGTGCTGATAGAGTTCGGCAGTGCCTTCCAGGTGCTCGCGCGTCAGCATGAACAAGGCGACGGTGCCACTTTTGTTGAACATCGCAATATGCGGCTTGCTGAATGATCCCGGATCCTCTTTAACGAGCTTCCATTCGTCGGGCAACGAAATTCGTATTCCTATAGCCGGATTGTTGTAGATGCCAGGATCGGGGACTTCCGCAATAGCTGAGCTATCGCTGGCCGATTCCTTACGAGCGATGTCGACCGCCGCTTCGGAGGTGAGAAAGACAAGGCGGCATTGGGCTTCTTCCGTCGTGCAGCTCAGCGTGCCGCGAAGCGGAATTTCCACTTCCGTACCTTCTGGAATACGGAGCGGGATTTGCTTCTCTTGCAGGGAAGCCGCAAGCTTTTGCAGCGATGCTTCGCCCGCGACTCGGCGAATCCGCACCGACTTTTCCACCGAAGCGAGTGCAATCGTAAAATCCGCCGATCCGCTGCTCCTTGTCTCATTTGGAAGCGATATCACAGACATCGCCTCGAGATCTGTCCGCCCCCGCGCGATTAGGTTGTTGAGGTTGACGTCTTGTCCTGCAAGCCTCGCCAGCCTTTGTTTAGCATCTGCAACGTCGTCGAGATCTGCTTTCTCCTGGCCCGTCCGCTCGGCTGCAGCTACTGCCATTGCATACGCACGAATCGCTTTGTCACGCGGCCCGGTTTTTTCGTAAATCTGTCCGAGATGATTCCCAACCGCCGTATCTGGCAGCAGCCACCAGGAGGCCTCGATAAAAGCCTCAGCCTTGGCATTATCGCCGCGAATGAAGTATATCCACCCGCGAGTGTCCCAGTAGTGCGCGAGACGGAACACGCAGCTTAGCTGTTCTATGGTCAGATGATCGAGGGAAACGTCCTTCAGGCGAGGCGATTCCATGATCAGCGATGTGTCCGACCACTTCTCAGCCCGATCCAATTCGATGTTGCTCTCAGCAAGGAAGTAAGCCGCGCTGTTCCAAGTATTAGGCGATGATGAAGCGCTGGTGGCCTGTTCCATCTCCGACAAGCCCTTGGCTCGATTGCCCAAGTCGATGTCGCACTCGCCCTGGGCGAGCAACACTTCCGCCCTGTTGGGAGTAATCACCAGAGCCTTCTCCAGTTCGGGCATGGCATCGCCGCATTTTTTCTGGTCGCGCAGCATAGCCCCGAGGTTGGCGTGGGCATAATGATCCTGGGGGTTTATCACGATTTGTTTGCGAAACTGTACGGCAGCCTCTTCGTACTTGTGCTGCCTGGAATACACGCGCCCCAGATTATTGTAGGCAAAAGTGCTCGCCGGATCGTTCGCGATTGCCATCTGAAGCGCAGTTGCCGCCGCGTCCAGCTGATTCATTTCGAGCAAAGAGATTCCCAGCAGATTCCATCCGCCATTGTTTTGCGGCGCCAACGTCGTAACTCGGCGGGCCAGGTTCGCGGCGGTCTGATAGTCGTGACGGCCGTAAGCCTCGTTCGCGTCGGTGTAAAGATTGCGCACCTGCTCGCTGGCGCTCGCAGCTTGAGCAGGAGCAGGAGTCGGTGCCGGAGTCAAAGCGGGAGCGGCGTTCGTCTCTAAACGAAAATTTACCTGGATCGTCATCTCGACGGCGACCGGACTTCCCTGATAGCTTGCAGGCTCAAATTTCCATTTGCTGACCGCCTTCATGGCCGCTTCGTCGATGGCATCGTCTACACTTTTGACTATGCGTATGTCATGTACCCCTCCGTCCTTTCCAATGGTGACCCCAAGGGCGACCGTCCCTTCATGGCGTGAGCGACGCGCCTTTTCGGGATAGTCCGGGTTAGCCTTGCTCAGAGCTCGGGGCGGAGTCGCACAGGGGCCTGCAGACACCGGATTCTTCTCGCTGCACATCCGCATCGTCGACACAGCGTCTACTGAAATCGCGTCCTGGGCAGGTGCGGAGATGAGAGCTGAGACAAGCAGCAGCGGGGCCAGAACAAAGCAGCGCATAGGCCAATACCTTCTAGCCATTCATTTTCGTTCGCCGTAAGTATACGACGGAAATGATTTCTTAGCGATGCAGTAGTAAAGACGGGTGATTTCTTGTTCGAGATATCGGCGCGGGGCAATATTGTTTAGAATCGAACGTAGAATGCGATCGAGTTCCTTTTTTCAATCGATTAATCGATTCGCGGCCCGCTAAAGGTTTGCGCTTATGAGACTATTACGACCCGCAATATTGGCGCTGGTGCTTGCCGGCGCATTCTTCTACTTCACTACCTGGCGTTCGAACGCGAGATTGGCCGGCTCGAATTCGGTGAATTGGTTTAGCCATCCCGCGCAAGTGGAGATCACCGAAGCGGCGCCGGGCGACGGCCTCGACAGCGAAGAGCAGAACAACATCAGCGTTTATCGCCGGAACATTCCCTCAGTGGTGAACGTCACCTCGCGCGCCATGGCCTTCGACTTCTTCTACGGAATGGTTCCGCAGGAGGGGCAGGGCTCAGGCTTTGTCATCGACAAGGAAGGTCACATTCTAACGAACTACCACGTCATCGCTGACGCGCGCCAGGTAGAAGTGACCATGCACAACCGCAAGAAGTACAAGGCGACGGTGGTAGGCACCGATCCCGCGCACGATCTGGCTGTGATCCAGATCAAAGCGCCGGATCTGGTTCCGTCCGTACTGGGAGACTCCCGCAATTTGCAGGTTGGGCAGAAGGTTTACGCGATTGGCAATCCGTTCGGATTAGCGGGAACGATGACCCGCGGCATTGTGAGTTCGATTCGCCCGGTGCGCGAGCCTAATGGTGCGACGATTGAAGAGGCTATTCAGACCGATGCCGCCATCAACCCCGGTAACTCCGGCGGCCCGCTCATGAACTGGCATGGAGAAGTGATTGGCATCAATACCATGATCCTCTCTAGTGTCGGACAGAATTCCGGCGTCGGCTTCGCTATCCCCATCAATACGGCAAAAGCTGTGCTTAACGATCTGATGACGCTGGGGCGGGTGCGGCGACCGGCGTTGGGCGTGCGAACAATTCCCATCAGCGCCGAGTTGGCCGAGGAAATTGGCTTGCCAGCAGATTACGGCTTGCTGATCGTGCAAGTCACCCCGGGCGACTCAGCGGACCGCGCCGGCCTGCACTCAGGCACCGAGCGCGCCTATCTGGGCAACATTCCCATCATGTTGGGAGGAGACTTAATCGTAGCCATTGATGGCGAAAAAGTCGCGGACGAGCAGGACTTGTCGCAGATGATGAACAATCATCGTGCCGGCGACACGGTCAAAATCACGATCTTCCGCAATAAGAAGAAGATGGATGTGACAGTATCGTTGGCCGAGGCCAGGGAGCAGGTGTAGCGGTCATCAGCGATCAGTTCTCAGCTTCTTTGCTTATTTTTCGGCTTCATAGTTGCTGAGAGTCGAATTTCAAAACGCGTAGCGCAATGACTCGGTCAGCGAATTGGCGTGGAAATAGCGCGGCGCCGTCGGCCCGACAAACGAGCCTTCGTTGTACTCATAGTAATTCCAGCCACTATTCCAGGCCATTTTATGGCCCAAATCAACACTAAGGCTGACGACCGGCTGATAGTACTTGTACTGCGCAGAGCCTTGCGGCTGCAGGATGTTGAACTGGGGTACGCTGCCGTCAACGTTGGTTACGCTGCTGCCCGCATTCACGGTGGTCCGTTTGTCGAACCTAAACCGGAGGGTGGCCATACCGAAATTCGTGTGGTTGATGTAAAACGAATCGGCCAGCAACGGGTTGACGGGAACCTTGGCGGGAGGAATGATCGGCCCTGAACAGGCAGTAGCGCCGGTCACGAAGGGGAGGGTGAAGCCAACAGGCGGCGTGTCAGCGAAGCAGATCAGCGAATTCTGAATTACATCGTTGTAGTTGTATGCCAAGTCCAAACTGAAACGCGCGCGCGGCGTGAGTGAAGCGGTGGCTCCGTAGTTGCGGGTGTGGCCCACGTAGTTAGTTAAGGTGTAATTGTTGGCGTCTTCGAGAATGTTGACGGAGGCGCCCAGCACGGCCCAGGGCCGCGGGTTGTAGCCGGCCTGGAAGCGGTAGC
The DNA here is from genome assembly GCA_035602195.1 of Candidatus Acidiferrum sp. GTDB lineage: Bacteria > Acidobacteriota > Terriglobia > Terriglobales > Acidobacteriaceae > Sulfotelmatobacter. The sequence continues at coordinate 7,094 of DATNMU010000193.1, forward strand.
GCGATTCCTTGCGCGGAGCGATGTTCACAGTCACATTGTCGTAGTTGACGCGCTCCAGATCGAAATTCAAGCGCAAAGCGTGGGTGGGCCGCGCCCAAAGACCCAGCAGAGCGGTGTTTTCATGAACGACGAAGTGGTCTTCGCCCGTGGTCGAAAAGGCGTTCAAGGTCTCGACGGCTCCAAAACTGTTGAACAGATCGAATACCCGGTCGCCATAGCGGTAGCCGATGCGAGCGCCGACTTTTTTCGAAATATCCCACGCGAGTTCGGTCTGGCTTCTTTTCAACGTCTGATTGAAAGAGGTCAAGGCCAGTGCCGGGGTAACGGTTGCGACGGTTGAGGTCAACGGAGTTAGCAGATTGCAGGTTTTCGCCGTGATAACGGCGGCCGTGCAAACGCTGTCGGTCTCGCTGAAATTCCCGTCCTGCGGGATGCGGTAGGCCCAGAAATAAACTTTCTCGATCAGTCGCAGATGATGAGTGATGTGCACGGTAGCCTCTCCATCGAGGTTGTTGGAAATCCGGCTGGCCGCGGCTGTTCCGGTACCCAGGAACGCCAGTGTGTTCGTGCGCGATAGCAGGCCGCGGAAGGATTCGTAAAAGGGCGTGGTCATCTCGGCGTCGCTGTAGGAATACGAGGCGAGCAGATCGACGCGATGGAAATAATTGCTGCGCAAACTGACTCGCTCCGTGGGGGTGGAAGTGCGAATCCGCTGATTGCGCAGATAACTAAAATAGGCGTTGCAGCTGGTGTTGGTGAGGGTACCGGCGGCATTAATCAGACTGGTCGTCCCTTTCACCAACGCACAAGGCTCGCTGTTCGCGGTGTCAAAGGATAAACCCAGCTCAACCGGAGTTCCACCGGGCAGGAGCGCGGGCGCGAAAGGAGCGAGCTGCGTGTCGGTGTCTCCCTTGTAGTAATCGAGGAACTGGTCGTAGCTGAGGACGGTGCGCGGCAAAATTCTCCAGTCCACGCCCATGCGGTAGGAGTTCATGGTTGTGTTCCAGGGGTCAAGCAGCACGGCTTCCGTGCCCTCGTGGATGGCGCTGTAAGTAGGGCCCGTCATGTTGTTGTGCGAATAGCCGAGACGAAAGCTGAGCCGGGATTGCGGAAGCAGGGTGAGATCGACGTCGGTCATACGGCGAGTCGTGTCAAATTCGTTGGGCGAGTTCAGCGCCGGAACCGAAGGGGTAGAGGTGGGTGGGTTAAGAGGATTCCCCATCAAATCGTAGTCCGAGAAATACTGGTCGCGGCGGAAACTGCCTTGCAGGTTGTACCACTTGTTTTTATCCGCGCGGAGCCGGAGGGCGTTGTTGGGATCGCCTCCCCAGCCAAAACTGTTGAGATACAGATTGTCCAATAGCAGGCCTTGGTGATCGAGCGATTGCATGGAAAGCGTCTGGTCGAGGATTCGTGGTCCGGTTTGCGAATTCACCAGCGTGTCGAACATGGCCCCACTGCCGGTCAGATCAGTCGACCGGTAGCCGAACTCGATGGAGGAGTGCACCACATAACCGGCGGTGTTGATGCCATCGGGATCGGCAGGTGGGTTCTGAGCGGAGGATTGCGCCAAAAGCAATATTGGCAACGAAACCAAACTGCAAACGAGCGCCGCGAGTGCAATGGTGAATCCAGAATTGCAGTGACCACGGGCGGCTGCCGAGCTTTGCGCGGCTGGACAGCCGAGGGCGGGTATCCCCACACGAACCGGCGCAGATTGAAGCTCGGCATTCTTGGACGAAGTCATTGCTACTCCTTACTTGAAAAAGACGGCGCTGAAATTGGAGCCATGAATCTGGTTGTGACACATGGTGCAGGCCTGGTACTTCGCCGATTGGTTGTGCACGGGACCGCTGGGGCCCAGAGCCGGGAAGCTGTGGCACTGCAGGCACAACATGTTCACCACGCTGACTCTGAGAAGCCGGGCGTTGGTGGAGCCGTGAGGCGTGTGGCAACTGCTGCAACCCTCGGTCTTTACCGGCACATGCTCGTAGACAAAGGGCCCCTGCTTATCGACATGGCACTTGTAGCAAACGGCATCGCCGCTGGCGAGAGTCCGCAACTGCCGCACCGTTCCGGTTCCGTGGGGATTATGGCAGTCGCTACACTGCACCAGACCTTCATTCACGCGGTGGTGAAAGGGTTTCGCAAAATCGGCTTTGGCGGAGGTATGGCAGCCGTAGCACAACTGCGGCTGTTCCTGGACCAGGAGGTGCTGTTTTTCCTGGGCGTGATGAGGGGAGTGGCAGTCGAGGCAGCCGACATCACTGCTGGCGTGCGCGGATTCGGCAAAATGTGACTGCTCGCGGCCATCGCCGTGGCAGGTCAGGCAGCGGGCGCTGGTCTGCTGCCGGGAATGATCCGTGAATATGTAGATCTTGGTTTTATCGCCGCCGCCGGCGACGTGTTCCGCGCCGGGGCCATGACAACCCTCGCAGCCTTGTTTGGCGGGGCCGCCCTCTTTGTTGAGAGTGGTTTTCCAGTGCGGCGTTTTCGCCCACGCGTTATAGATGTCTTCGTGACAAGTTTTGCAAGTGTCCGACCCGACATATTGCGAAGCGTCGTGGGCGGAAGTAGACGGCGTCCCGCTCCCTTTGCCATCGTGGTCAGCCGCCGCTAGTGGGAGCGCGAGCAGCCCAAGTATCGCCGTCATCCTCAGCACTCGCTGTATCCAACCGATTTGTGGTTCGAGTTTCGTCATGGTCACGCTCTCTCGCATCCGGCTCTCCGAGCCACATGCCATATTCGACATGCTTTCTCGATTATCGGGAGTGATAGCGGGGCGCAGGCTATTTCTGCCAAGTAACGGCGACTAATGGGACATGTGCTTTTCATTCTGGGAAAGTGGTCGGATTTGAAACCGCAGGCAACGGCTTGCGGCGTTGTTCAGGACTGTTCACTCCGCGTTATGCCTTGAACACGGCACGGTTCCCCGATAGTCTGGTTTCTCTTGCCTATGACTGCTGCCCGCTAACTGCGCAAATCGCAATTGTGTACTGGCGCCGACGTGTGTGCGCTTCGTACCCCTATCACCGTTTTTCCATTCAAGAAAGGATCGTTCCCATGCAATTCGTTGACAAGGCATTGGCACGCCGTTTCGAGGCAGTGGAAGAAATGCCCCAGGTTTTCTATGCGCGGATTTTGCAGAAAACCCGACCCGAGATTGGCGCGGCGGAGGAAGAAATTTGTGGTGGTCACATGGTATTCGCCGGACTCGGTTCTCCCATCGGGCGGGCGACCGGGGCCGGTTTGGACAGACCATTTACCGCCAACGATATAGATCGAATCGAGCAGTTCTATCGCTCGCACAACGCTCCGTCGCAGGTAGACTTGTGTCCTCTGCATGATGCCCCTGTGTTTGAGATGTTCAAGGAACGCGGATATGCAATCGCGGAGCTGAACAATGTCTTGTACCGCCGGCTGGATGCGGAAGAAAAATTTCCAGCCGCTCCGGTGGGCTGCGAGATTCGGCGCGGGCTTTTGGAGGAAGCAGACGTAGCCAGCAGTATCGTGGAACGCTCATTCTTTCCGGAGGGAGCTCCCGAAGCTTATCGAGGGCTATTAGTGCCGCTGTATCAGATGGAAAATGCTTCGGTTTACGTTGCCACCATCGATGGAAAGATGGTGGCCTGTGGCATCGGCATGAGCATGCCACCGCATCGCGTGGCTGGCATGTTTGGCGCGGGCACGCTGACTGAATTCCGCGGCCGGGGATTGCAGACGGCGTTGCTTCAGGCTCGAATGACGGCCGCCGCAAATACCGGGTGCGAGTACGCGGTGGTGGTGACGCAGGGCGGAACCACCTCACAGCGCAACTGCGAGCGCCTGGGATTCAGCGTAGCTTACAGCAAGG
>DATNMU010000194.1:0-9077 GCA_035602195.1 Candidatus Acidiferrum sp.
GATCCCTACCAATATTGGCGGCAATTCTTGATTCGGGAATTTCGTTACATCCACCTGTGATAGGGGTCACAGAACCTGCCCGCCAAAATAGTTCAATATTGCAACAGCTCTTTTAGGTATGCTTGCGAGGCTGTGACAACTTAAGTTCGAATGGAGCCATGAAGATGAAGAGAATTACCGCCAAGATGCTTACCATCGCAACTGCATTTGCTGCTGTGCTCAGCATTACCCTAACTGTGCGGGCGCAAGATGCAGCCGCCCTTTACAAATCGAAATGTGCAGGCTGCCACGCAGCTGACGGCACCGGATCGGCAGTGGGCCAAAAAATGGGCGCCCATGATTTTACCAGTGCAGATGTGCAAAAAATGTCGGACACGGAACTCGCCGACATTATCACCAACGGGAAAAATAAGATGCCCAAGTTTGCTTCCTTGAAGCCCGAAGAGGTAAAGGGACTGGTGGCGTACATCCGCACCATGAAGAAATAATTTCGACGGTTTCATACTCTGCAAACGCTGTTCCGCCTGCGGCGGGTGGGCCGCCGCAAAGTTTGAAGTGTGTCCGCTGCCCGAAAGAGGCAGCGCAGAAAGCGAGTGGCTTCTGACATGAGTCTGCGCGAGCGCATCCGGGAATGGACGCAGCCAATTTATTTCTTGGGGCAAAACCCAGTCACCCTGACAGGAGCAGTAATTACCACCAGCACGGCGCTTACTACCATTGCCTTCTGGTTCTATGACGTCTTCTTGCCGGGTCCGCCGCATCCCTACATCGGACTTCTGGTCTATCTCATCCTTCCCGGCATTTTTGTTCTCGGGCTCCTCTTAATCCCATTTGGCATTTGGCTCAAGAAACGCAGTCTGCGCGCTAGCGGAACGCTTCCGAACACTTATCCTGCCATCGATCTGGGACAGCCTGTCGTGCGACGAACTGCCGAGTGGGTAGCGTTTGCGACGCTGCTCAATCTGCTGATTATCGGTACGGCGTCGTATCGCGGCGTCGAATATATGGACTCGGCGAATTTTTGCGGGACGACCTGCCACACCGTTATGGCCCCCGAATATTCGGCCTATCAAAACTCGCCACACTCCCGCGTGGCCTGTGTCGAGTGCCATATCGGCCCCGGAGCCGGATGGTTTGTGCAGTCAAAAGTATCGGGCCTGCGGCAGGTGGTTGCCGTAACTTTGCATACCTATTCCCGACCTATTCCTTCGCCGGTGAAGTACCTGCGCGCCGCGCGTGAAACCTGTGAACAGTGTCACTGGCCCCAACGTTTTACCGGCGACAAGTTCCTGGTCAACACTAGTTATAAGGACGACGAAAAAAATACGCCGCAGACGGACGTATTACTGTTGAAAGTGGGCGGACGGACCTGGCAGGGTTCAGTCGGCATCCACGGCCATCATCTCGCCGATGGCGCCCGCATCCGATACATTTCAACCGACCGTGAGCGGCAAACGATTCCGGTCGTGTACTACACCGATGACAAAGGAAAGACCATCGAGTTCGACGCAACGGATGCGAAGCCAACCCAACAGCAGTTGGACAAGGGCGAGCATCGCACCATGGATTGCGTCGACTGCCATAACCGGCCGGCGCATCAGTTCGACCTTCCCGAAAACGCGGTCGACAAGCAAATGTCTCTCGGGCACATCAGTCCAGAGCTTCCCTATATCAGAAAGAAAGCAGTCGAGGTTCTAAAAGTAAACTATCCGACGCGCGATGTCGCGCGGCAGAACATCGCTGCCGAACTCAACAATTTTTATCGCTCGAATTACCCGCAGATCTACCAGACGCGGCGGACGCTGGTGCAGCAGGCCGGCGATGAGGTGGCCGCAATCTATCTCCGCAACGTTTTCCCGGACATGCATGTGACCTGGGGCGTTCATCCCAGCAATCTCGGCCACAATGATTCCCCGGGTTGCTTCCGCTGCCACGACGGCAGTCACACCAGCGCGGATGGACAGACCATCACGAACGACTGCAATACATGCCATCAGGTTTTGGCCGCGGGAGAAGAAAATCCTAAGGTGTTAACCGACCTGGGAATGAAGTGAGCCGTAGGAGTCGATCGTACCGAAAAAGAAGCCAGGGAGGAACGATCTCAGGCCCATCGCCGCGGCGCCAGTCGAGAAATTGGAAGTAAAGAGCTAAGCTGATTCCTCGAGTGCAACCTGATAAGGAAAGATTCCGGCGATGACGCCAAAACTTCACGGCATCGAGGCGTGCGTGTTCGACGCCTATGGCACGCTGTTTGACGTAAACAGCGCGGCGCAAGACTGTGCAGAATCGCTGGGAGAAAAATGGCAGCCGCTGGCCGAACTGTGGCGCCAGAAGCAGTTGCAATATACATGGCTGCGCGGCCTCGCCGGGCGCCACGCGGATTTTTGGCAGGTGACGGGAGAGGCTCTCGACTTCGCGCTATCGACACTGCACATCGAGAATCCGGCGTTGCGTGCTCGGCTGATTGACCTTTACCTGACCTTAAGAGCCTATCCGGAAGTTCCTGAAACTTTGAAGCGCTTAAAGACAGCGGGGATGAAGCTCGCCATTCTCTCGAACGGAACTCGAACGATGCTCGATGCCGCCGCAAACAATGCAGGCATCGCCGATCTTTTCGATGCGATTTTGTCGGTGGAAGAAGTGCAGGTCTACAAGCCTCATCCTTCGGTTTACAAGCTGGCTTGTAATCGGCTAAGAGTATCTGCGCGTCAGATATGTTTTGTGTCTTCCAACGGATGGGATGCTTATTCCGCGAAAGCGTTTGGCTTGCACGTCTTATGGTGTAACCGTTTTCGCCAACAGCCCGAACGAATTCCCGAGACCCCCGACGCACAGATCGCAACGCTCGCTGAGTTGCCGGAGATCATCAGCACGATTTCTTCTACGCTGTGATAAGAGATTCCAACGCTACACGATTGGGAATCACAAGCGTGGAACCAATCTGCTGGATCAGGCGCTGCTTCTTGAATCCTGCGAACAGGCGGCTGACGGTCTCGCGCGACGTACCGATCATCTGCCCGATTTCTTCATGAGTGAGCGCCATCTTCAGCTGGCTGGGGTTTCTGGCTTCTGTGTTCTGATCAAGCCAACCCACCATCAAGCGAGCCAACTTTTCGCTGGCTGAATCCGAAAGAATCAGATCACGGATTTCGCGGCATGTGCACGCATAATCCAGACTTATCTGCTGCGTCACCCACAAGGCAAGTTCGCCGTGCATTCGCATGAGCCGCAGCAAATCGCTATGGCGAAGGAAGCTGATCTCGCTTGGTTCCTGGGTCTCGGCAGTTGCCTCGTAATTGCACGCCGAAACTACCGAGGCCACTCCCAGCATCACTCCCGGTTCGACCATTCGCAAGATCAACGTTCGGCCATCGCTGCCGCAAATCGAAAGTTTTACCCGGCCTTTGCGCACGATAAAAACTCCGCGCGCAGACTGACCTTCGGCGAACAGAACCGCCCCCGTGGGATAGGTGGTGGTCAGGGACTCGTGCTCGATCGCCTCGACTATTGCCGCTGGAAGGATAGAAAACGTCGGGTCTACTGAGTTTTTCCTAACGTTGGTTGCGAAATTTGTGGCCATGGTCGCCTCCGATGACACCATGACATTGGCAACTGGGTCGCCAATCTTAAAATCTCAATGTTGACTTTTGTATTATACGGCTAAGCAGCTGATATGCAAATACTTACACCGTTGCATCGGATACGCATAAGACCTCCCGTGACCGTGGGAACCTCCTCAAAGTGGGTGCTTTCCCACATCGATGTGTGATCTCCATCACCGGGCGAATGGTTACGCGCGGCAGGTGACCGTGATCAAGAGTTCAGCCGAGCGTAGTGTGAATCAGGTTCAGGAGAGCGGTACGGGTAAACGGCTTTTCGAGGAGGGATACCCCAGGTTGCAGCACTGCGCGGCTGGCCATCTGTTCTCCAGTGTAGCCTGACATATACACGACTTTCATCCCTGGGTGAGTCGTGTTCAAACGATCGACCAGCTCCGGCCCTCCCATGCGGCGCATGATCACGTCGGTTAATACCAGATCGATCGGAGTGACATGGCTTTCCACGATCTCCAGCGCAGATTTTCCGTCACTTGCCTCGACCACCGTGTAGCCATGTTCTTTTAGCAACTGAGCGGTGAGGCCTCGCATAATATCGTCATCCTCAACCAGAAGAATCGTCGTCCCCTGCCGTTTCGGGCCGACTTGTTCCACTGCGGTAGGGGATGCAGTCACGATTTTGTGATCCGCGTTGGGTAGATAAATTTTGAACGTGGTCCCATGCCCGGGTTCGCTGTAAACGAAGATATGCCCAGCACTCTGTTTGACGATGCCGTACACGGTAGCGAGTCCCAAACCAGTTCCCTTGCCCACTTCTTTGGTGGTGAAAAAAGGTTCGAATATTCGCGTCATGGTGGCTTCGTCCATACCGGTGCCAGTGTCACTCACCGCCAGCACGACATATTTTCCCGGTGTCATCGCCTGTTGCTGATCAGCGAAGCTCTCCTCTAAATTTACCGTGAAAGTTTCGAGGATCAATTTGCCCCCGCGCGGCATGGCGTCTCGCGCGTTTACCGCCATGTTGACCACGATCTGGTCAAGCCTTCCAGGATCAGCCTCAACCACGGCGGATGGCGAACGCGGCACAATCAGAATTTCAATATCGTCCCCCAGCAGCGAACGCAAGAGCTTGCTGATGTCCTTTAAACGGTCGTTCAAGTCAAGCACTAGTGGCTGGACTTTGGTAGTCCGGCTGAAGGTGAGCAGTTGCCTGGTCAATGCTGTGCCCCGGTCGACGGCCTTGCGGATGTTCTCGATGTAGAGGGTAGGTTCAGAAGCGGGACTCACACGGTCGCGCAGGAATTCCGTGCAGGCGTAAATGATGCCGAGAATATTGTTGAAGTCGTGCGCCACCCCGCCTGCCAGGCGGCCGATCGCCTCCATTTTCTGAGATTGGCGAAGCTGAGCTTCCGCACGCTTCTGGGCCGTAATGTCACGGGCGATCGCCGATGCACCTACGATTTCGCCAATGGCATTGCGCAACGGAGACACGGAGATGGAGACATCCAGGTGGCGACCATCCTTGGTCACTCGTGTCGATTCATAGTGCTCGATATTTTCCCCGCGCGCGATCTTTTCTAAAATTGCCGGGATTTCATCTGGCCGATCGCTGGAAGTCAGCATTGAAATGTTTTTCCCTACGACCTGCTCGGCACTATACCCATAAATGCGCTCCGCGCCCTTGTTCCAGCTGGTTATCGTTCCGTCCAGGGCCTTACTCAGAATCGCATCCTCGGAGGAATCGATAATCGAGGCCAGCCTGGATCGGTATTCGCCGAGTTGCTCGGCGGTACGCCGGTAGAGTTCCTCATTTGCCCTTCGTAGCTCCTCTGCGATTTTCTTGCGGTCGCTGATGTCGCGGATCGAGCTAAGCACAAACGATCCCTTTTCTGTCGCTACTGGACTAAGGCTGATCTCAACCGGAAACTCGGAACCATCACGACGCCGGCCGTACAGATCCAGGTCCGCTCCCATGCGGCGCGTCTTGGGGGTTTCAGCGAAGACTTCGCGATGATGGTGATGCTGCTGCCGGTACCGTTCGGGTACCAGCATCTCGATCTTCTGCCCGATCAATTCATCGCGCTGGTAGCCAAAAAGTTCCCGAGTTTGTGAATTGACCTGAACAATAGTTCCATCGAGATCCACGGCAACCGCCGCATCCGGCAAGGCTTCAAGAAGATCGGCGGAAAGCAGACTTCCAGCGCTTGTTCCGGCTGAGGGTACCAGTTCGATGCGCGGAGAGCGAGGTCGCGACATATAAGTTACCGACCAAACAAAGGCACTTCACTCTATGTCCTAACCTGCTTGCGTGTAAAGGCAAGTAGCGAGCCGGCGTCAGCAGAATCTTTCCCTTCCTGAAACTCCAGTAACCTTCCAAAAATAGAAGGCTGTCAACTATTTTGTACTCTTGCCGATTATTGCAACCTTATTGCCCTTTCCTATGTCCAAACCTCAAGGAACAACGTTTATGCGGGTTGTTAGTCGATCGCGCCTGCTCGTGTTTCTGGTTACGGCTATTTGCGCTCACAATCTTGCCTTTTGCCTAAAATCTTCAAGCGATCCGGATGAACCCTCGAATTCCACATACCACAGCACGGTTTCCGAAGTGCGTCTCGTGTTTTTTGCCACGGAAAATAACCGGCCCGTACAAGATCTGCAAAAGGACGACTTTGCGGTGATCGACGATGAAAGAGTAATCCGAACCTTCCGAAGTTTTAGCCGCACTACTGCACTCAAGCTTGATCTCATCGTACTGTTCGACTCCAGCGATTCTGTCCTGCCCAACTTCAAACAGGAAATGTCGGCGGTCATGCAACTGGTCTCCGAGTGGCCACGGAATTCGGAAGACGATCTTTCTGTCCTGTCCTTCAGCGGTACAGAAACCCACGCAGTCTGCGCCGGCGATTGTCGCAGGTCATTGACCGCCGATCAGGTTGATTCCTCGCCAAAAGGGGGAACGACGCCGTTATTCGATGCTCTCGATACGGCGACCAGCCTGCTCAGCAAGCGCCGGCAGCCGGATGTCTTGCCGGTCATCATTCTCTTCTCCGACGGCGACGACACCGTCAGCAAAGACTCATTCGGCCGAATGTTGAAAAAAACTTTGGCTAGCGAGGTGCAAGTTTACGCCGTAGACGTAAATGCCACCGCGCCCTCAAACGGTAGCGCCACGCTCCAGAAGGTTGCTGAGGACTCGGGTGGACGTTATTTTCATAGCGGCGATGGCGCCACCAAAATATTCAGCGAAGTCATCAACGATCTGCATTCGGAGCGCATTGTAACGTACGCGTTGCCGCAGTCCAGTTCGGATTTCCACTCGGTTCGCATTCTACCCACCCACAATCTGAATTTGCAGTTCCGCAGCCGCCGCGGCTACTACGACCCTTCTAACAGTACGCACTAGGAGAACGTTTATGAAAAAATCGCTTTCGCTGATTTTCGTATTCTGCAGTTTGCCAACCTTGCTGCTTGGTCAACGCGGAATCTACCAACACGGCTCCGTCGTGCGGATGCACATGGGAGATTGCGTTCTGGCTCATCACGGTTTCGCAGTCGCCTTCGGCCCCGCATCCCCCATGCCGCAGGAATACTGCCCGGAGTACACCTTGCTATCGGAGAACGTCGTCTACGTCATCGTGGGCAAGTCCTCCAACCAGCTCATCCCGCTCGCCGAGTCTATCGACTTCCGGCTGCACAAGAACGAACTTGCGGTCCGCGTCGACGACGCCAAACGCGAAACGAAATTCACCATTAAAGAAATGATTGTGCGTTCCGAATGGGAGCGCATCCAGCGACACATGGACCAACAAATGAGAGCCTCAGAGAATCAAGCGGCGATGAGCACGCGGGATTAAATAGCGGCGGTCAAAATCAATGCAACCAGCCGTCTGGCGTGGCCAGCGGAAATCCGTCAAACGGGCGAGCGGCGGCGAATTCCTGCTCGGCAGCGGCGGGATTGTCTCTTCAACCTCGTTCAGCAAATTCGATCAGGGCTGGACCGGATCTAACTCCGTGGGCCTAACCTCGTCGCCAGACCCGTTACCATCCAGCCCTGGCGGTCCTCGCATGTACGCTCTGCAAAACAAGAGCGCTTCAGCCACCCGAGGAAAGCCCAATTCTTCAAACAGACTTTGTAGCCGTTTGCTGCCTTACGGCCACCGCGAGTCAACCCTTTTGTCCGTCGCTCCCAATTTTCGCCGTCTTCACGCTCTGCTTCGCCTGCGCGATCATGTGCTGGACCAGATCTTTCTGCGGAAAGTCGGGATGGTACTGAAGCACTTTCTCCCAGACAGCCACCGTGCCATTCACGTCGTTCTTCCCTTTCCACCTGATGATGCCAATGTTCATCAGCGTCCCCGCGTGCTTCGGATCGTAACCCAGCGAGCGGTCTAACTGGGCAAGCGCTCCATCCACGTCCCCGGTGTAATAAAGGCAGGAAGCGTAGTCCGCGCGCACTGCAATATTTTTCGGATCATGCCGCAGGGATTTTTCGAAGTATCCGGCGGCCACCTTGAACTGATGAGCATTTTCGTAGATCAGGCCAATCTGGTTCTCGAGCTGCGGATTCTTTTGGTCGGACTTCAATTTCTCCAGCAGCGGCGCGGCCTTCTTATCTGCCATGCGCTTCATGTCATCGATCGTCGGCATTTTGTGCGGCGGTTGCTGGGCCGGGTCAGGATCTCCAAATGCCTGCGGAGCAGCATTTTCCGTGGAGGCAACCGCAGGCAGCGGTGCGGGCGCCGAACCTCTCAGTAAATAGCCCGCCAGGAATCCGGTGCTCAGGCACAACGCGCACATCGCTAACAGTGGCGTCGAAGGCCAGCGCGGCTTAGTGTCAGCGGACATATCCGATGCTAGGTTCATCTTTGAATTCCCTATTTAGAGCTGCGGGCAAACGGAAAAGCCCACAGATGAGAGTGCATCGGAGGGGCCAAAACCGGCACCAGTCGCAACCTTCTATCGTCCCCAATTTCAATGGCTTACGTGCAACCCGCGTAAGCCATCGATTAGGGGCGACCGGAAGCGGGTCTTTCGCCTCAATCTGAGGCGCATTTTCCCGCTATTTTGTTCTTATTCTTTGGCTGGTCTTAAGGGCAGCCGCACTGGAGATCGTGCCGTCGGGGTTGTGGGCCACCAGGTGGCAGGTCAAAGTGCAGGTGTTGCTGCTGCGATTATAGGAGATGGGAGCGCCATTATTTTGTCCTACAACGTTGGCATCGAAATTGACCAGCCGCTCGCCAGACACAGTCGGCGAAACCGAGCCCATGCCATGCGACGTATGGCAGGTCGAACACGAGAATCCATCCTGAGATATGTGGTTGCTGTGCTGCTGGAAACTCGCATTCGCTACCACACTGCTCAGATTGTGACACTTGGCGCACATGCCATACGGTCCATTGAGACTGAGGTCGGGATTTGGAAATGTATTTGTAACCAATCCGCCGGGTGACGCGGCCTGGCTGAATTGATAATTGTGCTCGAGGATGTGCGAGTTCACCGAACCGTGCGGACCGTTCGGCC
>DATNMU010000195.1:0-2869 GCA_035602195.1 Candidatus Acidiferrum sp.
CACTAACTTGCCGCCTCCTCCAGGCGCGGTCGCGCTTCTTCAATCCCGCCAGAGACTCCGCCGTTGGTGCCTGCCCTTTCTCAAGGCGCGCCGCCAGTTCGTTGCTGACCGCCGCGTTCACGGCCTGCATACTGCGCAACTGCGAGTTGATGTCCGAAGTCACAACAAAACTCGCAAACTGCCCGGCGAATAGGTAGATCGTGATGAAAGCCATTGCTATCAGCAGCCCCGCCGGAATCACGCCGATGAAGACGTAAGTCACGATCAGCCGGTTGCGCAGACGCCACAGAAGCCTACGCTTCAGCCAGCGGAAAGCAACAATGGAAAACAGCAGAGCTGCGTCGAAAAGAAGAAACTTAACCCATCCGCCCAGACTGTCGGCCCACTTCGGAGCAAATAGTTTCAGCAGCATTTCCAGAGCAAAAAGCGCAACGGCTAAACCCAGTGAATAGCAGGCTCCGCGCGCGATCCAGCCTCGCGGCCACCAACCAGCCACCAGCATTCTCCCCCGCCACTTCCAATAAATCTCTCTCATTCGATTTGCAGCTTCGTGCAAGGTTATGCCAGATACCTGACGTTGAGCGCCTGCATCCAGGCCCAAAAGCGATCAGATCTCCGGATACAAGTCGAAGAACGCTTCCAGGCTGGTGCGCAACTGCTTCTCGATCTCTTCCTTGCTGCCTTCGAGCACGTGCATGGTGACGTGCGCCTCGTGTCCGCTGGTGAGCTTCACCGGAGCCTGTCCGACCTCCGCCACATCTTCAGAGGGCAGAAGCCGCATTCCGTAAACTAACGTTAGATTCGCCATGCCTGGATTCTAAACTTCTTGCTGCCGCAAGCGAAATTTTGACATTACTTCGGGTTTAAGCATTTTCGCCATCATCGTTTAGAATTCTGCCGTGCTCTCAAAACTCATTCTGATCGCCGCCGCCGCTCTTGCGACATTGCCGGCCGTCTCACAGCAGGCTCCCGAGACGCCTTCTACCCAACCCCAGGTCAAAGTGAACATGCTGAATGTTTGCACTCCATCCCCAGAGGAGCAAAAGGAAATGGCGGCTGCTCTCGCCCGCATCCCGAAACAACCTCTGTTCGGCCCGGACTTTGAAATCTCGCACGGCAGCTCAACCCTGACCGATTCCCCAAACTTCCTGCAGCCCAAAAAAAATACTGACGACTCCGGCGAACCGTCCGTCGCCCGCTACGTCCGCATCCGCCGCGAATTCGCGGTGCAAGCCTTATTTGCCAGCGTGCAATATTCTTTCAGCGACGATGGGCAGAACATGATCGAAACTCTGGTTCTGCACGTTCGCGACCCCAAAGATTTAATTCAGGTTTCGATGGAAGACAGCGCCTCTGCGATCAGCACGCCTGAGAAAATGGTCGCGGCCAACACCCCGGCCAGCCGCATCCGTCTGGAACGCTTCGGCAAATCCTCGATCGCTCTGGCTCGCTGCAACGCATCCGAAAACGGACCCGCTCCCGACCAGAGCGCGTATGATCCGCTATTTCGCAGCGCTTCGGAAGTCTTAGCCAACTACCGGAGCCTCCTCGGCGTCCGTCACACAATTCCCGCCGAGCTAGCCCAGATACCAACATCAGCGTCCAAAGCAGCCAACCCAAAAGCCACCAAGCCCGGCACAGAAAAAAAATGATCAGCAATTTCCTTTGTCTACCTTAGCGTCCTTAGTGGTAAAAGAGTTAGGTTTAGGCCTCGACCTCATGCATCGAAACCCGAATTCCGCCATCTAACGAGCACCTAAGAAAATCATGAGCGAAACGCGCGACGTCGTCATTATCGGATCCGGCTGCGCCGGGCACACAGCAGCGCTTTACACAGCGCGTGCCAATCTGAAGCCTCTGGTAGTCGAGGGCCACGAACCTGGAGGCCAGCTCTCTCTCACGACGCTAGTTGAGAACTTCCCCGGCTTCCCCGAAGGAATTATGGGTCCACAGCTGGTCGAGAATATGCGCAAGCAGGCGGAGCGCTTTGGTGCCGAGTATCGCCTGGCGCACCTCACCAGCGCCGACCTAACCCAACGGCCGTTCCTGCTGCATCTCGGAGTGCACCAGGTTCATGCGCAAACGTTGATCATTGCCAGCGGCGCCTCCGCCCGTTGGCTTGGCCTGCCCAACGAACAGAAACTTATCGGCCATGGCGTCTCTTCCTGCGCCACCTGCGACGGATTTTTCTTCACCGGAAAAGAAATCGTAGTAGTAGGCGGCGGCGATTCCGCTATGGAGGAAGCTACTTTCCTGACACGATTCGCCACCAAGGTCACGCTGATCCACCGCCGCGGAGACTTTCGCGCTTCGAAAATCATGCTGGATCGCGCGAAGAAAAACGAAAAAATCCATTTCCTCACCGATACCGTTGTCGAAGACGTCTACGATCACGCGAAGCAGGAAGTCACCGGCCTCAAGCTGCGCAATCTAAAAACCGGCGTCGTCTCCGACTTCCCCACCAGCGCACTGTTCCTCGGCATCGGCCACGACCCCAACGCCAAGATGTTCGCCGGTCAGCTCGAAACCGATGCCGATGGTTATCTGAAAACCCACAATTATGTACACACTCGGGTCCGTGGGGTTTATGCGTGTGGCGACGTGCAAGACCGCCGCTACCGCCAGGCCATCACCGCCGCAGGCAGCGGCTGCATGGCTGCGCTTGAAGCCGAGAAATTCCTCGAAGATCACGCTAAGTAAAAATCGGCAGATGTCGCGCCGCTGTGCAAGAGACCGCCCACTTTCCTCGCATCGGCCGCCTTGCGCATTACTGCGGTAATCTTTCAGGCGGATTAGATCCCTCTTATCCTGACCACAGACAAGCTAGTCCGCTATGAAGACCTTGTTCGCCGCCTTATTTGCCTTTGCT
>DATNMU010000196.1:0-4403 GCA_035602195.1 Candidatus Acidiferrum sp.
GTGAGTTTGCGGGCGATCTTGCGGCCGGCTGCGGTGAGGCGGACGTGGCCGTCGGATTGGACACGGACCAGGCGATCTTTTTTCAGGCGGCGGACCGCCATGGTGACGGCGGGGGCGGAGACTTTAAGCCAGTCGGCGAGACGTGCGGAGATGACGGATTCACCTTCGCTCTCAGCTTCGAGGATAGCCTTGAGATAGTCTTCTTTGGAGACGGTGATCATTGAGGAGATTATACGATTGATTAAGCATAGTTAAGTAATGGAGTCTCGACAGACAAAACCTTTACCACAGAGGGCACTGGGGAGCACAGGGTTGAACGATGGAGACGGCTTGTTTGACAGGTTTGTTGCTCTCCCCTAACCTTGATTTTCTCTAATTATTTCTCTAATTATGAAAGTTCTGGTGCTGGGCAACGGGGGACGGGAGCACGCGCTGGTGTGGAAGCTGCGGCAGTCGGCGCGGGTTTCGAAGGTTTATTGTGCGCCGGGAAATGGCGGGATCGGGGACGAGGCAGAATGCCTGCCGGTGGATTTGAAGAGCCTGGACTCGATGGTTGCGTTGGGAGAGAGAATTCGTCCTGACTTGACGGTAGTGGGTCCGGAATTGGCGTTGACGCTGGGTGTGGTGGATGAGTTCACACGGCGCGGGTGGCCTGTGTTTGGACCGACCAAAGCGGCGGCGCAACTGGAGTGGAGCAAGAGCTTCGCGAAAGAATTTTTGCAGCGGCATCGGATTCCGACGGCGGCTTATGCGATCTGCGATTCGGTGGGAGAGGTGCGCGCGGCTTTGTCCCATTTTCATTTGCCAGTGGTGGTGAAGGCGGATGGATTGGCGGCGGGCAAGGGCGTGGTGATTGCTGCGAGTAAAGAAGAGGCGGCGAGCGTGGCGGCGGAGATGTTCAGCGGAAAGATGGTAGGACAGGCGGGAGCGCGCGTGGTGCTGGAAGAATTTCTGAAAGGCGACGAACTTTCGTTTTTGGTGCTGAGCGATGGAGAACGGGTTGCGCCACTGGTGGCAGCGCAGGATCACAAGCGTATAGGAGATGGCGATACCGGTCCGAATACTGGCGGGATGGGAGCTTACTCGACAGCTGAGATTGTGGACGACAAGATGCGCGACTGGCTGGTGAATCATATTGCGAAGCCGGTGGTGGCGGGAATGAAGGCGGAGGGTGCGGAATATAAGGGAGTACTGTATTGCGGGCTGATGATGACGGCGCGGGGGCCGATGGTGCTGGAATTCAATTGCCGGTTTGGCGATCCGGAGACGCAGCCGATTCTGATGCGGCTGGAGAGCGATCTGGTGGACGCATTAGAGGCATCGATTCAGGGACGGGTGGGCGAAGAGGATTTTGAGTGGTCGCGGGATGTGGCGGTGTGTGTGGTGATGGCTTCGGGAGGATATCCGGGAACGTTTGAGGTAGGGAAGAATATTGTGGGGCTGGACGCGGCTGCGGGGATGGAAGGAGTGAAAGTGTTTCACGCGGGGACGTCGAAACGCGATGGGGAATTCTATACAGCTGGCGGGCGGGTGCTGGGAGTTTCGGCGAGGGCTGCGGATTTGGAGACGGCGGTAGCGCGGGCTTATGGGGCGTGCGAGAAGATTCGGTTTGAAGGAGCGCGGTATCGGAGGGATATTGCGGGGAGGGGGCTGAGGAGGTGAGGGAGTCAAAACTCTCAACCACGAAGGGCACGAAGGTACACGAAGGTGGGAAAAGAAAAGAGATCCTTCGACTGCGGTTTTGCTACGCTTCGCGAAGCAAAATCCTCGCTCAGGATGACAGAGCTTAAATGGGAATCACATAAATCAAAGAGGAATAAATAGGGGAATAAATAAGAGGAATGATGAGCAAGATATTGGTTTCGATTGTGATGGGGAGCGATTCGGATTTGGAGATCATGCGCGAGGCGGGGAAGGCGCTGGAGGAGTTTGGGATCGCTTATGAGATGGATGTGACTTCGGCGCACCGGTCGCCTGACCGGACGGCGGATTTTGCGCGGAAGGCGGCGGGACGCGGGATTCAAGTGATTATTGCGGGGGCGGGTGGGGCGGCGCATCTGGCGGGCGTGATTGCGGCGCATACTACGCTGCCGGTGATCGGAGTGCCGATTCCGTCGACGTCGTTGCAGGGGATGGATTCGTTGCTGGCGACGGTGCAGATGCCGGCGGGGATTCCGGTGGCGACGATGGCGATTGGGAAACCGGGAGCGACGAACGCGGGGATTCTGGCGGCGCAGATGATTGGGCTGGGGGATAGAGGGATCGCGAAGAAACTTGAGGGGCATAAGGAGAAATTGGCGCGAGGGGTGGAGGAGAAGTCGAGGAAGTTGAAGGGGAAGTGAGGGGCTAAAGCCCCGGTTTCCAACAGGAATGGTCAGTGGCGCGCCTGAAGGCGCGCCCTTTCAAAGCAGCTCAATCTTCTTTCGAACTTACAGCTTTAGGCCTTTCAGGTATTCGCGGAAGGGGGCGCCGAGGTCGTCGCGTTTGAGGGCGAATTCGACGGTGGCTTTGAGGAAGCCGAGTTTGTCGCCGGTGTCGTGGCGGCGGCCTTCGTAGACGTAGGCGTACATTTTTTCTTTTTTCAGTAAGAGGCGCATGCCATCGGTGAGCTGGAGTTCGCCTCCGGCGCCGGTGGGAGTTTCGGCGAGGCAGTCGAAAATTGCAGGGGTGAGGATGTAACGGCCGATGATGGCGAGATTGGAAGGAGCATCTTCGGGCTTGGGCTTCTCCACCATGTTTTTGATTTCGAAGAGACGGTCGCCGAAAGGGCCGTCGACGGGCTTCACGTCGAGCACGCCGTAGGAAGAAATCATTTTGCCTTCGATGATTTGAGTGGCGAGGACGGAGCATTGAGTCTGGTTGAATACTTCGACCATTTGTTTTAAGCAGGGAACCTTGGCGTCGATAACGTCGTCGGCGAGGAGGACGGCGAAGGGTTCATTGCCGACCAGTTCGCGGGCCATGAGCACGGCATGGCCGAGGCCGAGGGCTTCTTTCTGACGAACGTAGGCGACGTAGATCATGTCGGAGATGGAGCGCACGATCTGGAGCAGATCGGTCTTCTTGCGCTCTTCGAGCATTTTTTCCAATTCGTAGCTGACATCGAAATGATCTTCGATGGCTTGCTTGCCGCGGCCGGTGATGATGAGTATCTGGTTGCAGCCGGAGGCCATGGCCTCTTCGACGCCGTACTGGATGATGGGCTTATCGACGAGCGGGAGCATTTCTTTGGGCTGCGCCTTGGTTGCGGGAAGAAAACGGGTGCCGAGGCCGGCGGCGGGAAATACTGCTTTGCGAACTTTCATCGTCATAAGGAAGGTCTTAGGTATCAGGTCTTAGATGTCGGTTGCTGGCATTTCGGAATTTCTGTTGCCCGGTAATTGTACCCGTTGGGGTTCGGGGCTGGCGATACAGCGTGGGGGGTAGAGTGCGGGTGCATTGTTTTCGGAAGTGTAATGCCGATTTGCAATCCGCCGATAAATCACATAGCTTTCTTGCCTCTTAACCATCACAGTACAGTTCGCAAAGGAGCCGTTCTTATGAAGGCTGTCAGAGTTTGCGTTGTACTGGCACTGACGATGCTGCCGGGCTTTGGACAGAGTGCGTACGATTCGCAGAAAGCCCGGATTGTGGCGCTGGAAAACGCATGGAACGAAGCGGAAAAGCACAAAGATGCGAAGGCGATCGCCGGGCTGCTGGCGCCGAGTTTTTCTTACACCGACTCTGATGGGTCGTTCATGAACAAGCAGCAATATCTGGCGAGTATTACGGAGGCGGGGTATCGTCCCGACCAGATTGTGAATGATTCGATGAGTGTACAGGCATATGAACACGCGGCAGTAGTGACGGGAACCTATAAGGAAAAGGGAGCGGAGAAAGGAAAAAGTTACTCGCGGCGAGGACGGTTTACCGATATGTGGGTGGAGGAAAAGGGCGGGTGGTTGTGCGCGGCGAGTCATGAGACGTTGATTGGGAAGTAGGGCTAAAGCTCTGTTGGTTTTTGTGTGGATACGGCGCGCCTGAAGGCGCGCCCTTTCAAAGCCGAAGCTCAGCGAAGGGTGAGAGGCAGTCGAGCTGCGCTCGACCGGACAGCCGGGGGCGGCTGTCCCCACATAAACAATGATTAGGCGGGGCGGACTTCCGGAGTGGATTCGGCGGTGGCGAGTTGGTCGAGGATGGTGCGCAGGGCGCGAAGGACTTCTTCGGCGGCGGTGGCTTTCAAAACAAATTTCAGCATGCCGTCGGGAGTGAATTGGGCTCCCCGCTGGGCGGAGACGAAGCGGGCTAGTTGCTCGGGATCGACGGCGGCGTTCTGCTGGAATTTTAGCGTGACCGAGTCGCGTTTGCGCTCGATGGCGTTTACGCCGACTTTCATACACAACAACTTCAGAGAAGCATAGTCG
>DATNMU010000197.1:0-8849 GCA_035602195.1 Candidatus Acidiferrum sp.
ACCCTGGCCGGCAAGACTTCCGCCGTGGATGATCTGAGCGCGCTCTCCAGCCCGGCGATCGTTGTCAGCTCCTTTGTGAATTTGCTGGTCGCAGTCTACGGCGGGTATTTTGGGGCAGGCATCGGATTCATTACGCTGGGAATGCTGGCGGCGCTTGGGATGCGCGATGTTCACGCCATGGGCGCGATCAGGATCCTACTCGCCGCGGCGATTAACGCGGCGGCCGTCGTCACATTCATCGCGGCTGGCGCGGTGTTATGGCGAGTATTCGCAATCATGGTCGCTGGCGCCCTCCTCGGCGGCTGGTTCGGAGCACACTTTGCGCAGAAAGCCGACCCTCGGAAGATGCGGGCCCTGGTAATCGGAGTCGGAATCGTAATGAGCGCGTACTTCTTTCTCAAGGTGGGATGATTAGCCCTTTCCTACAGCAAATTTCAACCATCCAAGTGTGACCTAATACCAAACTTGCGCGTCCGGAGCCCTGCCGTTTTGCGGTAGGATTATGCTAGCAATACCCGGAAACATTGAGCACCGTTAGCGGCATCAAACCTCAGCCGCAAAAGGCCGACTCGCAAGGATCGAATCGTATGGCAACTCACACCGAAAACGCAACGACCCAGCACATGAACTACGCCCCGGCGGATCTGAATCCGCAAAAAGACTTCCCCAAAGGCTTTATGGACTTTCTGCTGCCGCTGCACAAACAATTCACTCCGCGGCAACAGAAAATAATCGCGAAGCGGGCGGAGGTGCTGCAAGCATCGCACCGCGGGCAGCCGCCAAGCTATTTGCCCGCCTCGGAAGGAACTACCTCGCAATGGAGCATCAAAGTTCCCGAGTGGTGCGCCGATCAGCGCAATCAGATGACCGGCCCCGCCGACGACGGCGAGTTGACGGTCAAGCTGCTGAATTCCGGATCGCCAGCCGTCATGATCGACATCGAAGACTCTACCGCCAACATCTGGAAACACATCATGCTGGCGATCAAGAACACGCTGGCCGCTTACAGGTACGAGCTAAGCTACGACGACAAAAAGCGCAAGAAGAAGGTCTCGGTTCAGCGCTCGAAAACTGTTACCTGGGTACGGCCGCGAGGCTTGCACGTAAGCCAGGGCGGCGTGATCAAAGACGAGACCATGTCGGCCTCCCTGTTCGATCTGGCGCTGATCTGGTACCAACTCGATCCGGCGACGCTGTCTCACAATTTTTGTGTTTACATTCCGAAGAGTGAATCGGCCGAAGAAGCATTCTGGTGGCGCGATCTGTTTCAGGCTTTTGCGAAACACAAGGGACTGCCGGCAGACTACATCAAGTGCATGGCGCTGGTGGAGGCGCATCCGCTGGCCTATCAGATGGAGGAATTTCTTTTCAACCTCCGCGACCATTGCCTGGGATTGAATCTGGGGCGCTGGGATTACATGGCTTCGCTGATTGATTTCATGCTGGAAGATCCCAACTGGATTTTGCCGGACCGCAATACCATTCCGCACGACGTGGCATTTTTCCAGAATTTCCGAACTTTGATGCCGGAGATTTGCCACAAGCACGGAGCTCACGCGATCGGCGGAATGACGGCGCTCTTCCCCAGCCGCACGGATGCTGCGTTAAATGAGCGCGCGCTTAAGGTTCTGAAACAGGATAAAGAAAACGAAGCTCACTGCCTGATGGACGGAGCGTGGACCGGTCATCCCGATCAGAACGAGATTGCAGTGGCGCAATTTCCTTATCCCAATCAGATTGCCAAGAGTCCCAAGCTGCCGAACTCGCATCCTGATCTGCGTCCCATTCCGAAAGGAGTGGGCGACATTACGCTCGCCGGAACGCGAGCAGCCGTGCGCACTGTGATTCGCTATCGCAATGGAGTGCTCAACGGCAAGGGCGCCAGCCTGCTCGATGGTTACATGGAAGACCTGGCCACCGACCGGATTTATCGGCTGATGATCGCGCAGCGGGTGCGGCACAAAGTAAAGATGAAGGGCGACGATGGAAAACCGCTGGAACACTCGGCCACATTGGTGACTCGCCTGTTCGATGAGGAGCTGGCCAAGATCCAAAAAGATCTGCCCGCCGAGATTGATAGCAAGGCGGCGAAAACGCTTCCCGAGGCGCGCCAGATCGCGGAGGCTATGATCGCTCAGGGACATCACTCACCGATTTAGCAGAACGGACTTTTGGCGGTGCGACTTGGTATAGTCCAAAAACTAATCGCCAAGATCGAAAAAATGAATTTGACCGAATGCGCGCCGCTATTGCTCACTGTCAAATTGCGTCTGAACCCGGACGCCGCATTCCTGTGAGTTCGTATGTTGCCGCCTTGCTGACGTAAGATTTCAATAGACGCTTGATCCGAAACGAGGACTTATGAGCACTGTTGAACAGACCGCCGTACTTCCATTACCTGCCTTGCAACCGCCTCGCCGCTTTTTATTCGGCCCCGGACCTACCATGGTCGATCCACGTGTTTACCAGGCACTGTCCAAGCCGATTGTGGGGCATCTCGATCCCTATTTCATTCAGGTCATGGGAGACGTTCAACAACTACTCAAGACCGCTTATGGAACAAGTGATGGCGCTACGCTGGTAATTTCCGGCACGGGCAGCGCGGGCATGGAGGCTGCTGTTGCTAACTTCGTAGAACCAGGAACGAAGTTTGCGGTATTCGCCAACGGGTATTTCTCCGATCGATTAACGGAGATGGCGAAGCGGCAGGGCGCCAACGTCGTTCGCTTCGAGAAGCAGTGGGGCGAGACTTACACGGATGACGAGGCACGAGAATTCATCGAACGCGAGAAGCCCAAGGTTGTAGGTTTTGTTCACGCGGAAACGTCGACGGGAGCCTTGCAATCAGGCCGTGCGATCTGTGCTGCCGCTCACGAAGTGGGGGCTCTTGTCATCGGAGATTGTGTCACCTCTCTCGGCGGAATTCCCGTCGAGTTCGACCGCACCGGCATCGACGTGGCTTACAGTTGTACGCAAAAGGGATTGAGCTGTCCTCCGGGCTTGTCCCCCATGGCGATGTCGCAAAGGGCGATGGACTTTTTGCGCGCCCGCACGACTCCCTCGCGCAGTTGGTATCTGGACCTCAAATTAATTCACGATTATTCGACCGTTTCGCACCGCTACCATCACACCGCGCCCATTTCCATGTTCTACGCCTTGCGCGAGGCGCTCATGGTCATTGCCGAGGAAGGTATCGAGAATCGCTGGGAACGTCATCGCCGTTGCAACAAAGCATTCGTCAAGGGCATTGAAGCGATGGGTTTGCGCATGCACGTCCCCGCGGAGCATCGAATTCCAACGCTGAATACGGTGCGCGTGCCCGATGGAGTTGATGAAGCCAAAGTACGCAAGCAGCTGATCGACGGACCGGGCATTGAAATCGCCGGCGGCTTTGGGCCGCTGGCCGGCAAGGTCTTCCGCATCGGCGTAATGGGGCCGCTGGCGACCGAAGACAATGTGCAGTTTTTTCTGAAGGAATTCAAAAAGGCCCTGAACGCTGCGGGCTATTCGAGCTAGGTCGGCTGGACGGCTCTCGCGGATGTGACGGCGAGCACAGCCGATTCCTGTCATTTCGCGTACAACGGATAGAGACGACGCATCATCCGAGACCGGCGCCAGAGGCGAGAAAGAATGACACTGAAGTCGGTACAGACCCTGCTGGATGTTTTGCACTTCGCGGACAGCCACACGGCAATTGTGGTTCCGGAGCTCGGTATTCGCATCACCTATGACTCGCTCCGGCAACAGGTGCTGGAGATGGCGAACGCGCTGGCCTCCGCCGGAATTCGCCGCGGCGACGCTATCGCTATCGCTCTCCCCAACGGACTGCCAGCAATTGTCAGTTTTCTGGCAGCCTCCATCGCTGGCACGGCAGCGCCTCTGAATCCTGCGTACCCTTACGAAGAGTTCCATTTTTTTCTGGGAGACACCGACGCGCGCGTTCTACTGTGTCCGGCGGTCGGTTCCGAATTTGTGCGCACCGCTGCAAAGGATCGCAAGATTCCAGTTTTCTCGGTGGAGATGACCGACCAAGGCAAGGTTTATCTCGCCGGGGTTTCCAATGGAACCAAGGCGACCGAGCCTACGGCGGACGATATTGCGCTGATCCTGCACACCAGCGGCAGCACCGGCCGCCCCAAACGGGTTCCTCTGCGCCATTTCAATCTGGCGGTTTCCTCGGCGAATATCGCAAACACTTACGCTCTTTCGGCTGAGGATGTTTCGCTGTGCATCATGCCGCTGTTTCACATTCATGGCTTGATTGGCTCAACCATGGCCACGTTGCTTTCCGGGGGCACCGTGGTGGTTCCCACTAAATTCAACGCGCTTTCTTTTTGGCGCACCGTGCGCGAACATCGCGTGACCTGGTATTCGGGCGTGCCTACGATGCATCAGCTTCTGATGGCCCGTAGCAGACACAAGCCCGTGGAAGCGGAGTCTCTACGTTTTCTCCGCTCCTGCAGCGCGCCGCTATCGAAGGAACTCATCGATAAGATCGAGGGCGTGTTTGGCGTGCCGTTCGTCGAGGCTTACGGCATGACCGAAGCCGCTCACCAGATGACCTCGAATCCCCTGCCACCACGGCACCGCAAAGCTGGCTCGGTTGGCGTGGGCACCGGCCTCCGCATCAGCATCATGGACAAAGACGGCAACCATCTTGGAACCAGTCAGCGGGGCGAGATCGCGATTCAAGGAGCGAATGTATTTCGCGGATACGAAAATAATCCCGAAGCCAACGCGCGCGCCTTCGTGAATGGATGGTTTCGTACCGGCGATCAGGGATTTTTGGATTCTGACTGCTATTTGCATCTGACCGGCCGGATCAAAGACATCATCATCCGCGGCGGCGAAAACATTGCCCCTCACGAAGTGGACGAGATTTTGCTCCGGCATCCGGCAGTCGTAGCGGCGGTCACCTTTGGCTGTGCGCATCCAACCTTAGGCGAAGAAGTGGCCGCAGCGGTGGTGCTGCATGAGCGCCACGGCGCAACTGAGCCAGAACTAATTAACCACTGCCGCGAGTTTCTGGCGGAGTACAAGTGTCCGGCGAAAATCTATCTGGTCGATAGCATTCCTACTACCGCGACGGGTAAAATTCGCCGTCGCGCCGTGGCCTCCGCGCTTACGGATGAGCAGCAATGAAATTCTTGATCGCGGGAGCCGGCGCCATCGGCGCCTACATTGGCGCGCGCATGGCGCAGGCCGGATTTGACGTAACGCTCTTCGCGCGCGGACCGCACCTTCGCGCCATGCAACAGAATGGCGTGCAAGTGAAAAGCAGCGAAGGAGATTTCGTGACGCGGCCGAATATCGCCGCTTCACTCGAAGAAGTGGGCCCCGTTGATGTTGTTTTTCTTGGCGTGAAAGCGCATGGCCTGTGCCAACTTGCGCCTCAATTGAAGCCGGTACTGGGCTCGGACACTACTGTCGTCAGCACACAGAATGGAATTCCGTGGTGGTATTTCCAGGGCTTCGGCGGCGAATGGGAGGGGCTGAGGCTTGAGCGCATCGATCCCGGCGGAGTGATTTCTTCGGCTATTGAAGCGCGGCGCGTGGTGGGATCGATTGTTTATTTTTCGACTGAGGTCACTTCGCCCGGCGTGGTGCAGCACATCGAAGGCAATCGAATTACGCTGGGCGAGCCGGATGGTTCACGCTCCGATCGCGTTCGCCAAATTGCGGAAGCGCTCGTCGCATCCGGCTTGCGCTGTCCGATCAGTGTGCGCCTGCGCCACGAGATTTGGGTGAAGGTCTTAGGAAATGCGTCGTTGAATCCGGTCAGCGCATTGACTCGCGCCACCATCATTCAGATGCTGCGCGATCCGGGAGTTCGTTCGGTGATCCGAAACATCATGCAGGAGGTGGAGGCTGTCTCTCACAAGTTGGGAATGGAGTTGCCGGTTTCCATTGACCAGCGAATCGCCGGAGCCGAAAAAGTGGGCGAGCACAAGACCTCGATGCTGCAGGACCTTGAAGCTGGCCGGCCGATGGAATTGGAAGCGCTGGTCGGCGCAGTGGTGGAATTAGGAGAGCGGGTCGGCCTTCCCATGACCTGCACCCGGACGGTTTACGACTGCACTAAACTCCTGGCGCAGAACATCTTAACGAAGCCCTCCCAATAGTTCTGACGATCCAGCCGATCTAAAAAATACTTGCTTAGAAGCTTGGCGATAAAGGTATACTCCCTCGACTGGGCTACTTACCGGACCACTGGAGCTCCCTGTGCCCTCCACACTGAAATCCGACTTCGAAGTTGTCCGTAGAAATAAAGTTTACGAAGAAGTCGCCCGCCAGATCGAACGGCTGATTCTGAAGAAGCTGAAGCCGGGCGACAAACTGCCTTCGGAACGCGAGTTAGCCGAAACTCTGCGCGTCAGCCGCAGTTCTATCCGCGACGCCATTCGAGGCCTGGAGCTTTCAGGTCTGGTGGAACCACGGCAGGGCGCAGGAACCATCGTTCGAGAGATCTCCGCCAATTCCCTGGTGAATCCGCTAGCCAACGCGTTGAAACCCCGTAAGGAGTTAGTGAGCGAACTGCTTGATTTTCGAAAAATGCTGGAACCGCCGCTGGCGGCCCGGGCGGCCACGCATGCGTCCGCAGAAGAGATTACTGAGATGGAAGAAATTCTGCGGCGGCAGGAAGAAAAACATAATCAGGGAGAACCCGCAGTTGCCGAGGACGCCGAATTTCACTACAGCGTCGCCCTCGCCTCCGATAATAGCGTCGTGTTGAAAGTGCTTGACGTTCTGATGGACTTGCTGCGAGAGACGCGGGAGCGTTCCTTACAAGTGGAAGGACGGTCGCACAAATCACTTGCCGGCCACCGGCGAATTTTGGCTGCAATCAAGAATCATGATGCCGAGGCTGCGAAAGCCGCTATGCGGCGGCACATCGAAGATGTTGAAGAGATCGTACTCGACAAGGTCTAAACCCAATCGAACTTGTCGATACTTATTACTGCTAATGTGCTCCGGCTGCGAACGCCTTCTTGGATGCCTTGGGATTGACTTGTACCATCCCGAGGAGGAACCTCCGGAGCTGAGTGGTCTGAGTGGCTAAGCGGGCAAGTGTTGGCCACGAGTCTCAGCGGCGAATGGAATCAGGAGCAATCCAATCGCAAAGGCAACAGCCGTCATGGCCACAGGAGTTCCCAGCGATCCGAAATGGCGCACGCCGCTCCCGACTAGCAATGTGATGCCCGCACCGCCGAAGCGCGCGAACGACGTGGCAAAAGCAAAGGCGCTGGCCCGGCACTCCGTGGGATATTGCTCGGGAAGCCAAAGAGTGTACACGGCAAAGTTGGCGCCGCCAAAACCCAGGAAGAATAGACAGACGAAGAACCACGGCAACGCAGCCGGCCCGAGATAAAAAACCTTGCCGAAGGTCAAGGCGATGAACACCATCATCATCGTAAAGAAAATAGCGAGGGCGCCGCGGCGTCCAAGGCGTTCGGCGAGCCAGGGCATGACGAGACAGCCCAGAATCGTGGCGAAAGAAACGAGCATGACGCCATACGATGCCAACTGCGCGGCTTGCGGCCCAACGCGCCCTGCGGCTTCTGCCAGAGAAGTGATTGCCGCGGGCACGTAGACGGTTCCGGCCCACAGACCACAGATTGAAGCTAGCATCAATAAGGCATTCACGATCGTGCGCCGGCGCCAAGCCGAGGAAAACAGAATCGCGAATGGATGCCAGACAGCCCATGACCGGACAATATTCGCCTTCCTCTTCCAGGTGGAGGGTTCCACGACGCCGTGCCGAACCCAGGCCAGCAAGAGTGCCGGAAGACCTCCCACGATGAACATGGCACGCCAGCCGGGAAGGGTATACACGTGACCATTACCCAACCCGATAGTATAAAAACGGCTGCCGATGGAGTAGTTGGCCAGCGCGGCTAGAAAAAATCCGACGTAGTAACCCGTGTGCATGAAACCAGCGCCCATGCGGCGGCGGTTCTCGGGCCATTCTTCGGCGACGAAGGTGCCGCCCATGGCCCACTCTCCGCCAATGCCGATGCCGGCGAGCAGGCGCAGAATCGCAAGCTGCCAAACGGTGGTTACGAAGGCGCTCAGAAATGTGAACACCGAGTACCAGACGATGGTCAGCATGAGCGTGCGAACCCGGCCAAACCTATCACCGATGGGGCCCCATAAGAAGGCGAGTCCCCAGCCGACCAGAAACAAGGCGAATGACAAAGACCCGTAGTAGCCGATGTTGCCTTTATTGGCCGCGATGCCGGAATGCGGCAGCAACTCGCGCAGTGCCGGCACGAGCACGAGCGCGTACACGACGGAGTCCATGCCGTCGAGCGTCCATCCTCCCCACGATGCCCAGAAGCCGCGAATCTGATTGCTGGTGAGGGAGCGGGATACGACTTCGACGGGGACAGGGGATGGAGGATCGCCTCGGTTCGTGGCGGAGCTTGACATGACAGTGGGGAACTATATCAAAACGGCTGGGCGCGCGGGGAAAAATTAGGGGTGGGGGAAACCGGGCCGGACCGGGTGGCCCAGGCTTTTGAACACTCACGGGCATCTCCAACAAGGGCGGGTTCGCGTTCTTTGCGAAGATCCTGCCCTGAGCTTGTCGAAGGGGCGGGAGTCGGGAGTGCCGGCGCAAGTTTGTTGATGCATGTCGCCTCGTAACCAATCAAGTAGCGCATGCGGCGTCGCCGCCCACCCTTGCAAAAAACGCAAGGCTGGGGCACCTGTGATCTTTCAATAGGTTGTCCATTCGACCGGAACCAGAGAAGCTGATTGTAGCGAGCAATCACCTTTGAGGAGAGATCGAATGGACATTCACAAGAATGCCCGACTTAGCCTGCGCCGTCGAGAGGATTTGGTTGAGT
>DATNMU010000198.1:0-9513 GCA_035602195.1 Candidatus Acidiferrum sp.
ATCTCCTTCATCGATGCGATCTAAAAGAGTGTTGCGGAGTTTCTCTTGCAGTACGCGGAATTTCATAAGCGAGAGTGTAACATGGCGGTATAGCAATTTGCTAAGTGATGTCGGATTTCCACAGCAGCTCTGGTATAACAATCTTGACTACAAAAATCAGCAGCTATACGATCGCGCTATTGTATGATCCAAATCCTTTCCCAGGGGATTCCTTACATGAATGGTGCGGATAACGGCAGCGAAGAAAAAGCTTTCGTGCAATTTCGCCGGAAAGTGCGGGCGGCAGAAGTGCTATCCGCGTCGATGGAACAGTTATTGAGGGCATTGCGCTTCAGCGGACGAATCAGCGTGGTTGTGCAAAATGGTACTGTGCTGAAATCAGGATACGAAGAGGGATTCTTTCGCCATCGCCAGTCTGGATCTGGAATGGAGGCGGAAGTTGCGATCGAAGGTTAGCAAGGTGCCATTTGTTCTTTGATGCATTTCTCAGTTTCGCCGCTAAGTTCTACAAGTAAATAGCTCAAGCAGGTCATCGTAATAGAAACGAGCCCTGCGTTCGGCTTCCGCTTAAAGCGGAAGCCGGCGCGGGGCTTTTGTTTTCTGCCGGCGTGTCGACGGCAGAAAGGCCGAACCACAACCAATTCAGGCTTGCGGCAAAGGGGCCTGTTCCGGAGGACGGATGAGGAGCGAAAGAAGTAGGGAGGCAGGGAACGAGGCGCAATTGGAATTGAAGTATTGCGAACGATGTGGAGGGTTGTGGCTGAGACCGGTGGGAGGAGGGCAGATTTACTGTGCTGGTTGCACACCGCAAATGTCGCAACTTCCTCCAGTTTCGAAGGTGCCGGAAACGGCAAGAATGTCGCAGGGGCCGCAATGGGGTACGGATGATGACCGCTATGAGGGATATGAAAGTGATGACCAAAACGATTTAGACGCGGCGGGAGGTGTCGCATGAACAGCTTAGTGCAATGGATAGGAGCACAGGTGGACGACGGCGAAAGGCACGCCAATGCTGGATCTCCGAGAGGTGCGCCCCGGAATGAAAGTGAGCCCGAAGACGCGATTGAGCCTTTCCCGAGCACCGAATCATTGCAAAAGTTAGCGGTGCACGACCTTCTGGCGCACGTTGAAGACGAACCGGCATTGCAGCAAGAAGATCCGCTTGATCGCAATCCGGACTTGTGGCTATACCGGGAGCGAACGGTTGGTCTGTTGCGGCGCTATATGAGGTTTTCTTTGGAGACCGGACGATTACCTTCACTAGTCGGCCGCGAATTCTTTCGGGCGAAGATCACATTCTACCGGGCAGTGACGTTCGAGGACCGGGTTATCTTCGTGCGTGATGTGGAGGCTTGTCTGAATCGGCTAGCTTACTTGGATCAACAATTAGTTGCCCGAGTGATTCTGCAAGAGCATTCGCAGGACGATGCGGCGCGCATTCTGCACTGCAGTCGCAGAACAATCCAACGCAGGGTGCCGGAAGTGATTGATTTGGTTAGTGAAGAGTTTTTGAGAGTAGGGCTATTAACTGAGCTGCCTCCGAAAAGAAGGGAGACGCAGTGATGAAATTGGGTTGTCAAGAGGGGTAAAGGGGCTGATTCTTTGCAAGTGGCTGACCAGAAGGCAAATAAAAAGTTCAGCTGTGTGTCACAATTACCCGTCGCGAAATGCTATTCTGAAATTAGAGAGTAAGAAAAAGAAATTCTGGTCAGGGCGCGCTAGGGAGCGCGTTTTTTTATTTTGTGCGAATGTTTGTCGCATGAGAATTTGGCGTTCTCAAAGTTGTCAAGAGGGGGAAACGTGCCAAAAGTTTGCAAGTGGCTGATGGCGTTGGAAATATAAATTTGGTTTTCGTGTCACATTTGGTCTATGCAAAATGCTATTCTGAATATATAGAGTCAAGAAAACGAGATGGTTGGTGCGGCGCGCTGAAAAGTGCGCCGTTTGTGTTTTTGGTTGTAATGCGGAAAGGAAGCCGATCATGAGAAAGAAACGCGAAAATCTGCGCGGGCGAGTTGCCCGCGCCCACACGGGTCGGGCACGAGGCAAGAGCAAAGTGACGGTGTCGATATCCGCGAAGGGTGCAGAGACGATCTCAAAGAAGCCGGCAGATATGGCGACGGTGCGGGAGAACATCAAGAACATGGTGGCAAATTCGGCGGAGGAGATCGTCGTGGTGTTGATTGGAGCCGCGATGAATGGAGAACTCGCGCTGGCGAGGTATTTATTCGAAGCGGTAGGGCTGCATCCGGCTGTGGAGGAGAGCAATCCTCTTGAAGAGGATTCACTGGCTTATTCGCTGCTGAAGCAGTTGGGGCTGCCGACCGATCCCGTAGCGGACGATTCGGTTGTTGGGATTTAGGGAAAAGTTGCGGAATGGTGAGGGATTAGAGGGATACCGTAAAATGGAGCGGAGCTTTGACGCGGGGAAGATGAGACCTGCGCCCGCACTATCGGTTTCGCCTCGATTGGAATCGCGCAATCAAAAAGCGCGAGAAACGTTTCCGGGAAAACAATTGCACGAATCCCCGCGGAAGACGGGGACGGATAGAAAGGTAAGACGACGAAGAGTGGGGATGGACATTACATGGGTGACCGACCGAATTGGAGTCGGAGGCGGGATCTGGAACGCGGAAAATATGGCGGCGGTGTCGCGCGCGGGAATTACGCACATCATCGACATGCAAATCGAATTCGATGATACGCCTCTAGCGAAGGAGCACGATATCTCGGTTTGCTGGAACCCGGTGGACGATGACTTTGAGCCTAAGCCTGCGGAGGTGTTTTCGCGGGGAGTAGAGTTTGGGATAGCGGCGCTGGAAGACGACGGGACAAAGTTATTGGTGCACTGCGCGGCAGGAGTACACCGGGCGCCGATGATGACGCTGGCGCTGCTGGGAGTGATGGGGTGGTCGATGGAGGATGCGATGCAGTTGATCGAGGGCAAACGCCAGGCGGCTGATTTCGCTGAGGTGTATGTAAGGAGCGTGGAGAGGTTTTTGAACGGTCGAGGGTGAGGAGTTAGCGGCGCTGAGCTGCCCTTGGGAACAGCTTCAAGAAGTGATATTGGCGCAGACATTTCGCGGGCGAGGGCGCCCGCGCCACATTATTGGAATGTGAGGAGGAAGTATGTTTCAGACATGCCGCCCGGCGGGGCGGCTTATTTATTTGGTGCTGGTAGTGGCATTGAGCCTGCGGGTGGCGGCTCGTGAGGACGGTTCGGGGTCAAAGATGGAGAGGAGTGCGGTTTCCGCCGGGGCGAGGCCGACTGGTACAAGAGCGATGCCGCGGGCAGCTTCGCCAACTCCCCA
Organism: Candidatus Acidiferrum sp.; assembly: GCA_035602195.1. GTDB lineage: Bacteria > Acidobacteriota > Terriglobia > Terriglobales > Acidobacteriaceae > Sulfotelmatobacter. Next base: position 3,312 of record DATNMU010000198.1, read on the forward strand.
GGGCGGGCCTACGCTGACAAGTGTGGTTGATACCGTTTACCTGGCAGACGGGACGACGGCGCACGGGGTTCTGGTGATTACGTGGCCGGCATTTGTGGAAGCGAGCGGGAGTGCCGTGAGCGAAGGCTCGCTGAATGTAACACTGGGAACGAACGGGGCTTTGAATGTGGCGCTGGCGCCGAACGCGGGAGCGAATCCTCCTGGAGTTTATTACACCGTGGTGTACCAACTTGGGCCAGGACAAGTAAAAACTGAATTTTGGGTGGTGCCGACGAGTTCGCCGGCGACTTTGGCACAGGTGAGGACGACGCCAGGCAACGGAGTGGCGGCACCTGGAGCGTCCGAACAGTATGTGAATACGGCGCTGGCCACAAAGGCGAACGACAATGCGGTGGTACACCTGGCTGGGACGGAGACGATTAGCGGAAATAAACCGGGAGCCGATAAAAAAGATGCGGCGATGTCGTTTCTGCAAAATGCGCTCGCCATGACCGATGCCATCGCTGCCCGGGAAATTGTCAATCCTGAAGAATTCCGCGACGGTATTTCGAAGATCATAGATGGAACGGTGGAGTGCCTGAATGCCTCCACCTGGTGCAAACAAACTCCTTCAGCAAACTCCCAGCCTTCCGCTTAACTGAGATCATCCGATCTCTTCGTTCCAATTTTCCAGCGTTTTCTTTACAAGGGCCATGAACTGGTCGGCGACAGCGCCGTCGATGAGGCGGTGGTCATAGCCTAACGTGAGGTGGACGACGGAACGGATCGCGATGGAATCGTTGCCCTCTTTGTCGGTGATGACCAACGGCTGCTTGGTGATACCGCCTACGCCCATGATGGCTGAGTTTGGCTGATTGATGATTGGCAATCCGAAGACAGCGCCGAACTGACCGGGATTTGTCACCGTGAAAGTGGAGCCCTCGACGTCTTCGGGCTTAAGTTTCTTGTTGCGGGCGCGCTCGCCGAGGTCGGTGATGCCACGCTGCAGGCCGAGAAAGTTGAGGTCTCCGGCATTTTTGAGGACTGGGACGATCAGTCCCCAGTCAAGCGCGACGGCGATTCCAACGTTGATGTTGCGGTGGTAGCGGATATTGTCGCCTTCGAGCGACGCGTTGACTATTGGCCACTGCTGCACGGCAATAATCGCCGCCCTCACAAAGAACGGCATGAACGTGAGACGGACGCCGTGACGCTGCTCGAATCCGTTCTTGTGTTTGGCGCGAAGGCTGACGATGCGGGTGAAATCTACTTCGTACATGCAGTGGACGTGAGCGCTGGTGCGGCGCGACTCGATCATGCGCTGGGCGATGATCTTGCGCATGTTCGTCATGGGGACGAGGTCACCGGGGAAGGTGGCATGCGCGGAGCGGGGAGCCGGCGGTGCGGCTGGCGGCGCCTCGCTGCGCTCGGCGGGACGGACGAATGCGTCCGTCCCTACACCAGCGGGTTGCGATCCCTGGCGCTCGATGAACGCCATGATGTCCTGCTTGGTGATGCGGCCACCGAGTCCGGTCCCGGAAATCTGCGAGAGGCTGACTCCATGCTCGCGGGCAATCTTGCGGACGAGCGGGGAGGAGCGGGCTTCTTCATCCTCGGCGGGCTCTGGTGCGGCCGCCGTGCTGGCGGGCGCGAGAGCAGCGGGAGTCTGAGGAATAGCTAACTTTTTTTCTTCCTTCTTCTCTTCGGTGGAAGCAGCGGTGGCCTTCGGCGCTGCTTTCGCCGGAGCGGTAGCTTCGCCATCTACTGAGATTGAGCCGACGACCGTGTTGATACCGACGGTTGTACCTTCGGCAACTTTAATCTCCCGCAAAACGCCAGAGGCTGGCGCGGGGATTTCTGCATCGACCTTGTCGGTGGATATTTCGAACAGCGGTTCGTCGCGCTGAACTTTGTCACCAGGCTTCTTCAGCCATTTCGTAATGGTGCCCTCGACGATGGATTCGCCCATCTGGGGCATGATGATGTCTGTCGGCATGATTTCCTTCCACGGGCGCACGGTCCAGTACAGAAGGCCGGACGCAACTGAATATTATAGCGTTTGCGTTGGGTAACAGGGAAAGCGTGATCGCACTCAGAAGCCCTGAAATGTCCGGCCCCGATGGGTCATCGAGCCTCACTACCCACATAAACCTCTCGTATAAGCTTCTAGTTGTGGTCGACTTTCTTCAAAGGCTCCTTTGTCTCAGGCTGGGGAGAGACACCGAAAGTTTTCTGGTAGTAGTCCTGAACTGCCGGGGGAAGTTTGTCGAAGTGAGACAGCAGACTGGCAATCTTCCACATGTCTTGCTCGCTTAGAGTTTTATCCCAAGCAGGCATGCCGGTGTAACGGACGCCGGTGCGGATCGTGTAGAAGATGTGCCACTCGGGATCGTCGGGCGGATCAGAGACTAGATTGGGCGCGGGAGGATAGAAAGACTTGGCCAAGGCTGCGGGTTTGCGGTCGAGGCTGCCGTGGCAGAGAGCGCAGTTCATGGTGAAGAGCTTCATCCCATCCTCAAAGTTTTGATCGGTCGGCGGCACGGGATTGGTAAGGTGAGGAGCGTGCCGCTCCATAGAGGCGTCGACGGCTGCGTTCGCGATGCGATGCTCCCAACGGGGCGGGGCCGCATTCGCATTGGTGGGTATGAAGCCGAGCATGGCAAAGCCGAGGCCGCCGAGGATCAGAATCAGCAGAGTGATGATGACTCCGAGAATGAACTTGCCCATGAAATTCCTCCGGGAGCGTCTATTGTGGCAGATGGGATGGGGGAGGCGCTAGTTGGGAGCCGGCTGAGAGCGTCACGCTTCGCTCGGGGGAACAGCCTAGGCGGCCATCCCCACGTGTTGCGTTAATGTCACACCGCTAATAGGCTTTCAGCTTGCGGGCTTCGCGGACTACATCTTCTACTTTTGGCAGGTAATGCTCTTCCTGGGGCGGAGAAAATGGGATTGCCGAGTCGAGGCCGGCGATGCGGACGATGGGACCGTCGAGATCATCGAAGGCTTCTTCATTAATAATGGCGGCGATTTCGCCGGCGAGGCCTCCGGTGCGGGAATGCTCGTGCAGGATGATGACTTTGTTCGTCTTCTTCACGGTCTGCGCGATGGCTTCGCGATCGAGCGGCGAGACGGTGCGCAGGTCAAGGATTTCGATATCGATGCCGTCCTTATTAAGACCCTCGGCTGCTTCTAACGCGGTGTGGACCATCGCGGCGTAAGTAATGATAGACAGGTCGCGGCCTTCGCGGACGATATTCGCCTTGCCGATGGGGACGACGTAATCTTCAGCGGGAACTTCACCTTTGATGCGACGGTAGAGATATTTGTGCTCGAAAAAGATGCAGGGATTATTGTCACGGATAGCAGCTTTGATCAGGCCTTTGGCGTCGTAGGGCGTGGCTGGGCAAATGACTTTGAGGCCGGGATTGTGGACGAACCACATCTCGGGGTTCTGCGAGTGGAAGGGACCGCCGTGAACGTATCCGCCGCTGGGGCCACGCAGCACAAGCGGGGCGGGCGCGCCCCAGAGGTAATGCGTTTTCGCGACCATGTTGCTGATCTGGTTGAAGGCGCAGCCGATGAAGTCCATAAACTGGAATTCAGCGACCGGGCGCATGCCGGTGAGTGACGCACCGAAGGCCGCGCCCACAATGGCGGACTCGGCGATGGGCGTGTCGATGACGCGCTCGGGGCCGAAGCGGTCGATGAAACCGTCAGTGACTTTGAAAGCGCCGCCGTAGATGCCGATGTCTTCGCCGAGGCAGAAGACGGAAGGGTCGCGGTCCATTTCTTCCCAGATTCCCTGGCGGATGGCTTCGAGATAGGTTAGCTGCATAGGATTGGAGTGCCTTATGACTGTGCTTGATACAAATTGTACAAAATGTTACTATATTACGTTACGTACAACCGGTACAGGGAGACTCGAAATGCCCGACAAGCTTACCGCCAGCGAAGCGCGGCAGAACTTCTCAGACATTCTAAACCGTGCCGCCTTCGGGCGGGAAAGAGTAATCATTCATCGCGGGAAAAAGGCGGTGGCCGCAATCATTCCGATTGAGGACTACAACTTTCTTGAGCAACTGGAGGATCGTATCGATGTTCGGGAAGCACGTAAACGGCTGAACGAGCCAACAATCCCCTGGACGAAAATAAAGAAGGATCTCGGCCTCTAGTCTCTTTTGGCGCCCATGCGCTATGTTCTTGAATTCACGACTTCCGCCATCCGCGAGTTCCGGGGCCTCGACAGGCAACTTCAGCGGCGCATCACCGAGAAAGTTACCGCGCTCAGCGAAGATCCGTTTCCGCCAGGCAGCAAAAAGCTTAAGGCGCAACCCGACCATTTTCGGATTCGGGGCGGCGATTATCGCGTGATATACCGTATCGACGGGAAACGGGTGGTTATTGTTGTTGTGCGGATCGGGCATCGGCGGGATGTCTATCGGTAAGCGTGAATCTCTAGGCTTAGCGAGGATCTACTCATTGGCAAACCCCTGTAGACACTGCGGGATTTTCAGGGTTGTACCGTACGCCGCAATCAAGGCGCGAGTGTGGAAGCGCCAATCGAACGCCATCTCGGCTTTCGCCCCGAATACCCGAATCTACCCACACATTGTATTTGCGACTTGCAGCGAAATATTCTATTCTGTACTCGGCTTTCCACGTTAGTTCGCTGCCCCATTTTGTCTCAAGCCCGTGGTCGGCGACGACCCTAGTCTCCTGAATAACTCCCTTCACCAATGGCCATCTCACTTCTCTTGAGCGTTGGTGCAAAAAGGCAGACAGTCCAACCACAAGAGCACACGTGAAGACGAATAGTGCTGTTCTGCGCTTGTCTAAGATCCATTCAACTCGATCTGTCATGGCTGTGTAGTGAGAGTATTCGTGGAAACATGTTCCACCAGCACTCACCTGCTTTTCAAACCATCGATCTACTTCAAGTGCACGGCCGCTTCAGTCTCCTTGAACCTGCCCGTACCCTTCTTCACTTTCGGCATTCCATACTTCGGCTTAATCTCATGGCAGCCGTCCTCACAGAAAACCCCGCCTTCGGCAGACTCCGGCGTCGGCATTGGGGAGTTCACTGCAATCTCGCGTTCGGCTTCGATCACGCGCTCGACTTCTGAATTCAATTCAGCATTCTCCTTCACCGTCAGCCACTTCTTTTCTTTCACTAAATAGTTTTCGAAGCGCGCGATCGGGTCGCGCTTTTTCCAGAAGTCGAACATCGGTTTCGGCACATACGCGGCGGCGTCGTGGATGGCGTGGCCTTTCATGCGCATCATTTTGGCTTCGATCAGCGTGGGGCCTTCGCCGCGGTGGGCGCGCTCAACGGCATCGCGGGCGGCGTCGTAGACCTGGCAGGCGTCGGTGCCGTCGACGATGACGCCGGGTATGCCGTATCCAATGGCGCGTTCGGCGAGGTCTTTGCAGCGGTATTGCATTTCTGACGGCGTGGAGTAGGCCCAGAGATTCGATTCGACGAACAGCACGAGGCCGAGGTTCTGCACGGCGGCGAAGTTGATGCCTTCGTAGGTGACGCCAGTGGACTGGCCTCCGTCGCCGATGTAGGTCATGACGGCGACGTTGCGCCCCTGGAGACGCGCGCCCAGCGCCACGCCGGAGAGGACGGGAATGAGATCGCCGAGCATAGAGATGGGCGAGACCATGTTGCGCTTTTCGATGTCGCCAAAGTGCGATGTGCCGTCGCGGCCGCGCGTGGGCGAGTCGGCTTTGGCCATGTACTGCATCATGGTGTCGCGGGCCGCGAAGCCGCGTACCAGCAGCGCCCCCTGGTTGCGGATCATGGGTGCAAACCAGTCGTCCTTATCGAGCGCGTAGGCGGATGCGCAGGAGCAGGCTTCCTGGCCGAGTCCGAAATAAACTCCGCCGACCACTTTGCCCTGCTTGTAGAGATTTTCGAGTGCGATCTCCATTTTGCGGTTGAGCAGCATGTAGCGGTAGATCTCGATGCACTGTCTTTTGTCGAGATATTTGGAGTCGCGGATGGGCGGCACGGGCGCGTTGAGGTTGCCGGTGACTTCGTAGCGGACGTGCTCGGCGCCGTCTTTGTCTTTTTCTATTGATTGGCGGACGCTGAGGTCTGGGTGCTCGAGACGTGTGTCGGGGATAGAGTAGGTGCGGAGGTTCGCGCTGAGTTTAGCCTTGGACCCGCCATTGCGCCGATGGTGGCCGTTGGAGCTGTCCTTGGATTTCTTTTTTTGGG
>DATNMU010000199.1:0-16771 GCA_035602195.1 Candidatus Acidiferrum sp.
CCCGCAATCGTGGAACGCTGGTAAACGCGCTGCTGCATCATCTGAGAAGTCTGTCAGCGGTGGGCGGCGAGTTGCGGCCGGGAATTGTGCATCGTCTGGATAAAGAGACGAGCGGATTGATCGTGGTGGCGAAGAACGATGACGCGCACCGCAAGTTGAGCGCGCAGTTTGCGACGCGGGAGATAAAGAAGAAGTACACGGCGCTGGTGCATGGCTGGGTGAAAAAAGATTCGGGAACGCTAACCCAGAGCATCAGCCGCGATCGGGTGCGGCGCACACGCATGACGACCAAGCTCGAAGGCGGGCGCGCAGCAGTCACTCATTATTACGTGAAACGTCGTCTGGATACGAAGTTTGGAAAGTTCACCTTGCTCGACGTTAAGATCGATACCGGACGCACGCACCAGATTCGGGTGCATGTGGCGGCGATGGGGCATCCAGTGGTAGGGGATACGGTGTACGGAGCGCCGCGACAGGCTCGGGGGAAAAATGCAGTGATCGCTTTGGCGCGGAACTTCCTGCATTCGGCGCAGCTGGAATTCCGCCATCCTAGGACCGGAGACCCAGTCGCGCTGAAGAGTGAGTTGCCCGAGGAGTTGCGAGAGTTTTTGCAAAAGTTAGAAGCACCATAGCGGTAGCGCCCATTCAAGTCACTGCGGATATAATGAACACAAAATGAGGTCCACATCTACGCGACACATTCTTAAAGCAGGGTCGGCCAGGCAATGGGCAATCAACGCTCTGCTCGTGGCGCTGGTGTATCAGGCCGCGTGGGGGCAGGCTGGAACGGCGCCTTCAGCTCCTCAGCAAGCGCCGTCCGCGCAGCAGCCGGAGCAAAACTCGGTCGAACCCGGCAGCGATTCCGGGGAAGTTTCGAAAATCCGTGTTGGCACAAACGAAGTCAACGTAGTCTTCACCGTAACCGACAAGCATGGTAAGCGCGTGACCGATTTGAAGCAGAACGATTTTCGCTTTATGGACGACGGCAAGCCGGCCACTGAGATTCGCAGCTTTCACGCGGAAACGAATCTACCGCTGCAGGCTGGGCTGCTCATCGATGCCAGCAGTTCGGTGCGGGACCGGTTTAAGTTCGAGCAGCAGTCGGCGATGGAGTTTTTAAATCAGACGATCCGGCGCCGCTATGATCAGGCGTTCGTGGTGGGATTCGACGTAACTCCCGAGGTGACGCAAGATTTCACGGACGACACGGTGAAGTTGGACCATGGAGTACGCGAGTTGCGGCCGGGAGGCGGCACCGCAATGTACGATGCCCTCTACTTTGCCTGCCGCGACAAACTGCTGAAGAAGCCGCAGAATGGTCCGACGCGGCGCGCGATTATTTTGTTGAGCGATGGCGACGACAACCAGAGCCATGTAACGCGCGAGGAAGCCATTGAAATGGCGCAGCGAGCGGAGGTCATCGTCTACGCGATCAGCACCAACGTTAGCGGCAGCAAAGGTCCGGGCGACAAGGTGCTCGAGCGCATCGCCGATGCCACCGGAGGGCGCGCGTTTTTTCCCTTTCAGCTGCGCGATGTGTCAAATGCATTCGCCGACATTCAGGAAGAGTTGCGCAGCCAGTATGCGGTTTCGTATAAGCCCGCGGACTTCAAGTCCGACGGCCACTATCGCACGATTGAAATTGTCGCGAATGACCGCAAGACTTTCCGAGTGAGGGCGCGCCGGGGATATTTCGCGCCGGCGCAGTAGCCGGCCTTCGGCTTCCTGGCTTCTGCCATCCAAAAGATCGAGCTTTAGATGCTCAAAAAGCCACTACCTCTCGGGGGGGCCACGGCCGTTTAGCCGTGGTGCCGAGAGGTAGTGTGCTGTCGCCGGTGTTAAGGCTAAGAGCACAGGCTGAAGGCAACGGAGCCAGTTAGCATCCGCCCGGTCAGCCTGGCTCGGAAAAATCTACGCGGTCCTGGTTCCCATCAAAAGATGGGCCACAAACGAAATGACCGCGAATAGCAGCAGCAAGTGAATCAAGCCGCTGGCCACGTGAAACATCAAGAAACCACCCGCCCACAGAATTAGCAGCAACAGGGCAATCATTAGGAAAGGTCCAAATCTCATTCACGGCCTCCGCGCGTTATCAAAATTTAGCCCGCCAAACCTGCATACCGCCAAATCACTTGACTGTTATACGATTTAGCGCGGCGGCGCACTATCGGCAAGAAACTGTAAGTGGCTGGTAAGGTAATTGTAGAAAGACGCCAGAAATCAAGGAGTTTCGCATGGTACGTGTGGGATTGATCGGTTTTGGGCTGGCGGGGCAGGCGTTTCACGCTCCGGTAATTCGGGGGGTGAAGGGGATGGAGCTAGCTTGCATTCTGGAACGCAGGGGTACGCACGCGCAAGAAAAATATCCAGAGGTGAGGGTAGCGAGGACGACAGAAGAGTTATTGGCGGATAAAGAAATTCAGCTGTGCGTAGTAGCCACCCCGAATGATTCGCACTTCGACTTGGCACGGGCGTGCCTGCTGGCTGGCCGGGACGTAGTTGTCGACAAGCCATTTGCGCCGACGCTCAAAGAATCCCAGGAACTGGTGCGGCTGGCGACTGAGCGCGGGCGCCTGATTACCGTTTATCAAGACCGGCGGTGGGACGGCGATTTCAGCACGGTAAAGAAGCTGTTAGCCTCGCGCAAGCTGGGAACGATTGTCGAGTATGAGTGCCGCTATGACAGGTTTCGTCGGCAGCCAAAACCCAATGCGTGGAAGGAACGCGCAGAGCAGCCGGGATCGGGCGTGTTGTTTGACTTGGGGCCGCATGTCATCGACCAGGCGCTGATTCTGTTCGGCGAGCCGCGGGCGATTACCGCCTCAGCTTTTTGTCAGAGAGAAACATCGCGGGTGGATGATGCGTTCGACGTTTGTCTCGAGTATCCAAATCTGCGGGCCGCTGCGCGAGCGCGAATCATCGCGTTTGCCCCGTCCGCGCATTTTCTGATTCACGGAACCAAGGGCTCGTTTGTGAAGTACGGAATGGATCCGCAGGAAGCGCGCCTGCGCGCCGACAATGTTCCCCAAGGCACAGATTGGGGTACAGACTGGGGAGAAGAAACTGCAGACCTGTGGGGTACGCTGAGTCTGGTGGGCGAACCGAGCGTGAAAATAACAACGGATCGCGGAGATTATCGCGGGTTCTATGAAAACGTTCGCGATGCGATCGAAAAGAAAGCCCCGCCCGACGTGACGCCGGAACAAGCTCTGCGAACGATGCGTGCGGTGTTGCTGGCGCACAAGAGCAGCCGGGAAAAGAGGACGGTGGAGTGGGGAGAAGCAGTAGATTAAGGGAAAAAGTCGATAAAAGCATCGAGGTCGACCGCGCTATTTCCGCGCCAGCGTGGTCAGAAAATGAACAATGTCCTGCGGCTCGGGGCGCTCGGTGTATTCTTCATCCGCACAAGCGTAGAGCACGGTGCCGTCGCGCTCGATGATGTAGGTCGCGGGAATCGGCAACTCCCAACTGTCGTCTCCGTTCACGAAAGGCAGGTTGACGAAGGCGCGCTGATACACGGCTTTTTGATCGTCAGGGACGCGGTAGGTGAGACCAAACTGCCTTGCGACGTTGTTGCCAGCGTCGGAGAGCAGTGGAAAGCGCAACTTGTGCTGATCGCGCATGAAGAAGGATTGCTGCACGGTCTGCGGGGAAATCGCTATGAGGGTTGTGCCAGCTTGGTCGATTTCTGGCAGAACGAGATTCATGGCTTCCATCTGAGCAACACAGAACGGGCACCAGCGGCCGCGGATGAAGCAGAGAACGAGGCGGCCTTTTGCGAGCAGGTCTGACGAAGAGCTGGTCTTGCCGTCGTGATCGGGAAGGTGAAAGTCGGGAATCTTTGCCCAGACGGGAAGAATATCTGCGGCTAAGCGTTGTTGCTTCAGTTCGGCAACGGCGCGGGCGTGGATGGCTTGGGGTTCGGCGGGAACGTACTTGGCGATCAGTTCCTTGCGCTCGGCGAAGACCTCGCGCAGCGGGCGGATGTCAGTATCGGGTGAGGTCTCTTCGAGGGATCGCCATTTCATAAGAGGTTTTCAGCGGATAGCTATCAGACGCAATGGGTTCGCTGAGAGCCGATAGCTGACAGCTACATCCCTGGCAGCTTCATTCCAGCCATCCTACGTGCAAAACTGGGCTTGCCCATTTGTTTGAACATCTTTCTCATCTGCGCGTATTGACGAAGCAAATTATTGACTTCTTGCACGCTGGTGCCGGAGCCACGGGCGATGCGCTTGCGGCGGCTGCCGTTGATCACTTCGTGATGATTGCGCTCGTGCATGGTCATCGAGTTGATGATGGCTTCGACACGGTTGATCTGGCCCTCGTCCACGCTGTCGGCGGCTTTTTGCAGGCCGGAAAATGGGCCGATACTGGGCAGCATGCCCATGATGCTCTTGATGGAACCCATCTTTTTCACTTGGCGCAGTTGATCGCGAAAATCTTCCAGCGAAAAGCCGTCGCCACTGAGCGCCTTGCTGGCCATCTCTTCGGCTTTCTTTTTGTCGATCTGCTGCTCGGCGCGCTCGATCAGCGAAAGAATGTCGCCCATGCCAAGGATGCGCGAAACGATGCGGTCGGGATGGAACGGCTCAAGCGCGTCGTACTTTTCGCCGACACCGATAAACTTGATGGGCTGGCCAGTGACCTGGCGGATGGACAGCGCCGCACCGCCGCGCGCATCGCCATCCATTTTTGTGAGCACGACGCCAGTGAGGGACAGTTTCTTGTGGAACTCATCGGCGGAACGCACCGCGTCCTGCCCGGTCATCGCATCGGCGACGAAGAGAATTTCCGAGGGATTCAGCAGTTTTTTCAGCGACTGCATCTCGCTCATTAGTTCGTCGTCAATATGCAGACGTCCAGCAGTATCGACGATCAGCACATCGCAGCCGGAGACGATCGCTTCGCGGCGCGCCTCTTTTACGAGGCGCTCGACCGCAGCAGTGTTCGCCTCGCCCACTTCGCCTTCGTAAATCTGAGCCTTCACCGCTTGCGCCACAATTTTCAGTTGCTCACGGGCGGCCGGACGGTAAACGTCAACCGAAACCAGCAGCGGACGGTGCCCGCCCGCCTTGAGCCAGTGCGCCAGCTTGCCTGACGTTGTGGTCTTGCCGGAACCTTGCAGTCCGGCCATGAGCATGACGGTCGGTGGCTGTGATGCGAACTTGACGCGCGCCGTGTCTTTGCCAAGAGTCTCGACCAGTTCGTCGCGCACGATCTTGATGACCTGTTCCCCGGGAGACAGTGCGGTCAGCACTTCCTGGCCGACGGCCTTAGCCTGAATGCGATCAATCAGCTCTTTGACCACTTTGAAGTTGACATCGGCCTCAAGCAGCGCCAGCCGAATTTCGCGCAGCGCTTCGCCAATGTTTTCCTCGCTGAGCCGTGCTTGGCCGCGTAGCGACTTGAAGGCGCGTTGCAGTTTCTCTTGAAGATTCTCGAACATAAGGGTGAGAGGTTATTTTAGCAGCCGCAGCGATAAACCGCGGGTAGCCCTTGCTCCGTCGTGCAAGCTTCCCTATCATCACAAGAGAACACTGGGGTACTCATGCCGGAGAAAAAGCCGTCCAAACCGCAAGTTGCGGAAAATCCAGAGGCCGATATATTCGATAACCGCCATCCGTCAGCTGAAGAAAAGCGGTGGGCAGAAAAGGTTCTGATGCCTACGCTAGATAAATCTCCAGAGAAGCCGATCGGCGCCGCCACCGGAGTTAATCTTGACGAACTCGGACGCGCGCGCTTCACGACAATCTCTGGAGTTCCGGTCAGGCGCTTGTATACGCAGGCTGATTTGCCCGAGGACTGGAGCGAAGAAAAATATCTGGGATATCCTGGCGCGCCTCCGTTTACCCGAGGCATACACGCCACAGGGTATCGCGGCAAGCTTTACACCATGCGGCAGTTCTCCGGATTTGCATCGCCGGAGGAAACGAATCAACGTTACAAGTATTTACTGGAACACGGCGGCGGGGGGCTTTCCGTCGCGTTCGACTTGCCCACGCTGATGGGCTACGACTCGGACCATCCCGCGAGCGAAGGCGAAGTCGGTAAGTGCGGCGTGGCGATTGACTCGCTCGAAGATATGGAAATCCTTTTTGGAGGCATAGACCTCGAAAAGACAACTGTATCGATGACGATCAACTCGCCCGCGTCGGTGCTATGGGCGATGTATCTGGTGGTAGCAGAGAAGCAGGGGGCGGATTGGAAAAAGGTTTCCGGCACCATTCAGAACGACATACTTAAGGAATACATTGCGCAGAAGGAATATATCTATCCTCCGGCGCCGTCGATGCGCCTGGTGGTCGACACGTTTGAGTTTGGATCCAGGTTCACGCCGCGCTTCAACACGATTTCGATCAGCGGATACCACATTCGCGAAGCTGGTTCCACGGCCTTGCAGGAACTGGCATTCACTCTGTATGACGGCGTCGAGTATGTGGAGTGGGCACAAAGACGTGGGCTTGACGTGGATGAGTTTGGTTCTCGGCTTAGTTTCTTTTTTAATGCGCATAATGACTTCTTCGAAGAGATTGCCAAATACCGCGCCGCTCGAAAAATTTGGGGACGGGTGATGCAGCAGCGTTTTGGAGCGAAGAACCAGCGCACCTGGCTGATGCGTTTTCACACCCAGACCGCGGGAGTTTCACTGCCGGCACAGCAACCGATGAATAATATTGCCCGAGTCGCGCTGCAGGCTTTGGCTGCGGTGCTGGGTGGCACGCAGTCGCTGCATTGCGACTCGTACGATGAGGCTCTGGCGTTGCCGACGGAAGAAGCAGCTCGCATCGCGCTTCGGACTCAGCAGATCATTGCTTATGAATCGGGGGTGACGCAAACTGTCGATCCCTTGTGCGGATCATATTTCGTTGAAAGCTTGACGCTTCAAATGGAAAGGGGCGCATTCGATTACTTTGGCAAACTCGACGCCATGGGAGGCATGGTGAAAGCCATCGAACGCGGTTATCCGCAGAAAGAAATTGCAGAGGCCTCTTACCAGTATCAACGCGCCGCCGAGGCGAAAGAAAAAGTCATTGTGGGGGTAAATGACTTTGTGATCGAGGAAGAATCGCCCCACATTCTCTACATCGATGAGACCGTGGCGCGACAACAGACGGCGAAGCTGAAAGCGTTGCGAGCCCGAAGGTCCAACGAAACCGTGCAGCGGGCGCTGAGCGCTCTGAAAAAAGCAGCGGCAGAGGAGCCGAAGGCAGGTCCTAACGGCAGTATTTCTCCTGCGAACACAATGCCCTACATTGTGGATGCCGTGCGGGCGTACGCGACGGTCGGGGAAATTTGCGAAGCGTTGCGTGAAGTGTTTGGAACCTATACCGAGGTAAGCATTACGTAGTCGGAATTATTGGTTGAATTGAGGTGCGAGACCGGGATATCCAAAATGGGAAGCTCGGGAGAGCATTTCACTGTCGAGGAATCTATTACAGCTGAACCGGACTATGATTGAGATCACAAATTGTGATCTCAAAATGAAGAAAAGAAAAAATGCAACGCTGCTCAGGATGCCGAAACGTAAAACAACAATAGCGTCAGCTGTGGAATCGCGTATCTTGATTCTTCGCCATCAAAGAGTAATTCTGGACGCGGAGCTAGCTGAGCTCTACGGAGTTCCGGTTCGCCAGCTAAACCAGCAAGTAAAGCGAAACCGTGAACGATTTCCTTCGGACTTCGTATTTCAACTCAATGCGAAAGAGGATGAAATCTTGAGATCACAAACTGTGATCTCAAGTGAGACGCACGGCGGCCGGCGATACCGGCCCTTCGCATTTACCGAGCACGGTGCGATCATGGCGGCAACGGTGCTTAATTCGGAAAGAGCGGTCCAGATGAGTGTTTTCGTAGTGCGGGCATTTGTACGATTGCGGGAAATGCTAGCTACAAGTCGGCGCCTCGCTGGAAACATTAATGAGTTGGAAAGTCGTTTGGACACGCATGACTCCACCATCCAGGACTTGATCGAAGCGATCAAAGATCTTATGACTCCGGAAGAACCGTCACGTATTCGCATCGGATTCCAGCTTCCGCCGGGCAAAGCTAAGGGCTGAATCCTACCGCAGTTTCGGTATTCCAATAATTCGTGAGAACGAATCCGGCGGAGCCGTATCTTTCATGCTTCGGGCCGGATGTCGAGATGTTCGGGGGAATTCATGCGTAAGGCTGTGGGACATCTTAGAAAATCCGACCCGGTGTTGCAGGCGATTATCGAGCGCATCGGACCGTGCCGAATGCAGTTTAGTGAACCACAGTTTCATAGCCTGGCTGAGGCGATTGTGTATCAGCAGCTGAATGGAAGGGCGGCGGAGACCATTTTCAAGCGATTTGCCGCGTTGGCTGGGGAACCGCTGACGTCGCAGGGTATCCTCAAGCTGAATGACGAACAAATGCGCAGCGCGGGCTTGTCAAAACAGAAAACAGCATACTTAAAAGATCTGGCGGCGAAGACGGATGCGGGCGTCCTGGATTTCGCACGGCTGCACATGCTGCCCGATGCGGAAGTGATCGAGCATTTGACACAGGTGAAAGGAATCGGGGTGTGGACGGCGCAGATGTTTCTGATCTTCTCGCTACGACGCGAAAATATTCTTCCGACCGGCGATTTCGGCGTGCGCATGGCCATATACAAACACTATCTCGAGGTTCAGCGGGCAAAGGCCGGCAAAAAGTCAGCGGTGGCAAAAAAGGGCCGCAAGCGAAAAGTTACATTACCGAACGCACAGCAGATGGAAAAGATCGCAAAGTGCTGGGAGCCCTATCGCAGCGTTGCGTGCTGGTACTTGTGGAGAAGTTTGGACACCACGACTTTGTGACCAAGATCACAGGCCTAAGTGTCAGCAAGCGTGCGGCATGAAGATCGCTGTGGTTAAATGATTAGGTATGGCAGATCCTAAGATTCGCGTGTTGGTAGCGAAGCCTGGGCTTGACGGGCACGACCGCGGCGCCAAGGTAATTGCCCGCGCCCTCCGCGATGCCGGCATGGAAGTGATCTATACCGGATTGCGGCAGACACCGGAGATGATTGTGAGCGCAGCCTTGCAGGAGGATGTGCAGGTCATTGGGCTGTCGATTCTGTCCGGCGCCCATAACGCCATTGTCCCGCGGGTAATGGACCTGCTGGAGCAGAATAAGATGGACGATGTTTTGGTTCTGGTCGGTGGAATCATTCCGGACCAGGATATCGAAGCTTTAAAGAAACGCGGAGTAGCGGCGGTTTTTCAACCCGGAACGGCGATGGATGACATCGTCAAATTTATTCGGGCGAATGCGAAGGTCGCCGGTGTGGCGCTTTGAGGTTGCAATTTGCAGCCTCACGCAGAACTGCAAATATATCTTCCGTCTGAACCATCTCTTCCTGAATGCCACTTCCGAACCTGACCAGTATCCGTCAACAACTTGAGCGTACTGTAGGCCCCGCGCCGTGGTATTGGAAGACGTTCCCAGCGTTTCTCTCCGCGTCGGGACAACGCTTCGTTTGGACGCATCACGGCGAACAAGGACCGCTCGGATATGTAGTGACTCTGGCTCTGGAGCAGGAACCCGATAAACCCCGACTGGCGCTAAACACTTACTGCCGGCCATTCATGGCGTCGGCGAAGTATCTTGGAATCTGGTGCCCGGAAGGCCGCAACATTCGCTTCGCCGGTTTTGATCCAGCTCAGCTGAAATCCTTCGACCTGAGTGAGATTGCTGGATGGTTCAAGCAGTCTTCTGAACGGATCTATTCCGCCATGCCGCCTATGGCCGATATTGAAATTCCACTAGCGCTAGGCTCAGGAATGCACAAGATCGAGGTGCCGTTGGAACTGGCAACGGTTGATGAGTTGATCGTACCGACCAGTTACAAGGCAATGACCGGTGACGATCCTGCGTTCGCGTTGTTTGTTTTCTACTTGCAAGCGGGATTACTGGAAGTCCTGCCGCAGAAGTGGTTTACCGCCACGCAGTATCAAGTAGGCAAACAGTGGATTACACGCGCCGCACGCGACCCTGATTCGCATCGCGTCTTTGGAGAATGCTATGGCGCGGGGACTTTTCTGCTGGAAGAGGATGGATGTCGTTTGGCGGAATGGATTGACAAAAGATAGGATTCAATTCTCGTTGCATGCTGTGACACTTGGCGTACCGGCTCAGTTTCGATGCCCGCGTCGTTCTTTCATCTCGGCCGAAATGACGAAGTGACAATCCTGCGTTTGCGATCTGAGGATGGAACAAATCGTCTGACACGCCAATGTGTAAGAGCCCTGCTGGCAGTTTTTCAGGAATTGCAGTCGGAGGAAAAAGCGCTGGTGATTTCGGGGAACGAAAACTTCTTCTCTGTCGGCGCGGATTTGGGGGAAATTGCTGGATTAAACGGCCCACAGGCGCATGAGTTTTCCACAATGGGCTAGCAATTGATGCAGGCTATAGATGAGTTCCCTGCTCCGGTGTTCGCGGCTGTTTCGGGCTATTGCATGGGCGGAGGTCTTGATCTGGCGCTGGCTTGCCACCGGCGAATTGCGGCGCCCAATGCTGTGTTCGGACATCGCGGGGCGGCTCTAGGGTTAATTACCGGGTGGGGAGGAACACAACGGCTCCCGAGGCTGGTTGGAAAAGCAGTGGCTATGCAGATGTTTGTGGCGGCGGAAAAGGTGGCCGCTTTTCGGGCCCTGGAGATAGGTTTGATTGAAGCGGTCGCGGATGATCCCATTGCCGCGGCCTTAATCCAGATCGGAGAGCGCAGGACTTGAACTGATCAGCATTCCCAAGCAGTCTGCCAACTCCTCCCTACGTAAGCTTCTGTTAAATTTCTCCAGCAGCAGAGCCGTCCGTTGCGCACTGCCGCGCAAGTGGTATACCGTAAACAGTCCGACCCCTTCATCATCCATGGCTGACCGCAGCGAAACGCTTCCCGAGAATTCGTCGAAGCCGGCGAACGTACTGACCACGAAAGTTGATCCGACCTCTGCGGGATTTGAGGCCAATATGCGTTTTTTAGCGGATTTGATGTCTCAGGTGCGCAATGAGGGTGAAAAGATTTGCGAGGGCGGCGGAGCGAAAGCCACTGAGAACCAGCATGCCAAAGGCCGATTAACCGCGCGCGCGCGGATTGATCTGCTGGTTGATCCGAAAACCTTCTTCGAGCTAGGCGTCTATGCAGCTCACGGCATGTACGAAGAATGGGGCGGCGCGCCCGCAGCGGGCGTGATCACGGGCATTGGACGCATTCACACGCGCATGGTGATGATCATTGCCAATGATGCGACGGTGAAGGCAGGCGCGTTTTTTCCCATGACTTCGAAGAAGGTGATTCGCGCCCAGAATATCGCCATTGAAAATCGTATTCCGACGATTTATCTGGTGGATTCTGCGGGTGTGTTTTTGCCTCTGCAGGAAGATGTTTTTCCGGATACCGACGATTTCGGACGAGTATTTCGCAACAATGCAGTGATGTCGGCTCTGGGAATACCTCAAATAGCAGCCATCATGGGCATGTGTGTGGCCGGTGGCGGGTACCTGCCCGTCATGTGCGACCATGTTCTGATGACCGATGGCAGCGGGTTATTTCTGGCCGGTCCGGCGCTGGTGCAGATGGCGATTGGGCAGAAAGTTTCCGCAGAAGATCTGGGCGGAGCGGCCATGCACTCGGCTATCAGCGGCACCGTCGATTTCCGCGAGAAGGATGATGAGGCTTGCCTGGCGCGCATTCGCTCTATCGTTGAGAAGTGGGGATACCGTCGGCAGTCTCCGTGGGACCGAAAAAAACCAGTCGAGCCCGCGCTGCCAGCGGAAGAGATTTATGGAATTTATGATTCGTCTCCGGCGCGTCCGTACGACATGAAGGAAATTCTAGCGCGCGTACTCGATGGCAGCCGCTTCGATGAATACAAGCCGGAATATGGAAAGACACTAATCTGCGGCTATGGACGCATCGGCGGCTTCGCCGTAGGGATAGTTGCCAATCAAAAGCTGCACGCTCAGCAAACCGATCACGAAGGAAAGAAGCGCATTGAGTTTGGCGGAGTGATTTACACGGAGTCGGCTGAGAAAGCCGCTCGGTTCATCATGGACTGCAATCAGAATCTGATTCCGCTGGTTTTCTTCCATGATGTCAATGGCTTCATGGTGGGTCGCGACGCGGAGTGGAGCGGAATCATCAAAGCCGGGGCGAAGATGGTAAATGCGGTATCGAATTCCGTGGTCCCGAAGATTACGGTGATCGTGGGCGGATCGTTTGGCGCGGGACATTACGCGATGTGCGGCAAAGCATTTGATCCGCGATTTGTGTTTGCCTGGCCGACGGCACGTTACGCCGTGATGAGTGGGGATTCGGCGGCAGGGACTTTGGTTGAGATCAAAGTGAAGCAACTGGAGCGCGGCGGGAAGAAGTTGAGCGACGCGGAAAAGAAAGATCTCTTCGAATCGGTGAAGCGCACTTACGAAGAGCAAACTGATCCGCGGTACGGCGCGGCAAGATTATGGATCGACAAAATTATCGACCCAATCGAGACGCGGGATGCTATTACGCAGGCTCTGGAGGCAACCGCGCTGAATCCTGACGTGGCTGAGTTTAGTGTAGGAGTGCTGCAAACCTAAGGAATTGAGCGATTGGGTGATCGCGTCATTGACGATCCCGGTTGCTTCGCGTGCTTCACAATCGCTCAATGGCTCAATTCCTCAATGACTCAATATGTCTGATTCCGTCAAGTTAATTGAGTGCCCGCGCGATGCCTGGCAAGGATTGAAGGGGCAAATTCCGCCTGACATCAAGCGTGCTTACTTGCAGGCATTGATCAGCGCGGGATTCAAACATATTGACGCCGTTTCTTTCGTGTCGCCGAAGGCGATACCGCAGATGGCGGATTCGGAAGAAGTGTTGAAGGAACTCGATCCTCCTGACGACGTAGAAATCATCGGCATCGTGGTCAACGAAAAGGGTGCGCAGCGGGCAATCGAAACGCAAGCGGTGAAGACGCTGGGATTTCCATATTCAATCTCGGAAACGTTTTTGCGCAAGAATCAGAATCAGTCCGCGGAAGATGCGCTCGAGGAACTGGAAAAACTGCAGAAGAGAGCGGATGACGCTGGACTCGATGTCGTCGTTTACATATCGATGGCATTCGGAAATCCGTATGGCGATCCGTGGAGTGTGGATGAAGTGATCGATGCGATCTCTCTGATGGAAGTTGAAAACGTGCAGATGATTTCTCTGGCCGATACCGTGGGTATGGCTACTCCAGAGCAAGTCGGTGAGCTCGTCGGCGCGGTAATCGATGAGTACGATTATCTGGAGATCGGAGTACATTTGCACAGCCGTCCCGAACACGCCGAAGCAAAGATTCTCGCGGCCTACGACGCCGGCTGCCGGCGCTTTGATTCCGCATTGGGGGGCTTAGGTGGCTGCCCCTTCGCGCAGGATGCGCTGGTTGGCAACATTGCTACCGAAAAAGTAATTGGAGCACTAAAGCAGCGCGGTGCAGAGTTGCCGCCTTTGAAGTCGCTGGACACGCTATTGAAAGCAACTGCTGAAATCGGCGCCCGATATACCAATTCCGTCATCGACGAGTAACGTTTCAGAATATGAGCTACAAGACAATCCAGATCGCATACGGTTCCGGCGTGGCAACGATCACGCTGAATCGTCCCGACAAGCGCAATGCAATCAGCTTCGAGTTGATCGACGATCTGCTGCGGAGTCTGAAGGAAGTAGAAGGTTCGGATGCGATTGTTCTGATTCTGACAGGGGCGGGCAAAGCATTTTCTTCCGGCATGGACCTGGACAATCTGAAACAACTGATTGGCCGGACGCCGGAACAGAACCTGCAAGATTCTCAGACGATGGTGCAACTGTTTCGCTCGCTTTACGAATTCCCCAAAGTTACGATTGCTGCGGTAAATGGAGCGGCCATCGCCGGCGGCACCGGCCTGGCTCTGCTGTGCGACTTCACGCTGGCAGTGCCCGAGGCTAAGTTCGGCTATACGGAAGTGCGCATCGGCTTCGTGCCCGCGATTGTTTCGACCTTCCTCCTGCGCCAGGTCGGAGAGAAACAGGCGCGTGATCTTTTACTCACCGGAAGGATTATTGGTGCGGAAGAAGCATTGCGGATGGGATTGGTTAATGAAATCGTTGCTCCCGAAAACCTGGTGAATCGGGCTCACGAATTGGCGGCGCTGCTGATGGAGAATAGTCCAGCTTCGCTGCGGGCGACCAAGAAATTGCTCAGCGATCATGCCGGCCCGGATCTGGATGCGCAGATTGAAGCCGCAGTGCGGGAAAACGCTGCGGTGCGTACTACCGCGGACTTCCGCGAGGGCGTGACTTCATTTCTGGAAAAACGCAAGCCGGTATGGAGCGGGAAGTGAGTTTACAGCAATCACCGGCGATCAACGAAACCCGGCTCCGTGTCCGTTATGCGGAAACCGACCAGATGGGAGTGGTCTACCACGCCAACCATTTTGTCTGGTTTGAAGTGGGACGAGTGGAATTGTTGCGGCAGTTGGGATTCTCTTATCGCGACATGGAAGCTGAAGATAATCGCTTCATTGCAGTGGCCGAGGCTAAGTGCCGCTATCGTGCGCCCGCGCGTTATGACGAAGAAGTACTGATACGCACCGAGTTGTTGAACGTACGCGACTCCGTGGTGCACTTTGGGTATGAATTGCGGCGGGCTGCGGACGGGACACTACTCGCGGAAGGCGAGACAACGCACATTGTTACGGATGCCGAGATGAAGATCGCCGTGCTGCCAGAGAAGTATTTGAAAGCATTTCGAGCCGCGCTCGGCAAGTCGGACGGGAAATCTTCTTGAACGCACTTCACATCAACGGTAACGATCTGACTCTGGAAGCGGTGCGCGAAGTCGCGGCTGAACGTCGGCCTGTACTGTTGTTGGCCGAGGCACGAGAAGCTGTAGACCGCGCGCGGGCTGTGGTCGATGACATCGTCGCGAGCAACACTTTGGCGTACGCGATTACTACCGGCGTAGGCAAGCTTAGCGACGTGCGCATTGCGGGTGAACAGATTCGCGAACTGCAGGTGAATCTGGTGCGCTCCCATGCCGTCGGTGTTGGAGAACCGCTTCCTCTGGCGGAAGCGCGCGCCATGATGCTGCTGCGCGCCAATTCTCTGGCTAAGGGGTATTCGGGCGTCCGCGGAATCGTGATCGACACGCTCTGCGAAATGCTGAACCGGGGGGTCACTCCCTATGTTCCGTCGCAGGGTAGCGTCGGCGCGAGCGGCGATCTCGCTCCGCTGGCGCATCTGGCGCTGGCGATGATAGGCGAGGGCGAATGTGTTGATGCTTCGGGTGCGCGTGTTTCCAGCGCCGACGCGATGAAGCGGGCGCAGATCAAGCCGCTGGTGCTGGAAGCGAAAGAATCCATTTCTCTGATCAATGGCACCCAGGCCATGCTCTCCGTGGGTTCGCTCGCGTTATTGGCGGCGGAGACGTTAGTCGATTCGGCTGATGTGCTGGGAGGACTGTGCTGCGACGCTTTGAAGGGTACTGACGCGGCTTTCGATGAACGTATCCATAAGGCGCGGCCTCATAGCGGCCAGATGAAGACAGCGGCGAATCTCCGCAAGATGCTCGAGGGCAGCCAGATTCGCGAATCGCACCGCGAGTGCGGGCGGGTGCAGGACGCGTACTCACTGCGCTGCATTCCGCAAGTCCACGGGGCGGTGCGCGACACGCTGGCGCACTGCCGCGAAGTATTTGAGATCGAGGCAAACTCGGCCGTGGATAATCCGCTGGTTTTTATCACCGACGCGAAGAATTCGGAAGGCGACGTAATTTCTGGTGGAAATTTTCACGGCGAGCCCCTCGCCTTTGCACTGGATTTCCTGGCGATCGCGTTGAGCGCGCTGGCTGGGATCAGCGAGCGCAGGATTGAGCGTCTGGTGAATCCCGCGCTCAGCGAGGGTTTGCCGCCGTTTTTGGCGCAGGGGGCGGGACTGAATTCCGGTTTCATGATGGCCCAGGTCACTGCGGCGGCGCTGGTCAGCGAGAACAAAGTGCTGGCGCACCCCGCGTCCGTGGATTCGATTACGACCTCGGGCAACAAGGAAGATTACGTTTCGATGGGCATGACGGCGGCGAACAAACTGAGGCGCATTGTCGAGAACACGCGCAACGTGTTAGCGATTGAGGCAATGGCCGTGGCCCAGGCGATTGATTTCCTGGCTCCGCTGAAGAGTTCGAAGCGCGGGCAGGCGGCGCATGCGGCGATTCGGGTGGTGTGTCCGACGGTGGAAAGAGATCGTGTTATGTATAAGGATTTTGCCCGGATTGCGGAAATGATTGGGAGTGGGAAGGTGGCGGAAGTCCTCCGCTGAAGAGGCCGATGTTTGCGGAGACGGCGATCCGGGCTTCGCCCGGCGGACAGCCGAGGGCGGCTGTCCCCACATGAACCTTCCTAAGCCGTCTTTGCCGCGCTGCCATCCAACCCCAATTCCGCAGCAATCGGCTTCATCGCCTCAATACACAAGCCGATGTGCTCGTCCAGGTCCACGCCCAGGGCGGCGGCACCGTTGATGATGTCGTCGCGATTTACTTTCCGCGCAAAGGCTTTGTCTTTCATTCTTTTTCTCACCGACTTCGTATCCACTTCGGCCAGCGCTTTCCCCGGTTTGATCAGGGCGACGGCGGTGATGAATCCGGCGAGTTCGTCGCAGGCGAAGAGAGCTTTTTCCATCTGCGAGTGGCGGGTGACGCCGGTATATTCGGCGTGCGACATAATCGCTGTTGTGATCAAATCAGGCCAACCTCGCTCCTTCAAAATT
>DATNMU010000200.1:0-13322 GCA_035602195.1 Candidatus Acidiferrum sp.
TTCACACGAAGCTGACAGCAGGAAAGGATACGTCTTACGATCTGCCCGCCGCGTCAGTCACCGTGCTTCGGGGAAGCGTTAGCAGCGAAATCAAATAGCGACGCCGCGCCCACGACAAACGTAATCGTCCTCTGTATCGCGAAAATCCGCGACTTCAAATGACCGCGCGCATTTTCACTGAAAGTTAACAATCCGATTTTCACGAACGATTAACACTCGAAGACTATCCTCACCACGTCAAAGATACGCCCAAAAAACGTTCCTCGGGCAATCCTCAAGGAGAAGTAACCATGAATCTCAGACGTGTACCTCGCGTGATCATGCTCTGTGCTGTTCCGTTCCTAGCTTTAGCCGCGATCGGCCAGGTCAAGGCGGCCATCCCATACAGCGTTTCCACATTCGCCACCAGCGTACCCGGAGTTTACTATCAACCTGACTCGATTGCCGTTCTCGCTGGCCACATCTTCATTGGCTACGGCAATAACGCCGCGCCCGACGGCTCCGACGGCAGGACCAGCACCATCGTCGAATATGATTTCAACGGCAACGTGATCACTACTTACGTCGTGAAAGGCCACAACGACGGCCTGAAAGCAAATTACAAGACGCAGCAGCTATGGGCCCTGCAAAATGAAGATGGCAGTCCGAATCTTGTGATCATTGATCCCGTCGCCCGGAGTCGCAAGACTTATACCTTCGGTCCCACGCCGCACGGTGGCGGTTATGATGACATGGCCTTCAGCGGTGAAGACGTTTTTATCAGCGCCTCGAATCCCGCCAAGAATCCGAACAACGCTCCCGCCATTGTTCGCGCTGAACTTGTCGGCAGCACAGTGAGCGTCAGCCCTGTGCTCTCGGGCACCGCGACCGCAATCAACATCCCGAATGAAAACCCGGTCACTCTGAACCGTCAGGATCCGGATTCGATGATTTTCGATCCTCTGGGCGATCTTGTGCTGGACA
The DNA here is from genome assembly GCA_035602195.1 of Candidatus Acidiferrum sp. Lineage (GTDB taxonomy): Bacteria > Acidobacteriota > Terriglobia > Terriglobales > Acidobacteriaceae > Sulfotelmatobacter. The sequence continues at coordinate 964 of DATNMU010000200.1, forward strand.
GCCAGGCGGATTCCGAGCTCGTGATCGTACATCATCCTGGTTCTGTCAGTCAGACCGCGTACCACCTTGCGCTGACACTCAACGGAGCTCCGGTCCAAATCGATGACACCGTTTTCGCGACCGCACCTCACGGTGTGATTTTGGTCTCCGATCGGGATGGAGAAACAGTCTACGCGGTTACCAAAGACATTTTTTCTCCCAGTGCGGCTTACTCCGCCACGCCAACTTCTGTAGGCAGATTGAATATGGACACTGGCGTCATCACCAATGTAGTTACAGGTATGGTGAGCCCGCACGGCATGGCGTTTATTGGAGAGAAGCAATAGACAACTGGGGCGGCGAAATGCCGCCCCTTTCCTTTTGCATTAGCTCTTTCACTTCTACATCAACCAAAGGGCGTCCACGTCGACAATGAGCTGTGTCCTGGGAATCTTTTGTTGCACGGCATATGTGAGCATCGCGCGAAGCGTCGCATTAAGTTTTTCGCGGCTGGGCGATTTCAAGATGAAGTGATAGCGGTAATCGCGTTTTAGTCTCAAGATGGGGGCGGCGGCAGGCCCGAGCACACGCACCCCTTCATGCCGGTTTTGCTCAAACCATTTGCCCAGCGTGCCGGACCACTGCAGCGCCTCTTCCAGTTTGTCGCTGCGGACCAGAACATTCACGAGTGCAGAGTACGGCGGGTAATGCATCCAGCTGCGGAAGCGTAGCTCTTTGTCATAGAATCCGGCAAAGTCATGCTGGGCAGCATACTGAACTGCGTAGTGATCCTGAAAATAAGTTTGCAGAATTACCTTGCCAGGAGATTGTCCACGCCCAGCGCGCCCGGCGACCTGCGTCAACAACTGGAAGGTGCGCTCGGCCGCGCGGAAGTCAGGAAGTCCCAGCGCACTGTCGGCGCCGACAACCCCGACCAGGGTAACGCCGTGAAAGTCGTGGCCTTTGGCGATCATCTGCGTTCCTACCAGCAAGTCGAGTTGGCCCTCGCTGAGCGCGTTCAGAGTACGCTCGAAGTCTTCGTGGCCACGAACCGTATCGCGATCGAGGCGGGCAATACGTGCTTGCGGAAACATTCCGTGCAGTAATTCCTCGAGTTTTTCCGAACCCGTGCCGAGGAAGTATACATACTCGCTACCGCAATGTATGCATGCTTTGGGTACCGTTGCGAGAAAGCCGCAGTAGTGGCACACCATTTTGTGTTGTTGCTTGTGGAGCGTGAGCGCAATGGCACAGTTCTGGCATTCCAGAGTTTTTCCGCAAGTGCGGCACAGAACCACGGGAGAATATCCGCGCCGATTCAGCAACACCATCACTTGCTCATGGCGATCGAAGCGCTCTTTGATCTCTGCCGCCAGCTTGCGCGAAATGACTTGCTCCTGGCCGGTCTCCTGGAATTCCTGCCGCATGTCGATGATCTCGACTTCGGGCAACGGGCGCTGTTCCACACGATCCGGCAACTCAATTAGCGCATATTTATTTTTCTTAGAGTTGAAATACGATTCGAGCGATGGTGTGGCTGATCCCAGCACCACAACAGCATTCGCCATCTTGGCTCGAACCACAGCGATATCGCGCGCGTGGTAGCGCGGCGTTTCCTCCTGCTTATAAGAAGAGTCGTGCTCCTCGTCGACGATAATCAGCGCCAGATCGTCAACTGGCGCAAATACCGCGGAGCGCGTGCCGACGACCATGCGCGCTTCGCCACTCTTGATGCGGTGCCATTGCTGTGCTCGTTCTTTGTCGGAAAGGGCCGAGTGAAGAATGGCGACTTCGTTGCCAAAAATCTGTTGAAGATCGGCAGCGACCGCGGGCGTGAGGCCGATCTCGGGCACGAGCAAAATGGCCGATCGTCCAGCCTCCAGAACCGCGCGCATGCCTGCGAGATAGACCGCGGTCTTTCCCGAACCAGTAACCCCGTGCATCAGAATGCCTGAAAACTTACGGGCTCCGACGGCATCGCGGAGACGGTTCAGCGCGTTTTGCTGCGCGGCATTCAAATCGAATTCAAAAGACGGTCGCGGCTTGCTGCGCGACACAGCAAAAGCGGCAGGTTCCTCGATGATTTCGATCAGCTTGCGCCGGGCAAGCGTACTTAGCGTGGTTCGCGGAACATCGAGACCGTGCAGCACTTCCACCGCGACGCGGCCTCCTGAAGCAGCCATCATGTCGACCAGTTTTCGTTGGTTATCGTTGAGCTTCCCTTCGACGGATTTCAGAATCGCGATTTTGACCGTACGCGCCGCATCACGGACAGCAGAAACGTCTTCGCGCACCAGCCACTTCTTTCGCTCCATCCCGGTCAGGAGTGCCTTGGTGACGCCGGTGGCGGAGCGCAGGGTTTCTTCCCGAACCTGGATGGTTTCTCTCAGAGCAGGTTCCTGCGCGGCCAGGTAATCGAGTACTCGAAATTCAGCGGCTTGCTCTTCCGGCGTGCGCCGCGAGCGGGCCGACGATCCCGACATTCCAGCGAGGTGCAGCGCCTTACGGCCTTCGGCGGAGATGCGGTAAGCAACACCGCGTTTGAACTCGGCGTTCAAGGGAAGCATGGTACGAAAAACTTCGCCGAGCGGCGCCAGATAGTAATCCGCGATCCAGCGCCCCAGCCGCAGCAGTTGTTCGTCAAGAACGGGGGAAACATCGAGAACGCTGAGAATATTTTTTATTTTTACCGTCGGCTTGCGATCGTGCAGTTCTACTACGACGCCGGTCATGCGCTGCTGGCGAAAAGGCACCAGTACGCGGCCACCCACTACTGCCGTGACTTCGGCAGGGACACGGTAAGTGAAGACCATGTCGAGTGGCACAGGCAGAGCGACGTCGCAGAACTCGGGCATTGATTGGAAGGATAACGCCTTTGCCGGTTGTCATCACTCGCGTTGCTCGGGATGACAAGCGAACTAGCGATAATGACGTACGAATTTACTCGGCAGCCTTCTTCGGCGGCTCGATGCCAAGATACTTCATCACCATCTGCAAATCCTTCCACGCTTCGCCCTTCTGTCGCGGATCGCGCAGCAGAAAAGCGGGATGGTAAGTAACCGCCAACCGCGCTCCCGGCCAGGAAGGGTCGCTACCGGCAGGTTTGAAGTCGTACCAACGGCCGCGAAGCTCCGTCATCGGCGCATTAATAGCCAGCAGATTTTTCGCAGCAGTCGCGCCCAGCGCAACCATAACTTTCGGCTTGATCGCGGTAATCTGTCGCATGAGAAACGGCGAGCAGGTTTCACATTCGTCCCGCTCCGGCTGGCGATTGCCCGGCGGACGGCATTTCACGATGTTCGCGATGTAAACGTCTTCGCGCCGCAACCCCATCGCCTTGATCATGTTGTTGAGCAACTGGCCGGCACGACCGACGAAGGGTTCCCCTTGCGCATCTTCGTCAGCTCCGGGTCCTTCGCCTACAAACATCAGCTCAGCGTGCGGATTGCCAACGCCAAACACGATCTGGTTGCGGTCCTGATGCAGTTTGCAGCGGGTGCACTCGCCCAGGTCTTCACGGATCAGCTTGAGAGCTGCGGCAGGGTCGGTAATTCCCCGCTCGGGGTTCGAAGCAATTGCTGCGAGGTCGTTCACAGCAACCGGTGCTGCGACAGCGGATTTTCTTGCGGCCATTTCCTCTCGAAATTCTAGCTGGGATGTTGAAGATGACGTTTCAACTCCGGCACTTTCGCGCCGGTAGAAATCGTAAATGCCCATTTCATGACAGTAGCGAACGCGTTCCGCGAGGGCGCGACGCAATTCCGGATCAAGCGCACGGGGCATTGGCTTCTCGATTGTAATTCAGAAAGGAGAAACTGTTTTAGCTTAGGCTTTCACTGGCGATTTACGACGATCCCGGATTCGCACGACTTGATCGAGTACGCGCTGGGCCACTTCCCATTTTGTGGTCTCAGGAACTTCAACAACTTCGTCATGACTGATGATCGTCACCTGATTGCGCTCGGAATCGAAGCCGACGCCGTAGCGGGAAACATCGTTGACCACAATCGCATCGAGTTGTTTGGCCGCGAGCTTCTGGCGGGCATTTTCGAGAACGTTCTCCGTTTCCGCTGCGAAGCCAACGATAATCTGCGATTGCTTGCGCGCAGAAATCTCTTTGAGAATATCGACAGTCGGCTCAAGTTCAAGCGCCATCGCTGCCTTACGCTTTATCTTCTGTCCGGAAATAGCCTTCGCGCGGTAGTCGGAGACGGCGGCAGTTTTGATGACAATCGTCGACTGCGGCAAAAGACTAAGCACGGCATCGCGCATCTGCTCAGCTGATTCCACGCGCGTAAGTTCGGCCGCTCCTGGCGGCGTGAGAGCCGTGGGCCCACTCACCAACAGCACGCGCGCACCCCTACGCAGCGCGGCTTCGGCGACCGCGTAGCCCATGCGTCCGCTGGACCGGTTGGTGAGGTAGCGCGCGGGATCGATTTTCTCGCGCGTCGGCCCGGCGGTAATCAACAAGGTTTCGCCGGAGAGATCCTGCGACGCGCCCAGCGACTCAAGAACCGCTGCAACGATGGCGTCATTCGCGGCCAGGCGTCCAGAGCCGGTCATGCCGCAGGCCAAATATCCTGAGCCGGGATCGACAATCTTCACACCGCGCTGGCGAAGAATCTCGAGGTTCGCTTGCGTCGCCGCATGATTCCACATGTTGACGTTCATCGCGGGCGCAACCACAACCGGCGCAGTAGTGGCAAGATAAAGCGTGGTGAGAAAATCGCTCGCGACGCCTTGCGCGAAGTGCGCGAGAATATCGGCGGTGGCAGGAGCGACCAGCAATGCGTCAATCGATTGTGCGACCGCGATGTGCTCAATGGCGGAATCAATGTTCGCGGCCCGTTCTTCACCGGCCTCGAACATTCCGGTGATAACCTTTTCGCCAGAGAGAGCAGCAAAAGTGAGCGGGCGGATAAACTCCTGGGCGGCGCGCGTCATGATTACTTGCACGCGAATGCCACAGTCTTGCAAGAGCCGCACAATCTCGGCTGCCTTGTAAGCCGCGATCCCGCCTGTCACTCCCAGAGCAACCTTCATACTGTTCGAAAACAGCAGTCTTTAGGCTTCGTGTCCGAAGGCCCTATCCAGAACTTCCGCAGCCTGCTCGGCCGCGCTGCGAAGTTCCGGAATTTCCCACTTCACCTTGCCGGCTCGGATTTCATCTTGTGCGATGCGGCACGGTTTCCGCGAATTCGTCTGGACTACCGGTGGCGCTCCGGATTGAAGTTGCCGGGCGCGCCGAGCGGCGACCAGAATGTATCGATAGTTGCTGTCGAAGCCTTCGATCAATTTCATGGTTTCTCTCCCCTTGCTGGGATTCTGAATTTGATGACGAAAGTGTGTGCGCTTCGTTCTTCGCGGGGGAAGCCAAGAACTGCTTTCTCTATTTTCACACGAAACTCAAGGTTATGGGGGCTGCCGACAACAAATTAGATTACGAAAGACTGACGCGCTCCGAATCGCCAGACTTCCTGAATGAGTCCAGAATCGGCTTCAGTCGATCGCGAACATTTGCCAGGCGACAGCAGTCCGCCAGTTTTACAATTTTTGCTTCATCATCTGAGAGCAACTGTCCCGCACGTTGCAAGCGCTCAGACCGGACGATCGCTTGCAGCAGATCGATCGAATCTTCCAGGTGGTCGTTGATCAAAATAAAATTGTACCGGTCATAGTTTTCGATTTCCCGACTGGCTGCGATTAAACGGCTCTGGATCACTTCGTCACTGTCTTCACTGCGCTTGCGCAAGCGCTCTTCCAGAATCTTTCGATTTGGAGGCAAGATGAAAATGCTGGTCGCATTCGGCAGTTTCCGCTGGATCTGAGCCGCGCCTTGCACGTCTATGTCTAGCAAAAGATCGCGGCCATTCTGCTCGGCCTCCCGAAGAAAGCCCCGCGCTGTTCCGTAATAGTTGCCGAACACTTCGGCGTATTCAAGGAACTGGTCATCGCGAATCATCTTCTCGAATTCGGAGCGCGTAACAAAGAAATACTGCCTGCCGTTGGTTTCACTGCCGCGCGGAGCTCGCGTCGTATAGGAGATCGAAAACTCCAGATCGCTCACCGACTTCAATAGTTCATTGACCAGGGTCGACTTGCCCGAGCCTGATGGGGCCGAGATGATATATACGAGGGGCTTATGCGTAGTAGAACTCATTCCAGGTTCTGCACCTGCTCGCGTGATTTTTCAATCTCCGCTTTCATGACAAGACCAGCCTCGGTAATCTTCAGCGCGTCGCCAGCTAAGCCCGAGGTCTTCGAAAGCAAAGTGTTGGCTTCGCGATTCATCTCTTGCAACAAAAAATCCAGCTTTTTCCCGACTTCCCCATCTTTATCGAGCAAGCCCAAAAAATGTTGAACATGATTTTCCAGGCGAACAATCTCTTCCTGGATGTCGCTGCGGTCGACTAGCAGCGCCGCCTCCTGCAGAACACGTTCCCGGTCGGCGCTGGCGCCAAGCAATTCCTGCAACCGCGTCTGCAACCGCTCCACATAGTTTTGTAGTACTGCGCGGCGATGGGTTTGCACAATCTTGACGGCTTCGCCCAGGTGTTCCATTCGCTGGCGAAGCTCGCGCTCAATGCTGCGTCCTTCCTGTTCGCGCATCTCATTCAGATGATCAAGCGCCTCTCCAGCCCTAGCCATCACCGCCGCCTCGAGCGCTCCTTCTTCCACGTCGCGCGTCGAATCTAGTGCACCCGGGATCCGGAGAATCGTGTTGAGGTCGGGCTCGGCGGCCACAGAAAATTCCACGGCTGCGGCCCGAAAGGCCTTGATATACGCAGTGACCAGCGGACGATTCAAAGCCAAAGCTTCGTTGTTCCCTCGCTCCACGCTGAGCGTGACTTCGACGTGGCCGCGCGCAATTTTCTCCTTGAGCAGACGACGGAGTTGCACCTCCAGAGAATCGGAGCCCGACGGCAGACGAAAATGCAGATCCAGAAAACGATGATTCACCGACTTCAACGAGAGTGAATAGGCGTAACCACCGTTGCTTTGGCTGGGCGCCAGGCTGGTCGGCGGCGAGGAATCCCCGTCGGCCGGTCCTGTTAACTCGCCTTTGATCTGCGCAAAACCTGTCATGGAGCGGATAGGCATGAGTGATTGTCGCACGTGGACCGCCGCTAGCTGGGCTGCGCCGGCTCCATCTTCTGCTCGAAGTCGGCAAACTGCAACTCGTAGAGACGGCGATACGTGCCAAGCTTCGCCATCAGGTCATCGTGTGAACCGATATCTTTGATGGCGCCATTTTCGATCACGACGATGCGGTCGGCGCGGCGCACCGTCGAAAGCCGGTGGGCAATTACAAAAACTGTGCGCCCGCTCATCAGGTTATGCAGCGCGGATTGCACCAAAGCTTCCGATTCGCTGTCCAGCGCGGAAGTGGCTTCATCCAAAATCAGAATAGGCGCATTCTTCAAAATCGCCCGCGCAATGGCGATGCGCTGCCGCTCACCGCCGGAAAGCCGCACGCCGCGCTCGCCGATAACTTCATCGTAGCCCGCCGGCAATGCTTTGATGAAATCGTGTGCCAAAGCGCCCCGCGCGGCCGACTCAACATCTTTCAACGCCACGTGCGGTTGGCCGTAGGCGATGTTGTTGCGAACCGTATCGTTGAACAAAACAGTTTCCTGGGTCACGATTCCTACTTGCTCGCGCAACGAAGCTAAAGTAACATCGCGCACGTCGAAACCATCGACGAGCAGCCGGCCTTGCGTGGCATCGAAGAAACGCGGGATCAAATGGACCAGCGTACTCTTGCCCGATCCACTGGATCCTACGATCGCCACAACTTCCCCGCGGTGAACCTCCAAATTGATATCGTGCAGCACCCGAGCGTCTTGTCCCTCGCTGCCGTAGGTGAAGCTCACATGATCGAATTGCACGGTCTTGCCGAATGGCGGCAAGCGCCTGGCATGGGGCTTTTCGCGGACATCGTCTTCGATGTCCATGAATTTAAAAATCTCACTGGAGGCGCCTAAGGCCTGCTGAAAATTATTATTGAACAGCGCGAACTTGCGGACCGGGTTGTAGAGGCTGAAGACCGCTGTGATGAAAGCCACAAAAACTCCCGGCGTCATCTGATTGTGCGCAATGCGGGCACGGCCCATCAGCAGCAGCAATGCGATCCCGACCACCCCGACGATATCCATCAGCGGCGAACTAATCGCGGTGGCGGCAACCGAACGCAGGTTGGCGCGGAATAAGCGTCGCGCCGCTCCGCGAAAACGGGAGATCTCCCACTTCTCGCTGTTGAATGCTTTTACAATGCGGTTGCCGGTGATAGTTTCATGCAGGATATTTTGGATCTCCGCAAGCTTATCTTGCCCTTGCCGCGTCGTAGTGCGCACCCGAGATCCGATCTTGCGCGAAGAGTATATGACGATCGGCACGAACAGTAGCAGCACCCATGCCAGGTTTCCGCCCAGAACAACAACTACGGCGGCCACCGATACAAAAGTAAAAAACTGCTGAAGAAATTCCGCCAGCACGGTCGACATGGCGTACTGCACGCGTTCGATGTCGTTGATGATGGCCGAGAGCAGAGTGCCGGTAGTGTGCTTGGAGAAAAATGCGGCCGATCGGCGCATGATTGCGTTGTAAAGGTCATCCCGCAAATCGGTGATCATTCCGAAACCGGCGTGATTCACCAGATACGTGCCCGTGTAATCGCAGATTCCTTTCAGAACAGTCGATGCGACCAGGGCGAAGGCGACAATCGTCCAGGCATTCGTAAATCTCGCCGGAACCAACTGCTGCAAAAAAATCGGGTGATGCGTGCCTGGGATGACGAACAGTTGGATGTCTTTGGAACCGGTCGACGGATTCAGTACCCGATCAAAGACAGGTCGCACCAAAAGGTATTTGAATGCGTCGAGCGCCCCCACAGCGGCCATCAACATAACCGAAGACAGAATTTGCCACCAGTAGGGTAAGGCGTAGCGAACCAGCCGGTTCAGTTGGCGCATACCCCTCCGGGCTGGCCTGAATGGCTCAATGGCGATGGCATGGGCAAGTGATGCAAGGGCTTATTTTACTGCCGTTGCGGGTTCTTTGTCGTTGCTACTTTGCAGTAGGCCGTTCGTGATTGGTCGTCTACCGACGACCGCTTCCTTACTTCGGCATATCCCTATGCATGATCTTCACACGATACCCGGCTTTGTGCAGGCGCTTGCCCACTTCCTCGGCAATCATCACGGAACGATGCTGGCCACCAGTGCAGCCGAAGGTGATGGTGAGATAGCTCTTGCCTTCGTGGATATAGTGCGGCAGCAGGTAAATCAGCAGATCAGAAATCCTCAAGATAAACTCCTGCGTCTGCGGAAACGACCGGATGTATTTGGCGACGCGGGGGTCGCGGCCGGTCAGCGGACGGAATTCCGGAACAAAGTGCGGGTTGGGAAGAAACCGAACATCGAACACCAGATCAGCTTCTTCGGGAACACCGTGGCGGAAGCCGAAGCTCACACAAGAAACCAGAACGCTTTTTTCCGCAGCTTGCTCGCGAAAGCGCTCCGTAATGTGCGCCCGCAATTCATGCACATTGAATTTTGAAGTATCGATAACGAAATCGGCCAGGGCTCGAATGCTCGCCAGGTGACGCCGTTCCGTCTTCAGCGAAGCATTAACCGGAGTGTTGATGCCCAAAGGATGTGGCCGCCGCGTCTCGCTAAAACGCCGCAGCAGCACCGCGTCGGAAGCTTCGAGGAAGGCGACCTTGGTCGGAATCATCCGCCGCACGGCTTTTAAGATTCCAGGAAGTTGCTCGAGCTTCGAACCTTCGCGAACGTCGACTACCAGGGCGGTGCGGCGGATCTCGGCGGACTGCAAAGCCATTTCCGCGAAGCGCGGAATCAGTTCCACCGGAAGGTTGTCGACGCAGTAGTAGCCCAGATCCTCGAAAGCCTTAAGCACTGATGCTTTTCCCGATCCGCTCATTCCCGTGATGACCACCAACTCCGGAGCATGAGCGGCTCTTCGGGCAGGAGTCTTGTTCGCTTTTTTGCCTTTGCCGGACTTTCTAGAGGAGGAGGCTTTCCGGAGCGACATGCACAGGATAGTAGCATCGCAGACGCGGTTGCGGGGAGACCCCGGCCAGATCTCGCTTTCGATTTGTCTAAGCGGCGTTCGGACAGGTAAGCTAAGTCGCCATGAAGAAGTTTCACGAACTCTCAGAACGGGAAGTGTTGGCCCTGGCCATCGCTCTCGAGGAAGAAGATGAGCGCGTCTACGCCGATTTCGCGGAAGGTCTGCGCCAGGACTATCCCGCATCGGCGGCGATGTTTGAAGGCATGCGCCAGGAAGAATCCGGGCATCGACGGAAACTCATCGAACTCTTTCGCCAGAAATTTGGCGAGCACATTCCCTTGATCCGCCGCCAGGACGTGCGCGGATTCGTCGAGCGTCCGGCGCTATGGCTGATTCGTCCTTTGCGCATTGAGGCGGTTCGCAAGGAAGCCAGCACCATGGAAGTGGAGACGCGCCGATTTTACGAGAAGGCCGCGGCGCGTACGCAGGACGCCAGCATCCGCCAACTGCTCGATGATCTGATCAACGAAGAGCGCGAGCATGAAGAGCGCGCCCAGGAACTCGACAAGGAAAAGCTTCCCGCCAACGTGAAGGCCGACGAAGAGATAGCGCAGCGCCGACTCTTCGTTTTGCAAATTGTGCAGCCGGGGTTGGCTGGGCTGATGGATGGTTCTGTATCCACGCTCGCTCCAGTATTTGCCGCAGCCTTCGCGACCAAGAATACTCACGAGGCATTTCTCGTGGGCCTGGCCGCCTCGGCGGGCGCGGGCATCAGTATGGGATTTGCCGAGGCCCTTTCCGACGACGGCAGCCTCACGGGGCGCGGCCATCCTTGGGTGCGTGGATTGATTTGCGGAGCGATGACCGCGTTGGGCGGAATCGGACACACGCTACCATTCTGGCTGAAAGACTTCCGGCTCGCTCTCTGGGCCGCAGGCGCTGTGGTGATCGCCGAGTTAGCCACGATTACTTGGATTCGTCATCGTTATATGGATAGCCCATGGATCGCGGCGGCGCTGCAGGTAGGATTGGGAGGAGTGCTGGTATTCATCACCGGTGTGCTGATCGGTAGCTCGTAGCGGTTGCTATTTTTGATTGCTGATGGTGGACCGTTGATTAGAAAACCTCGATTCCAACTGATCGAAAAGTCTATAATCTGCCAGCAGAAATCAACAATCAGCAATAATCTTACGGTTGCGTGTCCAGCGGGTGCTTGCTCTTTTCGTAGAATTCGTTCTGCAGCTTCAGGCTGATATCGTCGGCTTTCACTGCGCGGAATACTCTGACTACGGCATCGATCCACCAATCCATCTGGAATTTTCCTAATTCTTCCGTAGCGGCCGCGCCTTCGCCCGAGTAGTGGTTGGGAAAGCGCGCGTACCACCAGATGCCGGTATAAACATCTTCGGGAAGATTCTGGCGATGCTGGTCCGCACCAGATTCGTTCGCGGCGCGGTCCATGTGCACAGTGTCAGGGCGAGCGATCATCATCTTCGAAGTTTCGCTTTCGCCGGCGTGCATGTCATTGGTCGTCTTCTTCGGTGGGCCGCCTGACTCCGGACTTCGCTTGTCAAAAACGTACACCACATAGTCATGCGGCTTGTCGAGCTGTGTCTGGGCAAAGTATGGAAGCAAGCTTTCGTTTCCGCCGTGCCCATTGACGATGATTATTTTCTTGCAGCCGTTGCGGGCCATCTCGTCGGTGGTCTCTTGCAATAACGCCAGTTGCATCTCGCGGCTGTAAGCGACGGTTCCCAGCTCGTGGCGGGCTTCGGCAATCTGACCAAAATAATATTCAGGAAAGACAATCGCATACTCTTTTTCTGCGGCGTGCAGCGCGGCATAACGGACATCCAGCAAATCTGTGCCCAGGGGAAGGTGCGGCCCATGTTTTTCCAGGATGCCGAACGGAAGCGCGCATGTGCCTTGCGAGCGCCGGATACCTTCTCGAAAATCAGAAGCCGTAAGCTCTTCCCAATGAACAGAAAGCTGCGCAGGCGGCGTGACTTGCGCAGCGGCAACAAACCAAGCCCCATGTAGCCTAAGAAGTACGAAACAAACACCCGCCAAAATCGCACTACGCCTTACAGTCATCATCAAATCCCCGGCGGCGAATTCTAGCATGGCGGTCGGAGAGGACATCGCCGCAAGAAAAACCCGGGCAGCTCGCCCCGCAGGTTCGGCAACGCATCGCTCTATTTGAGACAAATTTCCTCCAACAGTTTCGCGCCGAGACATCCCTGACCAAAGTCTTCTCGAGTGGTGACCCCTGTAACCTCCCTCCCGACCGAGATTGTTTCCAGCTGTGCCTCGAAGCCCTCTGCTTGCAACAGGTTGAGACGGGTCTA
>DATNMU010000201.1:0-6084 GCA_035602195.1 Candidatus Acidiferrum sp.
CCGCCTGGGCGAAGCCCGGCGGAATCACCTAACCAATTCCTTGGAGCTCGACGGAGTACTCGTTCCCATCTCCGGATACTCATACACCCCACGTCCCGACTTCCTTCCCAACCTCCCCGCCTTCACATACTGCACCAGCAGCGGCGCGGGACGATATTTCTCTCCCAACGATTTGTGCAGATACTCAAGAATATTCAGCCGCGTATCGAGCCCCACCAAGTCGACCAACTCGAACGGTCCCATGGGATGATTCAGTCCCAGCCTAAGTGCCTTGTCGATATCCGTCGCCGATGCGATCCCTTCCTGCAGCATATAGAATGCCTCATTCCCGATCATCGCATTGATGCGGCTGGTAATGAAGCCAGGTGATTCCCTGATCACCACTACTTCCTTCCCCATATGCTTGCCAACATCGACCGCCGCCGCCAGCGTGTTGTCATCGGTCTCAAGAGCCCGCACCACCTCCAGCAGCTTCATCTTGTGCACGGGATTAAAGAAGTGCATCCCAATACACTTCTTCGGACGGTAAGTCACGCTGGCAATCTCTGTGACGCTCAACGAAGAAGTATTCGACGCCAGAATCGTTGTGGGTCGGCAGATCTTGTCAAGCAGCGTGAAGATTTCAATCTTCGACTCCATCTCCTCCGGAACGGCCTCGATCACCAGGTCCGCCTCGCGCGCCGCCTCTCCCACCGAGCCCGCATATTCCAGGCGGCCAAACGCCGCATCCGCGCCCGCACCGGTGATCTTGCCTAGTTCCACTGCTTTGTCGAGATTCGCGCGGATCTCGCTCTCCGCCCGGCGCAGCGCCGTCGGCAGCAGATCTTCCAGAATAGTACGGTAACCCCCGATCGCGGCCGCATGCGCAATGCCCCGGCCCATAATTCCGGCGCCGATCACTGCGACGATTTTAATCTGGCTCACTGCGGCCCCGCCTTTTCCAGATCCGCAACCGCGGCATTGATTGCGCCGCCGGCCGTACGCAAACTCTCGGCCAGGCGCTTGCGCTCTTCCGTATTCATCGCCGGAATTGAAATGCAGATGCGGCGTAGCGTAGTCGTGATGTCTTCCACATAATTCATCGAACGAATCAATTCACCGGATGCTGGCATGAAGGCTCCTGTATTTTTCCGTCAGCGTTTTGCTGGCTCTGAAAATTGCGCCCGCCGCATCGCTCACGACTCGGACGGGACTCTTTATTCTGGACGCGTCCGCGAATTTAGTAAAGGCAGCGTCCGCAGTGCTGCTATCTGTGGATGAGCATTGTCATTCCGAACAGCGTCGTTCCCGAATAGTATTGTCATTCCGAGCGCAGCGAGGAACCCTGGTTTTTGCCGGAGCGTAGAGGAAGCAAGATTCGCACTGTCCTCAAGACTAATAACTGCATGTACTCCCCGCGCAGCTTAACAATGCCTTAACCTTAGACCGACTATAATCGCTATCAATTCTTTTAATGGGCCTTCGGCACTCGGAGCGAATCTAATTCGTATGGTAGACAAGCCCTTAAAGCGTTACATCTTCGCGAGCGACTTCGATCAAACGCTCACCTTCAATGATTCTGGCTACGTGCTGGCTGAACTCGTCGGCATTCCTACCGCTGAATTTGAACGCAAAGCAAAAGGCATGGCGAAGATCAACCTCGTGCAACAAGGAGCGGAGCTCGCCTACCTGCTGCTGCACGATCCAGAATTCAAGGCGAAGGTGCGGAAAGAGCATCTTCATGAGGTAGGAAAGCGCATTCGCCTCAAGGGGGACATCAAACTGCTCTACCAGATTCTCGAGACCGGAGTCGACGGACATTTCTTCGACTTCTACGTTCTCTCAGCCGCGCCAGTTGAGGTGATTTACTCGGCACTGGAGGGGATCGTTCCTGCAGATCACATCTTCGGGACTGAGTTTCTGTATAAACCGACCGGCGAGATCGACACTATTGTTCGGGCCACTGCCGGCTATGGCAAGGTCGCGGTTCTCAATCAGTTGCTCTCCCAACACGTCATCGGTCCCGATCACGTCATCTATTCAGGCGACGGCAGCTCCGACATTCACGTGATGCTGCAGATCAATGCGCGTGACGGCTTGACCATCGCGGTTTCGGAGTCGCCGCATGTTTCACAAATCGCCAAACGCACAGTACTGAGCACGAGTGCCCTGGCAGTGCTGGCGCCGATTCTCGAGGAAATCGCTGGATGGGAACGCTACCGCATCCGCAGCTTCTTCGAGGCCAACGGTATGCTGATTCAGGAATGGGAGCGTGTCCGAACCGATTGGCTGACGGTGCGTCCGGCGATCACAGAGACGATCGAATCAGTGGGCACGATTTGAGGCCCGACCGGTTGTGCACTCGCTTTTCAAAACGTTCCCATGCTGCGCGATAAAAGCCTGATTCCGCTTTCTCGTCAGCATCAGCGCGCGCTGGCGCTATGTGTGCGGATCGACCGCGCACAACCTATTCCAGCCGCGGATCTGCACATCTGGCTGGATGAAATCGAACGTGAATTCGCCAACGAGATCAAGATTAATTTCTCCGCGGAAGAATCCGTGCTGTTCCCCGCTGCCTGTAAGTTCCCTGAACTGCTTCCGCTAGTCAAAGAGTTGATCGCGGACCATGGAGCGCTTCGAGAATTCTTCTCGCAAACCAGCTCGCACACCTTGTCCGCTGGCGCCCTGTCTGCGTTCGCTCGGCAACTCAGCGTCCACATCCGCAAGGAGGAACGCCAGCTCTTCGAACGCATACAGCAATTAATGAGTGCGACAGAACTTTCGCGACTAGGAGAGCAATTGGGAGCCGCACTCAAAGACACCGTTCATTCCTGCTCCCTGCCTGGCGAAGCAACGAGATTGAAGCCGAAGAAATGATGCCACTCAGCTTTCCAGGCGGAAACGTGTTTCGGCCAACCCGTAAAGCTTGCGCCAGACCAACCGGTTCACGGTTACGACCGTGGCCGCCATCATAATCGTCGCGGCCAGCAGCAGGTGGAAATCACCACTATCCGTCGCCTGGCTGATTGTCGCGCCCAACCCGGTGGTGGTATAGATGTGGCCTTTAAAATGAAAATATTCAGCTACGATGCTCGCATTCCACGCTCCGCCAGATGCGGTGACTAGACCGGTGACGAGATAAGGAAAAATTCCTGGCAAGATCAGTTTTTTCCAACGCTCAAAACCTGCAATCCGAAACACAGAGCAGCATTCCTTTAAGTCGGTCGGAATCGCTATCGCCCCCGCGATCACATTGAACAACACGTACCACTGCGTGCCCAGCAGCAACACAACGATCGAAGCCAGCCCGAGGCCGCCTCCGACGCGAATCAACAATAGCAAGATGACGGGCAGCAATGCGGTCGCCGGTACAGATGCCGCAATCTGAGCCAATGGCTGCGCGATCCGAGCCAGTCGAGGATTGAACCCGACCGCCACGCCAGCGGGAATCGTCCATAAGGCGCCAATCAGCAAAGCCAGGTTCACTCGCAGAAAGGTTGCACCCAGTCCAAGCGCTGCCTCGTGCAATTCCGCCCTCTGCAGTCCGCTCAGAATGATGGCGACTCGAACTACTCCGTACCCAATGCCAATGAGTGCCACGACTGCAATCGCGCGCAGCAGCCATTCCCGCCACGCCGCCCGTGTCTCCTCCGAGCGTTCCACCGTATGTTTGCTCGCAAAATGCAAAAGAAGGCGCTCGCTCAGTGGACGCAGAGTCCTTTGCCGAATCTTGGCCAGCCCGCTGGAACGCCGTACCAAGTCCAGCACCCAAGATCTAGGAGCGTCGGTGCTCTCCACCTGCTCAACCTTGAATTTTTCCGCCCACGCGATTACCGGTCTCCACACTAATTGATCGAGTAATACGATCACAGCGATCATCGTAATCACGCCCCAGAAAATTGACGTCATATCGCCCGCGCTGGCCGCGGTTTGCAGATAAGACCCGAGCCCTGGCAACCGAAAATCGCGCGGCCCCAGCACGAACATCTCGCACACCATCAGCGCGAACCATCCACCAGCCACCGACATCATGGAGTTCCAGACCAGGCCAATCGCGGAAAACGGCAATTCCACCTGCGTGAAACGCTGCCACCAACTGAACCGATAGATTGCCGCCGCTTCGCGCATGTCATTCGGAATGCCTTTCAACGAAGCGTAAAAGCTGAACGCCATGTTCCACACCTGCCCCGTAAAAATAAGCAGAATGGCCCCCAGTTCTACGCCAAGTTGCCGCCTCGGGAACAGCGCCACCATCGCTAACATCACCCCAGGAAGAAAACTAAGTACAGGAATAGATTGCAGTACGTCGAGCAGCGGAATCATGAAGCGTTCCGCTCGTGGGTTATACGCTGCCAGGTACCCGTACACGAAAGCAAATGCCAGACTCAACCCATACGCAATCGCGATGCGCAAGAGCGAATAGCTCGCATATGCCGGCAGCGCCGAAAGACTGCGCGAAATCTCGACCTTGGGAACGAATGGGCCAAACCAGGAATGCCCAATCACCGCGACCCCATAAAAGAGCGCAATCCCCGCGCCGAACATGATTACATCCGGCAGATGCGACACCTCGATCCGCGGCAGTTGCGCCCACAAGCGATAGGCCGAGAATCCGCGCAGGTTGATATTTTTTTTCATTTCAACAAATGGGTGCGAAGAAAAAGATTGTTTCAGAGCTTCGGTGTAGATGTTGTATTTTCTTTTTCAACTTGTGCTTCCGTGGCTACCGGTTCCAGGTTCAATCCTTCAGTCTGTACCAGCTTGCCGCCCTCGCGGTCATAATCGAAAATCTCCGCATAGCGGCCCCAGTTCACCGCCGTATCGAACTGGCGGTGTACTTCTTCTTCGGAAAAATGCTCGTCAAGAATGTCGTGGAAAAATTCATCGCTGATCGTATGATCCGCCTTGCGCTTCAAAACACTGTCAATCTGTTTCAGGATGGTGACATGCTCCAGCACCGCTTCGCGAAACAGAACCTTGCGGGCTTGAATGTCGGCATCGGCAAACCTCACACCTTCCCGCGAAAGTTGCACATCGCCCTCTTTTAATTGAGCGAAACCGAGCAATTGACAAGCTTCCAGAATGGGCAGCAGGTCTTCGACGTCCATCACCAGCTCTTCACTCAAGCGAAACAGATCTTCGCGTCCGCCGCGATCGTGCAACAACTCCACCAGCCCGGCGATTCCTCCCACCCGCGCATGCGACAGAATCTGATACTTATTCGCCCGCACCTGCCCCGCCCATCTCTTCAATCCTCCGGCCGGTACAACGATTTCGCCGGTACTCTCCGGGTCTGGCAAAGCGTGTTCGACGTCCGGTTCCGTCATGACTTTGTAGATGTAATCCACCAATTCCACAAAGCGCCCGGATTTTCGGTCGCGCGGATGCGCAAGCCGCACATTGATATCGGAGCGAACGCGAGCCGGATTTCTGCCCAGCACCACAATACGATCCGCCAGCATCACCGCTTCTTCTATGTTGTGGGTCACAATAAAAATGGCGCTGGTCGTCATTTTCTTGTTAAGCCACAGTTCCAGCAGCTCACCGCGAAGGTTTTCCGCGGTAAGCACGTCCAGCGCGGAAAACGGTTCATCCATAAACAACACTTCCGGTTCCACCACCAACGCACGCGCAAAACCGACGCGCTGCTTCATCCCTCCGGAAAGTTCTTTCGGATACGCCGTCTCGAATCCATCGAGTCCCACCGTATCCAGTGTGCGCAAGGCTCGTTTGCGCCGCTCGACCGCCGCCACACCCCTTGCTTCGAGCGGCGCCTCAACGTTCTCCAATACTGTGAGCCACGGAAATAGTGCAAAACTCTGGAATACGATCGCTACGTTGGGCGATTCGCCACCCAATGGCTTGCCATGCCAAAAAAGAGCTCCGGACGAAGGTCGCCCAAGACCGCTGAGAATGCGCAACAGGGTGGACTTGCCGCAGCCCGAAGCGCCCAGCAGAGCAATAATTTTCCCCGGCTCAATCGAGAAATCAGTCAGACCAACAACTTGGATCCGTGTCCCGTCAGGCTGCGGATAAGATTTCTCAATCGCCCGCGCTTCGATGATCGGCTCGGCCACGCTAAGTTTCTCCCGTAACTTCTATACA
>DATNMU010000202.1:0-3220 GCA_035602195.1 Candidatus Acidiferrum sp.
AAGACGTCATTTCCAATACGGTAGGAAACATACATCGATTGCGGGGCACTTAGAGTTATGCGGCGAACTCTGGCGAGATCAAAGTCGGAATAATGTCGCGCGACCACTGGGTCCTTGGTCACGGCTTGCCGCAATTCCTGCAGCGACTCCGCGCCGCCAGGAATAATTGAATACGGGAAAATCACCCTGTGATCTTTTTCGAAATGTTCGACAGCGGAAGAAAGGGGCCAAATAGGAGCCGTTGCGACTTCTGCCGTTGTTAGTAATTCCTTTGTACCCCGGCGGGCGTTGAGCGAAGCCCAAAATATGGTCAGGATGCAGAGGGTCAGACAAGCGATGGAAAAATAACGTCGTCCAGAACTGCGCACCAAAAAGCTCGTCCTCTTATATTGCCTCATTTTACCCGGCCTTTAACGGCACTTAACGCCTTGAAAGAAAAGCACTCTCGATGAGGCAATTCTACGGGGGCCTGATGTAAGGCTCCTATAGCCTGGCTAGTCCAAACGTCTGTACTACGGGTCCCATTGAACGAGTCGTTTGTGCCACCAAAAATCTTGAGACCATGCAGTTTCCCGACTGTCTCCGCCGACCCGTCAGCTCTACCCACCAGAGGTAGCTTGCGGATGTGATAACGCGTCATCAGATTGGGAAGGAATATTTCCAATTGTCCCGATTCGACGAATTAAATACGACAGATTTTCCCCTCTGTTGAATATCGGAAACATGAACAATAAAGGTGAAAACTTAGTGTTCGAAATTATCTGTAAGTTTCCAGTGAGGCAACCCGCCACGAATTGCGACGCAGCGCTGACGTGCCAAACCAGGCGTGTCGCGGAGAATTACGTTGACAAGATTAGAGCTACGGAATACTGTCTGCCCACAACTGGTCGGTGCTGCGGGCGCAAGCCCATACTCAAAAGGTTACCCACTACACAGAACGCCGTCTCCCTCGCCATCCGCGAACCCGCCAATGAGCGACGAAGAACGGTCTTCGAATCGTTTTGCGCGCCGCCCCGCCTGCCAGCCAGTCCAGGAGGACACCATAATGAGGATGCGGATCTCGGCCCTGCTCGTGTTTTTGTTGGTAGTAACGCTTGTACCGGCGGCTCTTCCCCAAACGGAATCGGCGCCAGTCGTGTACACCTATGTAAGTCAGTTTCAAATCCCTCGCGCGAATTGGGCGGCATACTCGGAGGACAGCGAGAAGTCTGTCATTCCGGTTCTGGAAAAGTCAGTAAGCGACGGCACAATCCTTAGCTGGTCCACCTTTGAGCAAGTCATACACACCCCGGAAGGATATACGCACGGCGCAGCCTGGTCCTCCACTAGCATCGCCGGGCTCATGAAGGTGCTCGACGAAATTCGCAAGAGCGCTCCACGGCCCAGCCAAATCGCCGCCACCAAGCACGAAGACTACTTGATGCAAACGAGGATGTACCATCCCGGCACTGGAACACCAACCTACCTGCGCGTGGTCTGCTCATCGGCCAAGCCTGACAAGCCGGAACATTACACCGCTGTGCTCAAGAAGATGCTTGTGCCCACCTTTGAGGAACAACTCAAGGCGGGCGTCGCTACCTACACGGCCTCGACGAGCAGTATGTAAACACTTCGGCGCCGTCCACGCGCTGCCTCGTCATCACCTATCCCAATGCCGAAAGCATCGATAAGTGGGCGGCCGCTATCAATACCACCATGGGCAAATGGACTCCCGCGGAACGCGAGGAATTTGCGGCTGCCTCCGTGCTCGACAGCCGGCGCGATATCTTGGCGCGCATAACCCACTCCGGCCACAAATAGCCGCTTCTTCTCGGTACTGTATGCCGGACGAGCTACTCGCCAGCTAACTAGAGAGCAAGAGCCATGTCTTCAACCTAGCCCCAGAGATAGGCGGGTTACGATGGGTCGTAGACCGCCATTTCTCGGGCGTAGCACTAAATCTGCGGTATTTTAGTAGCGGAATAGGCTTCTTACCCGCAGGATACGAGAAAATAGGGGAATCTCCGGCGTATCTTCCAGACTATTTTGTAAACAAACTTCTTTGACGGCAAAACTCTTTACGCTGAATTATTTTCAATCCGATCATAATGCCGATTCAGCTCTCAGACTAACTTCGTCACCTAGTAGGATATCGGACGGAGAGCGGCGGTATGGTTGGCGGAGGGTGGCGGTGCTTGGTCGCTTGTTCGTAACCGTAGCCAATCTCGACCAATAGCTTCTCGGACCATGGTCTCCCGAGGAATTCGATGCCCACCGGGACGCCGAGCGTGGCCGTCGGAGTTGGGGATGAAAATCCGCCTGGTACGACGATGGAAGGAAAGCCGGTCACTGATCCAAGAGCGCCGTTGCGCTCCACCTGGGTCTCCCCAATGGGCACCACAAGGCGCTTCTGATGCGGGAACATTATCGCATCGAGTCGCTCGTCAGCCATGATCTTCATGACACGCTGCTGTAACTCGGAGCGCTTCTGAAGACGGAGGCGATAGCTGTCGTCCATCTCGAGGCCTCGTGCTTTCGTGATGTTGCCCCCGATGTTCGGATGAAACTTGCCGGAAGAGATGATCTCCTCGAGCGATTTAACGGGCGTGTTGCCCGCGGCAAGATAAGCGTTGATGGCCGGCTTAAATTCGTACAGATGAACGCTGATATCAGAGGTAATCTTCCCGCTATCGAGATCTGGGGTATTCAGCTCGACTACCGTTGCGCCGGACCTCTTCAGGTCCTCGACCGCTTGGCTCGCAATAACATTGACCTCGTCGTTGATGGGTGCAGTGCCGAAGAAACTGCGCAATACACCGATGCGCTTGCCCTGCAGACCATTGGCCTTTAGGAATTTCGTGTAGTCTTCCTCAGTATTCCCGACGCTCCATGCCGTCGCTGGATCGTTAGGGTCATAGCCGACGAGCACGTTTAACATCTTCGCCGCGTCAGTAACGGTGCGGACTAGCGGACCAACCGCATCCTGTGTGAATGAGACCGGGATAATACCGGCTCGGCTGACGAGACCGAGCGTCGGCCGAATACCCACGAGGCTGTTCGCCGACGCTGGTGATCGGATGGAGTTGACGGTGTCGGTGCCAATGCCCGCAATCGCGAAATTGGCAGCCACACCCGCGCCGGTACCACCACTCGACCCGCCAGGCGTGCGGGTTAGGTCATAGGGATTGAGGGTCTGCCCTTGGATCGAGCTAACCGTTTCACCCCAGATCGCGAACTCGTG
>DATNMU010000203.1:0-5462 GCA_035602195.1 Candidatus Acidiferrum sp.
AAGCTCGACGACGCCGAGCGCGCCATTATGAAAGAGCACTGCTACCACGGCTACCAGATGCTCAAAAAAATTCCCTTTCTCACCGAAGCCTGCGACATCGTTTATTCCCATCAGGAGCATTTCAACGGCAGCGGCTATCCCCGCGGACTCAAAGGCAGTGAGATACCTCTGGGAGCGCGCATCTTCTCGGTCGCCGACACTTTGGACGCCATTATCTCCGACCGCCCCTATCGTCCGGCGCGCACTCTGGCCGAGGCTCGCAAAGAAATTCAGGCTTGGACGGGCCGCCAGTTCGATCCCGAAGTCGTCGATATTTTTTCCAAGATGCCCGACGATGTCTTCGAAGACCTTCGCCGCGAAATCAACGCGCAGGCCTACCCCTTCAGCTACAGCGCAAGCGCCAAGGGCTCGTAACTGACCTAATCGAAATAGCACTTGTCATTCTGAGCGAAGCGAAGAATCCCATACCCGCCCGCACTACCTCGAACCTCGCGAGGAATTTCCGCAATCGCTCTCGTTGTCTCGAACCTGCACACCAGTGTTCCGAAGTCATCTTCCTCACCCTCCCTCCGCAAGACTCTCACCTTTCCTCGTTCTAACTAGGAGCGGTCAAACTTCCACCTTACAATTGGAAAGCGCTCCGCTTGCTCTTGATTTACTCGGGAGGAACTTCATGAAACTTACATTCCATCTCTTCGCGCTCTGCATCCTCGCCGCCGCATCCTTCGCGCAAGAGCATCCCTCCGTCACCGCGCTGCCAAACTCCATCTACGTGGGCGCCGACGGCAAATTCGAATCCGCTCCCGACACCGCCGTCATTCAATTCAACATTTCGGTGCAGGAGGATTCCGCCCAAACCGCCAACCAGCACGCTTCGAAAGAAGCCGAGCAGGTTCGCCAGGTACTGCACGCCAACGGCATCGAACCCAAAGCCGCCAACGTCGGCTTCCTCACGGTTCAGCCCATGTATGACTGGAAAAATCCCAAACAAAAAGTAATCGGATACCGCGTCACCACCGACGTCACTTTGAAACTCAAAGACTTTTCCAAGATTGGACCCATCACGCAGCAACTCGCCGACGCCAACGTCAGCGAGACTCAAACCCTGAATTACACTCTGGAAAATATGGACGAGGCCAAGAACAAAGCGGTGGAAGATGCCTACCGCCGCGCTCGCAACTCCGCTGACGCCATCGCCCGCGCCAGCGGCCGCGCCGTCGGAGAGCTTTCCTACGCCTCCGTCGACACGTTCGAGAACCAGCGCATCGTCGCCCCGCGCATGGCCCGCGCCATGTCAGCCATGGCAAATGCGCCTGCCCCCACCGAAGAGTTCACCCCGCAAACAGTCACAGTGACCGCCCACGTAAACGTCCTTTTCAATTTGAAATGAGTTACCGACTTGCGGGAAGTGATTCAGGCTCGTGTGGAGCGGACACTCTTGTCCGCTGCCTTTGACTTTGCTTTTGACTAATTTTGCCGTTGCCTTTGACTTTACTCTTACTCTCGGCCTGACCTCCTACGGCCCAGCTCGCGCCACCGCGATCCTTCTCGCATCCACCGTAATCGCCCGCTGAATCTCCATCTCAATCGAGGTTCCCACATCCAGCCTCACATCGTTCCCCCGCTTCAGCAGAGCCCATCCGATCCCCGCCGCAGCGCCTGCCCCGGCACCAATCCTCGCTCCATTCAATCCGCCCGCAAGCCCGCCTGCCAATGCGCCGCCGGTGCCTCCGTATACACCGCCCTTGGCCGCGTCCTCGATCTTCTTCCCGGTATCTTTATCCTGCTGAATTGTTCCTTCCTCGTCTTTCACTGATTTATTGTCCGCGCCCGGAGTGTTCTCCACCGATCCGGGCAGCATCACGGTGTAGCCGCTGGGATAAATCATGGAAGTAAAGTGCATCAGAATTTCGGCCCGCCCCTTCAGCCGCCCGCCGCGCTCCACGTGCGAAATTTTTCCCTGAATGTAAGACCCCGCCGGGATAATCACGCGATTGTCCACGACGAATGGAAACGCCGTCTCCGCATAAACCGAGTCGCCCTCGCGCGCATTCTTGGTGGAGATGGCCTGCTTCAGAGAAACCGGAATTTTCGTTCCCGCCGGAATCGTCACCACATTCTGATCGACCACCGCAGAAGGGGCGCCCGGCGCGGGAGCAGCCACTACAGGAGAGGTTGAACCCGAAGATGCACTGCTCGGTTTCGGAGCTTCTGTCGCCTGCCCCAGCGCCATCCCAGAAATCAGCAGTGTGGTTAGTAATCCGCGCATCGGCACCTCCGGAAGAAAAAGCACTCCGACCCTGCTCAGCCCGAGATTACCACGGCTTGACCGCTAGGATGCAGGGTTTGTGCCGGGCGTTATCCGGTGGCATTGGCGACTCTTTAGTGCAATCGCGTAGTGTCGTTACTTCAAACGTGACTGTAGCACTAGAACCGGGTCAATGAGCGAAATCGCCTGCTACGACAATTGACAGTCAACTTCCGGTTTGCCCGTTATTGATCCTCGGTATTATGCTGCCCCTTAGCTGTCCAGGTTGAAACTCTGAACGAATCAAGGAGAAATCATGTTGAAAATCAGTGCGCTAGCTTTCGCAGTTCTCGTAGCTGGCCTTTTATGCTCTGCACCTGCGGCGCAACCTCAGGTTGCGGTTGGCGTAGACATCGGAGTGGCTCCCGTGTGTCCTTACGGATACTTCGACTATGCCCCATATGACTGCGCTCCTTACGGCTACTATGGGCCTGATTGGTTTGTTGGAGGGGTGTTTCTTGGAGCCGGCCCGTGGTTTCACGGCCCTCACGGCTTTTACGGACATGTCGATAACCGGTTTGATCCGCATCACGGTTACGCTGGACCAATGCCGGGTCGCGGTTCGGAGCGCTTCAACCACTTCCAGGGAAACGAGGCGCGAGATGGGCGAGGCAACGTAGGCAACGCTGGCCATGAAGCGAAGGCTGAGCACGCGCTCCCCGGATATCGGGGTGGTGGCCATGCTGCTGGTGGACATGGCGGCGGCGGGCACCGCTAGAGCGCAACCTGGGTTACGCGATTCGGGTTACGCGAGTCGTTTTAAACGATCCGGTCTAAGCGAGAGACGAGATAAGGCGCGGGTTGCGTCTTATCTCGTTTGCGTTCCGCACCTATTAGGAGTGGCCCTCTATAGGGTCTCGGATGCAATGTCGTCCTTGAGT
This sequence comes from Candidatus Acidiferrum sp., assembly GCA_035602195.1. Classification (GTDB taxonomy): domain Bacteria; phylum Acidobacteriota; class Terriglobia; order Terriglobales; family Acidobacteriaceae; genus Sulfotelmatobacter. Next base: position 3,190 of record DATNMU010000203.1, read on the forward strand.
TTGAGGACAAGTGCGAATGCGGAGAGTACCACCTGACTCTCGGTGACAACGGAGTCAGCCATCAGGAAAATAATGTCACGCCACGTCGCCAACTCGGTCCCGACTGTCTAATAGATCAAATACTTTTTCCTTAGCAGCTCAAACTTGTCCAACTCCTCCTGCCAATCCTGCGCAATCCGCCGCGGATCCTCTCCCGCCACCAGCCCATCAAACGCCGCCTGATTCATCAACAACTCCGCCATGCGCTCCATCTTGAAGTCGGTTGGATATAACTTTTTCAACGCCGCCGCCAGTTCGATCCCCAACTCCGGCGCATCCAGCGCGTTTCGCTCGGTCAAAACCAAATTCACCCCTTCGCATTTTTGATCTGCATAATTACTCGCAGTCGGCGTGAACGTTACCGGCACGAAACGAACTCCTGCGATCCCGCGCGCATTCAAATACGCCGCCAGTTCTTTGCTCTTCATCCACGGCGCGCCGACCAACTCAAACGGAGTGTCCGTGCCGCGCCCCACCGAAACATTGGTTCCCTCGATCACCGCCACACCCGGATATAAAGCGGCCTCGGTCACACTCCGCAAATTCGGCGACGGACTTACCCAAACTAACCCCGTCGAATCAAACCAATCGCCGCGCTGCCATCCTTCCATCGGGACGACTGTCAACTTGGCGTTGATGTTCCGTTCCGCATTGAACATCTTCGCCAGCTCGCCAATCGTCATTCCGTGCCGCACCGGTACGCTCCAATAGCTCGTAAAACTCTCATGCCCCGCGTCCGCGACCGGACCTTGCACAAATGCGCCAGTTATCGGATCAGGCCGGTCCAGCACAATCACTTCGACTCCCGCCTGCGCCGCCGCTTCCTGAAAATATCCCAGTGTGGTTTCGTAGGTATAAAAGCGAACGCCCGCATCCTGAATATCGAACACGACTGCATCCAAAGTTTTCATCACATCGGCCGGCGGTCGCCGCAGCGCATCCGTCGCCCCATACACGCTGTACACGGTCACTCCGGTCGCCGCATCTTTACTATTCGCAACGTCGGTCGTGTCCAGCGTTCCCGTCACCCCGTGCTCCGGACTGAAAATCGCTTCCAGGTCGACTCCCGGAGCCTGCGCCAGCACATCAATCGTCCGCCGTCCGTCAGCGTCGAGGCCCGTCTGGTTCGTCACCACTCCAATTCTTTTCTTACGACCCGCAACCTGCAATACATCGAACCCGCGCGCTTCCAGAACATCGATTCCATTTTTCACGCTGCCGTTGCGCGAGTTCATCCGCCGGGCCGCGCTCTGCGCCTCGTTGTATCCGGTAATGCTTTGCCAGCGCAGCGCTTCTTTCTCGCTGGTAGTCAGCGGCATCGTCGCGGCAATCGCCGTCGCCACCTTCGAGCGCAAAGCAACCGCGTTGGATTTTCCTCGCGGATGCACCGCATTGGTCAGCAGAATAATGTAAGTCTTGGTGGTTGGATCGATCCACATCGATGTCCCGGTGAACCCCGTATGCCCATATCCGCCCACCGGCAGCAGGTCGCCTCGATTCGATGACAGCGGAGAATCAATATCCCACCCAAACCCTCGCAGTACCGGAGCCGATGGCGGCTGCTCGGGTCGCGTCATCTTCTCCACCGACATCGCCGACAGAATTCCATCGCCGCCATTCAGCAGCGCCTGAGCAAATTTCGCCAGATCGTCTCCCGTCGAAAACACTCCCGCATGCCCCGCCACGCCGCCCATCCGCCGTGCCGTAGGATCATGCACCACCCCGCGCAGCATGTGCTCATTCTCGTCATACTGCGTCGGCGCAATTTTCACTCGCCACGCCACTGGAGGCACAAACCTCGTATGCAATATTTTCAACGGCGTAAAAATATGCCGCGCGGCATACTCATCCAGCGTCTCTCCTGAGACTCGCTCCACAATTTCGCCGAGCACAATAAAATTGACGTCGCTATAAGTAAACTTCGCTCCTGGAGGATCCTCCGGCACCTCCGCCTGCGCCATTTCATAAGCAATCTGCTTGCCTGCCCACTGCGTCTTCAAATCCAGGTCTTTCTCGAGTCCCGAGTAATGGGTCAGAAGCTGCCGCACTGTGATGTCGTCTTTCCCGTTCTGCCCAAACTCCGGCAAGTATTTCGTCACCGGATCATTCAGCCTGACTTTCCCTTTTTCCACCAACTGCATTACGGCAGTTGAAGTGACGATCACCTTGGTCAGCGACGCGATATCGAAAATCGTATCCAGCGTCATCGCTTCCCGCCGCGGCTCCAAAGCCCG
>DATNMU010000204.1:0-5800 GCA_035602195.1 Candidatus Acidiferrum sp.
CAATCGGCTTTTGCCACGGTTCTGAGCGATCTGAAAACTACCGCGCTGCCGTCGCAGGTAAATGAAGCGAGCGCAGCGTCGCAATCGGTTCAGTTAGTTCAGGAATTGCTCAGCACGGTGGATTCGGTTGGCGCTTCTTCGAGCAGTGCCTCTTCAAGTACGTCTTCAAGCAGTACGGACCTGACGAACTCCATTTTGCAAAACGTATATGCAAGCCAGAGTGGGCTGAACGTTTACGCCTGACGCGTGCTTGATCAATGGAACTTAGCTTAGTTGCCTAGCGGATGGAACGGGCCCAGCACACTGGAAGTTCCAGAGCGCCTGCGCAGTTCGGTGATGAGCGCGCTGGCGGCGTTGGTGTAAGTCTTGCTGGGGTCTGACGGATCGGCCCAGACGGCATCGTAGACGATTTGCGCTGCTTCTTTCAGATCGATATGCAGGGCGGCTTCGAGTACGTCGACACGCTCTTGTAAGCGATCGTAACAAGGCTTGCAGATGGAAGGGTCCTCAGCTTCTTCACCCTGATGTTCACCCAGGGCGCAAACCGCAGGCGAACCAGCGGCTTCGGCATGCGCTGCAATGAGCTGGGATTTGAACTGTTTGAGGAATTCCTCACGCTCCCTCTCGACTCGCTCCTGCTCGACGGAATTTTCGGGCATCACATCGGCTGCAGCCTGCACCGGCGGAATGATTGGCACAACAGCAGCGGCAACCCTCTCTTTGGAGTTGCAGGCAGGACACATATCAAGGTTCGCGGGGTAGTAGAGGCGGCAGTGGGCGCAAGGCAGGCCATAGCCTGAGGATTTAACGGGAGCCTGAGCGTCATTGCGGACAGCATTTCGCAGATTGTTCCGGACGTCATCCCGAACGTCGCTACGGACGGAGCTTTCCGGCTGCAGTACGGGCGGGGCGAGTTTGCCGGTGGCGGCGGCTGTGGGTCGCGTTACATCCATGGTTGCTCTCCTGAAATCCCTTGTCCGCGAATCTGTTGCCCGATCCCGATACTTGCGCAGGATTCACGTTCCAGTTTAGGCAGTTTTGGTGCTTGCTCTAAATAACGGCAGTACACTGCCTTGTATTGTCCCGATGGCCTTAGCTTCAGCGGCCAAAATCGAACCTGGCTTCAGAAATCATTAACGACGAACGAAGTCACACGAAGGATCGCTGTCCCGGTCAACTTTGATTACTGTGAATTCGCCGGCTTCATCAGTTTCAATAGCTCGTCACGGCGAGCGCGATAAAGCTGGCGCTCGGGGTCAAGACGAGCCGCAGTTTCGAGTTCCAATAAAGCTTCTTCGTAACGGTCCATGGTCATCAGGCAAGCTGCAAGAGCGTAATGGTTATCCGGAGACGCGTTCAGCCGGAGCGCCTCGCGAAACTCTTTTTCCGCCGCCGGCAGTTGGTGTTGGCGGAATAATGCCGTGCCGAGAGCGCGGTGAGCGGCGTCGGAATCGGGGCTGAGCGCGACAGCCAGGCGCAACTCGTGGATACCTTCTTCAAGCTTGTCATCCATCAACAGGGCTTCGCCGAGAGCCCGGCGGTCGGAAGCGCTGTTGGGGTTTTGCCGAATTGCAAGTTGAAGCTCATCGACAGCTCTGCCGTAATTCTTCGTCGAAAGATAAGCGCGGGCCATACAGGTGTGGCCCTGCTGCCATTCAGGATGCTCCTGGTAAAGCTCCCGCAACTCAAGCATGGCGGCGTCATAATTGCCTTGATCGCAATAGGTATTGCCCAGATTGTTACGAACGGAGGCCTCTTGCGGAGCAAGGCGTTTTGCTTCGCGATATTCAGCGACGGCTTCCTGCAGCCGGTTTTGTTCGTGCAAGACCAGCGCCAGGTTGGAGTGAGCTTGCCAGAACACCGGATTGAGTTGGATGGCCTGGCGATAGGCGCTGATGGCTGAAGTGAGATTTCCATCCGCGTGCAAGGTAATGCCTAGATCGTAATAGGTGTCAGGATTGCCGGGGTCGCGGGCGAGCGACTCCATAAAAGCATGAACCGCGGCGCCATATTGGTAGTCGAAATATAGACCGAGGGCGAGGATCTGATAGGCCTCGCCGTTCTGAGGGTCCATGCTAAGGGCGGTGCGGGCTTCTGCAATAGCGTTGGGGCCGTCATCCAGACGATAAAAAATGTAAGCCATGGTGCTGTGGTTCTCGGGGAGATCCGGCATTAGTTCTGCGGCGACGGTGATCTGGTCAAAGGCATCGTCCCAGAGCTCCTGCTGTCGAAGCATCGCGGCCAGCGCGAAATGCAGCGCAGCATTCTTAGGATCTGAGGCGAGGGCCTGGCGCAATGAGAGCTCGGCTTCATGAAAGCGCTGAGCATGGGCGTCGACGGCGGACATTACCAAGAACGCAGGGATGTCAGAGGTCGCAGCATTGGCAAAGGCCGACGCTTTGGAACCTGAAAGTGCCTTGATCAAATTCGCGTCAGCGCCTGCGGACTGAAACTCGAGAATCTGGTCATTGCCCGGAACCGCGGTAAGTCCGCGATCGTGGATGATGCGGACCAGACGATTATCAGGAATTCCTGCCGCCAGCCATGCCATGAGTTGAGCAGGAGTGACCGGCTGGGTATCACTGCAATGGGCAGCTAGTATCACCCCAAAAAGAAATATAGAAACTGACAGGCCCTTGCGCTTCACTCTGAATCTCCGGGCAATGGTTTGGCTTGCTGGGTTTACTGGCTGTTCCGAACTCCTGATGTCACCTTAGCCTTGGGGCCTGATCGGAGGTAAGATCACGGAAGTAATGGGTGGCGCCGGAGTTGGGGCAATGTCCGGACGATATCGATTCGGGAAGTCACTAAGTGCTGTGATTTTGATCACATTGCATAGCGGCCTGGGATGGCAGACTGGGAGAGTAGAGGCGAGTTTGACTTCCCCCTACTCGTCCAGTACCGTATAAAGAGGTTGTTGGGTGTTTTTGGAGGTTTCCCATGCTTGAAGGCCTGTTTCAACCGACGCATCTGATCATCATTTTCGCTATTGCCTTGCTGGTGTTTGGCCCGAAGAAATTGCCGGAACTTGGTAAGGGGCTGGGCGAAGGAATTCGTGCTCTGAAAGAAGGCATGAAGGACAATCCATCGACCACGGCGGAGCAGAACAAGACGGCCGAGTCCAAAGATACCAAGGCGTGAGCGCGCAGGATCCCTCCCTGTAGATCTGTCTGCTTCGCTGCGCTGCCGCGTTGTGCGTATTTCCTGCTGATTCAGTAATCCCTGGAGCTACATATAGCATCTGACTCTAGCTTTGTAAGCTGGAGGTAGAAAGTGTTGCGTAAGAGAAAGCTTGTTGCCCTCGTCTTGTGCCTGTTCATCGCGCCGGCAGTCTTCGCCGACCAAATTATTTTGAAAAATGGCGACCGCCTTACCGGTAAGATCGTGAAATCGGATGGCAAGACCCTCGTCCTGCACACCGAATTCGCGGGAGATGTGACCTTGGATTTTAAGGCGATCACGCAAATCAGCAGTGAGAAGGTATTGCGTGTGAACACATCCGACAAGAAGACTCTGGTGGGGCCGGTCACCACGAGCGATGGCAAGGTCGAAGTTGCCACCAAGACGGCGGGCACCGTGGATGTGCCTCTCGGAAACATTGCCGAGATCAGCGACCTGGCCGAGTACGAGAAGCTTGAGCATCCTGGCCTGCTGCGCGGCTGGAACGGCGGGGTGAATGTGGGCTTCTCGTTGGCCCGCGGCAATAGCGAGACCAGCAATCTGGCGTTGGGGATCAATGCTGTCCATCCCACCTTGAACGACAAGACCTCGATTTACCTGAACTCAATCGACACCAAGAATGATCTGGCCACGCCCAGCACGGTGGCCAATTTGATCACGGCGGGAATTCGTTACGATCACAACATTAATCCCCGGATATTCGGTTTTGTGGGCGGGGATTTTATGAGCAACGCGCTGCAGAATCTCGACTTGCGCGGCGTATACGGCGGCGGACTTGGCTATCACGCCATCAAATCCGAAAACACTATCCTGGATTTCCTGGCTGGTCTCAACTACACCCACGAAACCTATTCGAACGGGCCAGAAGTAGTACCCGTCACGGTCCCCCCTGTTTTCGTCTCTTATGGCGTAACCCGTCGATTCGCCGCGCTGACTCTGGGCGAAGAGCTGACGCATAAGTTTGGCAAGAGCACCGTGATCACAGAAAAATTGTATTTCTTCCCGGACGTGTCAAACACCGGGCAATATCGAGCAACGTTCGACTTTGGCACAGTAACGAAAATCAGCAAGTGGCTGGGTTGGCAGAATCAGTTCACTGATATTTACGTCTCTAACCCACCACTGGGAACGAAGACAAACGATCTGATCCTTACGACGGGATTGAATTTTTCCTTTACCCACTGAATGCTCGGCTGCCGCAGAAGATTACCTCTTAGTAATACCGTGGAATACCGATAGTCATTACTACTAGATTAAGTAATATGTCGCGCGTGCCCTCCCGCTATCTTGAAAGCCGCATCCGCGATTTGTGCGCGAAGGTGATTACGGCACCCGAGCCCGAGTTGGAACCTTTGCTCTCGGAGCTCAAGTCTGCGCTTCAAGAGCACAGCGACCGGCTCAGGAAAATGGCGGCCGAAACTTTCGCTCGTAGGCCTGGCGCTAAGATCTCTTCTTAGAATGCCGACTGGTTGGCTCACCTCCGGTTGAAAGAAACGTCTACTCCCGAGTAGAGTACTGTTTCCCGTTCCCCGGGGTTCTTCAAGTCCCTCAACAACAGGAGTTTGCTCGATGCGCCATGCCCTGATTGTGTTGATTGCTGTGTGCTGTTGCGGTGCCGTTTCCCATTCGCAGACCGCTGACGAACTGATTGCAAAAAATATCCAGGCGCGTGGCGGAATGGAAAAGATGAAGGCCATCAAGACCCTCCGCATGACGGGAAGGTTCGAGGGCGGCGGAGGCTTTACGGCTTCAGTCGGCCAGGAGAATCAGCGCCCGGACCTGATCCGTGAGACCTTTACCTTGCAAGGAATGACGCAGGTGCAAGCCTACGACGGCAGCACCGGCTGGCAGATTCAGCCCTTTGGGGGAAAGAAAGATCCGGAGTTGATGGGCGAAGACGACCTGCGCGATCTACTGTTGGATGCCGACTTCGATGGCCCGCTGGTCGATTACAAAGAGAAAGGCAGCACGGTCGAATATTTGGGCCACGACGAGGTGGACGGCGACGACGCGCTGCGGCTCAAGATTACGCTGAAGAACGGCGACATCATTTATGACTACCTCGATCCCGACACTTTTATCGAGATTCGTAAAGAGATCCAGCAGTTCATTCGAGGATCGGTGCGAGACCGCGTGCAGGGGCTCGGATCCTACAAGCCGGTCGCAGGAGTGATGTATCCCTTCTCGATCTCGCAGGGGCCAAAGAACCATCCTGACGCGCAGACGGTCACCGTACAAAAAATGGACGCCAATGTGCCGATTGATCCAGCGGACTTTGCCCTGCCGGCGTCATTGCGAACGGAAGAAAAAAAGTCCGGGATAGTAGGGATTCACTGATTCGCCTGTTTGAGTCGGTGAAGTTGAAAACAACAACGAAAATCATTGTGTCGAAAAAGGACTCGCAAACATGAAAGCATCCGCTCGTGATTCATGGGCAATGACTGTGCTGTTCGTCTCAGCTTTATTTTGTGCACCTCTGCAAGCCGCAGCCCAGGCGCCGCCATATCGGTACGATGCGGCAACGGTCTCCGGACTGCCTGCGCGCAACATCGGCTCGGCGACCATGAGCGGGCGCATCGCCGCGGTGGATGCAGTGGAAGAGAACGGACGCATTACCGTG
>DATNMU010000205.1:0-19128 GCA_035602195.1 Candidatus Acidiferrum sp.
GCATCCAGCGCCAGACAGGTCGCGCCCGCTCCCTGCATCACTTCAATCGTCTTCACTCCGATCACCGGAACGTCGAAGCGCATATCCTGATTCGGTTTCGCGATCTTGACCACCGTAAGTTCACGGCTGAGCGTGGACGCGTCGCCGCGCAACGAGTTCATAATTTGCCCTGCGCGCTCAATGGTGGCGTCGGTGCCTTCCATGGCCTCGACCGCTACGCACGCCGATTCCGCAATTACGACGGTCTGCCCAATATCATGCTGCGCCATCTGGCGGGCCACGCCGCGCCCGTAGTCGATATTCTTGCGTTCTTGCTCGGTAGGAGCGCGGCGAGTAAGCACACCTACCTTCGCCAGCAGCGGTTCGAGCAGCCAGGTGGAATTCTCCAGTGTGATCCCTTCTTCCGCCAGGACCTTGGCTACCGCGCCTAACAAACTGTCGGTATTGCGCGTGGTAAGCGAGAGCAGAAGCTTGGCCAACCGCCAGTCCGGCCGGATGGCGGAGAAAATCTGTTTGTGCTTCACCTGCCCCGCCATGATGGCGCGGCTCACACTTTCGCGATGAAAAATTTCGATCAGCTTGGAAAGTTCGCCCAACGACAGCCAGTGAACCGAAGCCGCCCCGTGGTCTTCGATCTCGGCAAAAGCCTCTTCCTTGATCGCGACCACGACAGCTTCGTAACCCGCCGCGCGCGCCGCGTCGAGCACGAGCAAAGGAAACTTGCCATTGCCGGCGATAAGGCCAATGCGTTGCATAAGCAGTGGTCAGTGCCCAGTGGCTAGTGATCAGCGACGCATTTACAAGCCACTGACCACCTATTTAATCACTCCCCGCTCCGACGTCTCGATGAAGCGGATCAGCAGATCCACATCTTCGCTGCGGTCGGGCTCAGCTTTGAGTTTCTCCAAAGCCTGCGATGTATTCATCTTCGACGCCAACAGCGTCTTATAGGCGTGGTGAATCTTGCGGATGCGTTCCGGCGAAAAGCCGCGGCGCTCCAGTCCAACTTTATTCATGCCATAAGCATTGGTATTGCGGGCGGCGGATGTCATGGAAAACGGCAGAACATCCTGCGTGATGGTTGTTCCGCCGCCGACATACGAATGTGCGCCGATGCGCACATACTGATGCACCGGGCAGAGCGCGCCGACCACCGCCCATTCCTCCACGGTCACATGCCCGCCCAACGTCGCGCCGTTCACCAACATGCAATGGTCGCCTATTACGCTGTCGTGCCCGATGTGGGCATAAGCCATGATGAGAACGTGACTGCCAACTCGGGTAAGCCCGCCGCCTTTCACCGTGCCGCGGCTGATCGTGACGCTCTCGCGAATCTCGTTGTGGTCGCCGATCTCCAGGCGCGTCGGTTCGCCTCGATAGGAAATATCCTGCGGCGCCATGCCGATTGCGCAGAAAGGAAAGAATGCGTTATCTGCGCCAATCTTCGTCGGCCCTTCGATAGCCACGTGCGAAACCAGTCGACAACGCTCGCCCAGATCGACGTCAGCGCCAATTACGCAATAAGGACCAACCGTGCATGAAGCTGGAACCTTGGCCCGCGGGTCAATGAGTGCGGTGGGATGAACGTTCATCGAATCATTGCATTCAGAAGGGATTGTTTCATCGCGCAGGCTGCCTGATCGCTCCTCATTCCGCAGGCGCATCGTCGTCCGCGCCTTCCGAGTTGTCGGCACGGCCGCGCGAGCTGTCGATCAGCTGGCATGACACAGTCGCTTCGGCCACGCGCTTGCCCGCGACATAGGCGACCCCGTGCATCTTGGCTGCGGTCATTCGTGGAACAACGCGCCAGCCCTTCACTTCCACTTCGATTCGCAACTGGTCGCCGGGGCTCACAGGCCGCCTGAATTTCGCCCGCTCGATGCCGGTGAACACCATCACCTTGTTTTCACGATCTTCCACTTCCGTGAGCAGCAGCGCGCCTCCAGCTTGAGCAATGGCTTCCACGATCAGCACACCCGGCATGATGGGCAATCCGGGAAAATGGCCGTTGAAAAACGGTTCGTTGATCGTGACGTTCTTGATGGCAACGATGCTCTCTTTGCGCTTCAACTCCAGCACCCGATCAATCAGCAGAAACGGATAACGGTGCGGAAGTATTTTCAAAATATCGTGAATATCGAGCGCCATCTTCGAGTTCGCCCCAATCAGCCTGAAGATTATACTGTACCGCGCCGCATTTCACGGCGCAGACGAGAGGAATGAGTGACCCAGAAGAAAGCAAAAAAAACAATAACTGCGCGCCGGAACACGAGCATGGATCGCTTGCGTTATTTTACGGATCGTAAAGACCAGATCGTCGAAACGATTCGCGAGCTGGTCCAGATCGAGTCGCCAAGCGATAACAAGCAGGCCGTCGATCGTGTGGCCGCTCTCATCGCCTCGAAGTTCGAGGCCCTCGGCGGCAAAGCTCATTTTCATTCCAGCGACACTTTCGGCGACAGCCTGCAGGTCGACTTTGCCGCTGCTGCAGCTTCTACAAACCGCAAGCCTGTGTTGCTGCTCGGACACTGCGATACGGTTTATCCGCTGGGAACGCTGGCCAGGATGCCCTGCAAAATCGAAAACGGCCTTCTGCGCGGGCCCGGAGTTCTCGACATGAAGTCAGGCATTGCCCTGATGCTCTACGCGATTGAAGCGCTGCAACAGTGGCACGGCGGGCTGACACGGCCCGTAACAGTTTTTCTGGTTTCGGATGAAGAAGTCGGCAGCCACTCTTCGCGTAAGATCACCGAGTCTTTGGCTATAGAGTCTGCCGGCGTGATGGTGCTTGAGCCCGCCGCCGGAGTTCGTGGTGCTGTTAAAACCGCACGCAAGGGCGTCGGCGAATACAAACTGCTCGTCGAAGGCGTGGCCGCGCATGCCGGCCTTGATCCTGGAAAAGGTCACAGCGCGATTCTTGAACTGGCTCGTCAGATCGCGGTGATCGCCAAACTCAGCAACCTGAAGCAAGGTGTGTCGGTCAATCCCGGCATTATCCAAGGCGGAACCCGCACGAACGTGATTGCCGCCGAGGCCTCGGTCGCAATCGACGTGCGCATCAAAAGCGCGAAACAGGCGGCTGGTCTGGACCGCACGCTGCGCGCCCTAAAACCGTTCGACAAGCATTGCAAACTGCAGGTGACGGGCGGCATCAACCGCCTCCCAATGGAGCGAACCACCGGCGTGGCGGCGCTGTTCAATACCGCGCGCGAGATTGCGGCTCAAGTTGGATGGAAGCTTGAGGAAGCCTCGGTGGGAGGCGGCTCCGACGGAAATTTCACCGCTGGCATGGGCATTCCCACGCTCGACGGCATGGGCGGCGTGGGCGAAGGCGCACATGCGCTGCACGAATACATCGTCATTTCCGAGCTACCGCGCCGGGCGCTGCTGCTTGCAGAAATGATCGAAAGCGTTTGATCACTGAAGGACTTATATGCTGTTCGATGATCGGCCGGGTATGGAAGCGGCATGGGCGAGCCCGCAAGGGACGGCTTCCGATGCCGATCTCGCAATCTTTGCCGACTCGACTCGCACGACTTGGTCGGTCGTCGACGAGGTCACGGTTCTGGAGTGAATACCAGAAAATAATCCATCTTGTCGCCTTTCACAAAATCATATTGTTCCTGCAAGCGGTAACCCGCCTGCCGAGCTTCCTGGATCACAACGTCGCGGCCCACGCCATGATTTTCGCCATTTCCATTGCGGTCGATGATTCCAACCTTCGCCCCAGGGCGCAGCGACGCCCTCAGATTTCGTAGAAACGTAACCGGCTCCGCCACCTCGTGATACGTCTTCAACAGCAAAACCGAGTCCACCGCCGCAGCGGGAAGAACAGGATTGTCGCCTTTGCCTAGAATGGTTTTGACGTTGTGCAGTTGCTCCTTCTTCGCACGATCGCTGACGTAGCGAATCGACTCCGGATTGATATCAACCGCATATACGATTCCCGCTTCGCCAACTCTCCGCGCCGCTATCACAGTGAACCAGCCCGATCCCGCTCCGATATCGGCCACTGCCTTTCCCGGGGTAATGGCCAGGATATCCATCACATGATTGATCTGCAGCCGCTCCGCGCGGCCAGGCGAGTCGAAAATCGTGAGGTCGCCAGTGTAAGGTTCGCTGGTTTTGCGGTGTTCTGGCGCGGAGCCGGTCTGTGTCTGTCCTAGAACAGATGTTAGACAAACAACATGGAACACAATGCACAGGCCCAATATAAAAGCGCAACGTTTGCGAATCACCGATTCCTCCCACACTTATCTCCTAATACTCATTCGGAGAGATTAGACTTCCCGCGGCTGCCTCGGTAAGCATTCAATTGTTCAGATGCGCAACCGACCACTGCGCAGCGTACGCTCTTTTGACTCCCTGCTTGGCATGGCCTAGACTTTTCGCAGGGAGTCCGGTCGCTGCGCCGCATTTGCCGGCCCCCGGCTAGACTGTGGAGGAATCATGGAAGGTCTATTTCAACCGTTGCACTTGATATTGATCATCGCGATTATCCTTCTGATCTTCGGCACCAGCAAGTTTGCCTCGCTGGGCAAGGGCATGGGCGAAGGCATTCGGAACTTTAAAGCCGCGATGAAGGAAGGCGAAGAACCGAAGAAGGAAACGAAAGAAAAAGAAGAGGAGAAAAAAGTTTAGGTGTGGCGCCGTCGTATTTGGATTTCTTAACGGCCAGTCCTCGGTAACCTAAATTGCTCCTTGTTCGCGCAGCATCGCGTAAACCCTCGCTACCGGTACTCCCACCACATTGCTGTAATCACCTTCAATACGATCAATCCATCGTGAGGCGATGCCCTGGATGGCATAAGCTCCTGCTTTATCCATGGGCTCGCCCGTCGCGACATAATCTCTGATTTCTCCGTCCGAGATTTTGCCCATGGTGACCAGCGTAGTCTCGGAAACAGTTCTCGCCTCCCGCCCGTCTGAGGTTGATTCGGAGCTGGCCATCGATGGCGTTACTAAACAGACCCCAGTGATGACTTTGTGCGTGCGTCCGGACAATAAACGCAGCATGCGGACGGCATCAGCGGCATCGCGAGGCTTGCCCAGGGTTTTGTCATCTACCACCACAATCGTGTCCGCCCCCAGAACATAGTCTTGCGGCCGGCTTTGAAGAATTGCTAAGGCCTTATCCCGCGCGAGCCGCTCCGCGCAATTTTGCGGAGATTCATTGGCCATCGGTGTTTCGTCGATATCGGCGGGCTGCACGACGAATTGAATACCGGCATTGCGCAGCAACTCCTGGCGGCGCGGCGACGCTGAAGCAAGAATAAGCATGCAAGCGGGTCTGACAACCGGCAACTAGTAACTTAACTTAGCGGCTCCCCACCACGCCGCGCACCGATTCGATCAACTTGGCTGAATCGTAGCCGATGCCGTCCTTGAATACGGTTTCCACGTTCTCGATATCCTCGATCTTCTTCGATGGATCGCCCTTGATCACAACTAGGTCGGCCTGTTTTCCCACGGCGATGGTCCCAATCTTCCCCTCCTCGCCAAGATATTGCGCGCCGTTGAACGTTGCGATGTGAATCGCTTCCAGCGGCGTAAATCCAGCTTCCACCAGCAATTCGACTTCGCGCTGATCTCCGAAGCCGGCAATCACACCTCCCATGCCGGTAGGGTCTAATCCGGCAAGCAGCAGGCCTCCAGCTTGCGCGAAGGCGTGCTCGAATTCCATCTCCTTGTTGAACGCCGCTGGCCAGGGCGAAATCTCGCTGCCATGCTCCTTGCGTAGAGCGCCGGCATCGCTCGATCGAACCCTTCGCTCCAACAATGCGCTGCGAGAGTCCGGTGACAATGCGTCCAGCACACGTTTCTGCAGCGTCGGCCTGCCCGGGAAACTTCCCATCTCAAACACTGGCAGCGTCGAAGTGACCGCCACATGGTGCTTTACCAGATCCTGAATCATGTCATGCAGCGGACCCGCATTGACGTCGAGTTTGGCGATCAGATTTGGATTCTCCGGTTCCTCCGGGCACTCGCCCGCCTTTTTCCCGGGCAGGAATTCAGTGTCGACCAGCAGCCCGTGTTCCAGGTCGTCGATTCCAAGCGCGGCCGCTTCGTGAAAGCCAATAGAGCACAGGTGACCCGTAACTTTCGCGCCCCGTTTGTGCGCCGCTGCAATGGCTGCCGCAAGCTCTGCCGGCGTGATGAACATGTACGCCTTAAAATTGTCCACGCCTTCATCCATCCAGTAATTCACGGTCTTAGTCGCATCCTCAGGACCGCTGAGCTGGTGCATCTGCAACGCCCATGACCCTGCGCCTTCCAGATACGGCCCGGTGACGTGAATTTTCGGCCCTGGCATTCCGCCAGCATCAATCTTTTTCTTGATCTCAAGATCGGTATAAGGTTCAAGCGATCCACCCGTACGGATCGTGGTCACTCCTCCCGCAAGGTAGAGACGGGGAAAGCTGAAAGCCATTTCTCCGAACACCACGTTGCCGACAGGATAAAACATATGATCGTGCATGCCCACTAGGCCGGGGATCACACTGTACCCATGTAGATCTATTACTTGGGCATCTTTGGGAATATTTGCCGAGGCCGCATCTGCAACTGACTCGATCTTTCCTTTGGAAATTACAACCGTCTGATCCTCCCGTGCGCCGGCCCCCGTCCCATCAACCACGCGCACGTGGGCGAGGGCAACAATTGGAGCGTCAACCTTCACGAAGGCTTGCACTTCAGGCGAAAGCGTTTGGCCCGCGAGAGCGATGCAACATCCTGTCACGATGAGGATGGCAATGAATAATCGGCGCATGGTATCCCCTTCCATAGATCACAGGGCAGAATTCTACCGAAGAAAGGCCGACTCTGTACGCAAAGGGTGCAAACGAGCGAGAGCTGAGAGCTGAGAAAACTGAGAACTGCTCTCCGCCTGTTAAAATCAAAGATTAGCCCTCAACCTATGGACGCCGCTTTCCTCCGCAACTTTGCCATCATCGCGCATATCGACCACGGTAAATCCACGCTGGCGGATCGCCTGCTGGAACTCACCGGATCGCTCACCATGCGCGAGATGCAGGCCCAGGTGCTCGACACCATGGACCTGGAGCGCGAACGCGGCATCACCATCAAAGCCCACGCCGTCCGCATGATGTATACCGCGCACGACGGCAACACTTACCAGCTCAACCTGATCGACACTCCCGGTCACGTCGATTTCTCCTATGAGGTCTCGCGCTCGCTGGCTTCTTGCGAAGGCGCGCTTTTGGTAGTCGACGCGTCGCAAGGCGTTGAGGCGCAAACTCTTGCCAACTCCTATCTCGCGATCAATCATGGCCTGGAAATCATTCCTGTCATCAACAAAATCGATCTGCAGAGTGCCGACATCCCGCGCACGAAAGAGATGATCGAAAGCGCCGTCGGCCTCGACGCTTCCGATGCCGTACTCATCAGCGCCAAGACCGGCCAGGGCGTGCCTGACGTACTGGAGGCAATTGTGAAGCGCGTGCCTCCACCGAAGGGCGATCCCGACAACCGGCTGCAGGCGCTTATTTTCGACTCCTGGTTCGACGCCTATCGCGGCGTCGTCATTCTCACCCGCGTCTTCCAGGGTACTTTGCGCAAGGGCCAGAGAATTCGTCTGTGGTCGAATGGCACAACATTCGACGCGGAAACTCTCGGCGTGCTCACCCCCAAACCGGTAGAAATTGGCGAGTTGAAAGCGGGCGAAGTCGGCTTTCTCATCGCCAACATCAAGAATGTCGCTGACACCAAAATCGGCGACACCATTACCGACGACGCCAACCCCGCGTTCGAAGCGCTACCGGGCTTTGAAGAAATTAAGCCCATGGTCTTCGCCGGCCTCTACACCGTGGACGCGCACGAACACACTCGGCTGCGCGAAGCTCTAGAAAAACTGCGTTTGAACGACTCTTCGTTCTTCTTTGAACCGGAAAGTTCCGTAGCGCTCGGTTTCGGCTTTCGTTGCGGTTTCCTCGGCCTGCTCCATATGGAAATCATTCAGGAGCGGCTGGAGCGCGAGTTCGCCCTCGAACTCATCACCACCGCGCCCGGCGTCCGCTACAAAATTTACAAAACCGACGGCAAGATGATCGAGGTCGACAATCCTTCGCGCTGGCCCGATCCCAGCGAGATTGCCAAAATCGAGGAGCCAGTGATCCTGGCTACAATTCTCACCAATGAAGAATACGTCGGCGGAATTTTAAAGCTGGTCGAAGACAAACGCGGCAAGCAGAAAACTTTCGAATACGTCAGTTCCTCGCGCGTGATGTTGCACTATGAGTTACCCCTGAATGAAATTGTTCTCGATTTTTACGATCGTCTCAAATCGGTTTCGCGCGGCTACGCTTCACTCGACTACCACCTGGCGGACTATTGGGAGTCGCCCATGGTCAAGCTCGACATTCTGGTAGCGGGCGAGCCGGTGGATGCGCTTTCAATCATCGTGCACCGGGATTTTGCCTACGATCGCGGCAAGGCACTGGTTTCTAAAATGAGGCAACTGATTCCCCGGCAGATGTTCGAGGTGGCGATCCAGGCCTCCATCGGGGCGAAAATTATCGCCCGCGAAACGGTTTCCGCCATTCGCAAAAATGTCATCGCCAAATGCTACGGCGGTGACATTTCCCGCAAGCGCAAGCTGCTCGAGAAACAGAAGGAAGGCAAGAAACGCATGAAGCGCATCGGCCGCGTCGACATCCCACAGGAAGCTTTTTTGGCTGTCCTCAAGGTAGGGGAAGACAGCAATTAGGCGCATTCTACAAGGAGAATCCTGGTGTGCTGCGCTGCCGCGGTCCTGGAAGTCCGAATCGCGAAAATGTGCAAATCTCAAAAGCGGAAGCGCGAAGCCATTTCCCCATGTAAATGTATGTTAATACTGAGTGAATTGTCTAACTGGTTACTATTCAGCGCCTTAGAAGCGTAAAAACTACGCCTGCCGATACCGCGCGGCTCTGTACGCTGCAGGACATTATTCGGGGAGCCAGCAATTCACAAGATTTTCCACAGGTGAAGCGATAGGTGCAACTCGAACTGGCTAAGGGATTTACCGCTCATAACTACAGTAGTTCCTGTATCGTTTCGTCATTCTTCGGGCGGCAAACCACCCTCGACCATTGTCTCGAATCTGGTGCAATTTTTCAGGAAGGCAAGGTTGATCCGGCCAATGGGACCGTTGCGCTGTTTGCTAATGATGATCTCGGCTTTGCCCTGCAGATCAGGATCGTCCTGCTTGTAAACTTCTTCGCGGAAGATGAACATAACTAAGTCGGCATCCTGTTCAATCGATCCCGATTCGCGCAAATCGGCAAGTTGCGGACGGTGATCTCCGCCACGGCTCTCGGGGGCGCGGCTTAACTGTGACAGGGCGATCACGGGCACGCTCAACTCCTTAGCCAGTGCTTTCAGTCCACGCGAAATTGCCGATACTTCCTGCGTCCGGTTTTCATAGCGCTTGCTCCCGCCCGACATAAGCTGCAGATAGTCGACGATGATCAGATCAAGCCTGCCTTGCGCCTGTTTCAACCGCCGCGCTTTAGCGCGCATCTCGCTCAGCGAAATGCCGGGCGTGTCGTCGATAAAAATAGGAGCGTGCGCCAGCTGCTCCATGGCCCGCACGACTTTCCGCGTATCATCCTGCCACAGCGACCCCGTACGCATTTTGTGAGCATCGACTTTCGCTTGCGAGCAAAGCAAGCGCATCAGCAATGCCTCGCGCGACATTTCCAGCGAAAACACTCCCACCACCTGCTGATCTTCAACCGCGGCGTTCTCAGCAATGTTCATGGCGAACGCGGTCTTGCCCATCGAAGGCCGCGCCGCAATAATCACCAGATCCGAGCGCTGCAGCCCGCTCGTCATCTCATCGAGATCGGTATAGTGCGTGGCGAGTCCAGTGATGCGTTGACCACGCTGCAGCAGTGCATCGACCGAGCCAAACGACTCGCGCACAATCTCCTGCACGCCCATGAACCCGCGCCCAATGCGCTTCTCCGAGAGCTGAAAGATCGCAGCTTCAGCATCGCTGAGCACGTCTTCGGCCGCATCCGATTGATCGGCCGCGCGCGCAATGGCGGTGTTCGCCGCATGAATCAGCCCACGCAACAAAGCCTTATCGCGAACAATCTTGACGTAATGCTCTATGCTCGGCCGGTCCGGGACGCCGTGCAGCAAGCTCGATACATATCCAACATCGCCAATCGGTTGCAGATCTTTGTGTCGATCAAGCTCTTCGATCAGCGTGATCATGTCGATCGGACGCGAGGACTCTGCCAGATCAACCATGCGGGAATAAATGCGCCGGTGCGAATCGAGAGAGAAATCTTCGATCCGCAAATGTTCAGCGGCCTGGTTGTAGGCAAAGTTGTCGAGCAGGATCGCGCCCAGAATCGAGCGCTCGGCCTCTACGTTCGCGGGAAGAGTGCTGATGATGTAATCGGTCGTCGCCACTTAGTGTCTATGTCTCCAAAGGTCTAACAGCACCATCCGCACGTTACCCTGACACAGCTTGTGAAAGCGAAGCGCATCCTCTGGAAAACTGCGTCGCTCTAAAAAAAGTTTGGCGCGCTAACGCTTCCAAAACAAATAGGGGACAATGCGAATCAATCCTAGGAGAACAAACGGCGAATAAGGAGTCAAGCCAAAAAAATGCGGCCGGGCCAGCCACCCGACCGCATCGTTCCGTGGATCTCTCTCTTATGCCTTCACCCCACGAAGTGGGGAGACGACGGTACCGGTCAGACAGCGCCCCGCTAGGAGTGCTACTTTACCAGTACGGGCTGCGAAATCGCGATTCAAAGAACCGCTTTCCCGCAACCTATGCAGCGGCCAGCGGCCCAACCTGCTACTAGAGCAGGAAGTGGAGGAGGCCGCAATGCCCGGGCAACCAGCACGCGCTCGCGCGCATTTCCGATTCCCCCCGGCAATTCACCCTCGAGAATTGCCAGCTGCCACCAGCGTCACCGCAATCATCGTTCGGCAAGCGTTGAGAGTTCCAACGTTTTCGCTGCACCCACTCTGCGCGAGAATGTTACGACCGGCAACAGAAAAACCTTACGCTCGTGTGAACAAGCTGTGGAGGACAAGCCTTCCTTGTGGAAGGCTGAGGAAAAGCGCGGAAAAAATCTCCGGCAAAGAATGTTCATGATGGCAAAGCATGAACTTGCACGTTGTTAAAGGGACGCCGCACGAATTCGTGTAAAAAACTGCCTGGGCTCATTCCACTCGCTCCTCCCAGAATTCTTCGGCACAGCCATGAATGCTGTCGATCCGGCCCACAACAGGGTCCGCCCCGGCGCCCAGCAGATGCCACGCCTCGCGATAGCGCGCATACTTCGACTTCGCCGACTGCGGATACACCGTGATCCTTGCCTGCCCCAATATCATTTCTGCAGGAATGATGTACCATGCGTCGTCCCAAATGACGTAAGCCGCCAGAAAATCGAACGAGCCAGGCGGATAAGGCTTCCGGCCGCCGCCGCATATGCCGCAGGTATAGCCTCCCTCCTCCAATTCGAAGATGGTGGATTTCACCTGCACCGCCACAAATCGCCCCGGCCATCCCGCCACAAAGTCATAACTCCTCGAATCTCCCCAGGGCTTGCTGACCGGCAAGTCATGGTCGGTCGCCCGCACCATGAAATGCATCTCCGCCCATTCCCCACGCAGCTTCTTGTCACTGATCTTATGTTTCCGCTGTTTCATTCCCCCACCTCAGAACGAAGAAAGCGGCATTCGTGGAAAAATTCGCGAATGCCGCCTTATGTTTTTATTGAAGCGGGAAATCAAGACCAAGGCAAGGTCATCTGACCCAAAAATTGGGGGGATTTCCACAGGCGCCCGACTTTTCAGAAAAAGGAGCGAAGCGCCGGGACACGATCATTCTGATGAGAGACGGGAAACTCGTTATAACTAGCGTCGTTGACTTGTGTAGCATGTATCGTTACACTATACATTGTGATCAAGAGCTTCCGGCACCGGGGCGTGGAGAAGTTCTTCCGCACCGGATCGAAGGCTGGGATTCAGCCAAAGCACGCGAGCAAGCTTCGGTTACAGCTGTTCGCGCTCGACAATGCGAGCCAGCCGGCCGACCTGAACGCCCCAGGCTGGAGACTGCATCGGCTGGCGGGAGAGCTCGAAGATCACTGGGCGATCAGCGTCAGCGGAAACTGGCGTTTGACGTTCACATTCGAAGGCGAGGACGCAGTCCTCGTCGACTATCAGGATTATCACTAGGAGGCCACAATGCGCATGCACAATCCGCCCCATCCCGGCCTGGTTCTTCGCGAATACCTGGGAGACCTGGCTGTTACCAAAGTGGCGGCTCATCTGCGGATTACGCGGGTGACGCTCTCGCGCGTACTCAACGGCAAGGCAGGGATTTCCGCGGCAATGGCCATCCGACTCTCGGCCGCGTTAGGCACGACGCCAGAGCTGTGGATGAACATGCAGTCGCAGTACGACCTGTGGCGGGCGCGGCAGGGACGGCAGCCGGCGGTGCGCAGGTTTGCGCACGCTGCGGAAACCGGAATCGATTTGCTGCGGAGGCAAGCAGCCCTCAATCCTTCTGCTCTACGATGAATTTGGCGCGGGAATGGAGCTCGTCGAAGGTGAGCAGGTCCATGCCGTGAGTCGAACTGCGGAAGCGCTGAAAGTCTCCCTTTTGCTCCTAACGGATTTCACCTCGCTCAGGGAGCCGATAACTACGATTCCTTTGGGCTGAATTGTATAAATCCCCGCACCTTCGAACCTGTCCAAATTATCCGGCTGCCTTGCCCCCCTGTCCGCCCACTCGGCTACACTCGCCTGTATCTGGGTAAGCGAGTCGGTAAGCTGCTTGGACAAACTCCACGCCCCGCTCCGAATTTCCTCCGATCCTTGAAGAAGCGGAGTCACCGGCGTTTTGATTTCGACCAGCACCGTGAAGCGCGCATCTCCACCCGTCGAAGTCAGGTAGTCGCCCTTCTTTCCCCCTCGTCCTGAGACGTTTGTTCCCCCAAGGTGCGGTTGGGACTGTTCATGCCTCAATATCTGGTAGTTCAGTCCGTATCCGAATATCCACTTATTCTCCTCGAAGAACGATTGCCACCATTTCTCATCGCCGTGTGTCGCAAGCGCCCTCTGGAACTCTCCAAGCTTCTCCCTTCTTCTTAGCAGCTGATTGATGTCCTCGTTGGAAAGAGTTAGGCCTGGAGTTTCAGAAAGCTGGGCAATGATATTTTTTAGGCTGGGCACTCCTCTTTCGCGAATGGCACTTACGATTTCGCTTTCCTCTTCCGAAACTAGGGAGAACTTCTTCTTAGGGACTTCAACTTGACGGAGGGACTGCAAGTATGACAAGAGACTCCAGAAAGCCTCGTGGCATTCATCGAGGTTTACGCGCGCTTTGGCGCCGCGGGGACTCGGTTGGTCATCAATTCCTCCCGATTTCGTGTGACCCGCATCGTCTCTGACGGAGAGGTCTAAGCGTGGTGTCAACCTGCCGTCCTTCTCGACGAGGGTCACCCCGCACAGATATGTGACCTGCGGCTTTTCGACTAGGACAAATTGCCTAACAGCTTGACTGCGCGATTTGTCATATAAATGATGGAGATTCCTAGTCAGGGCGGGACGGATCTCCAGGTCTTCAAACTCATCCTGTCCCACGACGAAATCCCCAAACTGGGGGGTCTCCCCACGTTTACTGCCACTCATTTCATGAATCATATTCCGTTCCAGTCAGAAATCAAGACGCGCGCTATGACGCAAAAGTCCAGGCGGAACCGGCACGGGTCAAAATTGTAGATCAAGAATCTGAAAACATTTCTTATTGATTTTGTTTTGGGCATTGCGACAATTATTTGAACAGGAATTGCCTGTCAGGAGGCGCTCAGTTGAAGGCACTTTTGATGGGTCCTGTCGCTAGAGAGTGTAAGTAACCCGAAGGACTCTGCAGTCACAGCTTGGCGACGTTCAGGCTTGGGTTACTTCTCAGCGCTGCAGCGATGCTTGTTTGGGTTGCGCGTCGAGTCCTCGACACCTGACCTGAACCTCCTAGCAATCGTCGCCGTGTGACAGTATCTCGTCGGTCGCAATTGACGCTAAAGTATTGCGGCAGTACCGTCCTCTCAATGACGTTAAACCTGTGATGGTACTCGTTACACGTTAAGAACCCACCGTGACAAGGACGTTGACGGTTAACGTCAAGGGGACCAGAGAAGGACCTCTCTCTGGTCCTTTATGTTTCGGCCCACTTCGCCCCAATGGTATGATGCTCACCTGAGGGCCCCGCGAGCTCTGAAGGGTATTTCGCCGATGAACCACCAACACAGAATCCTAAGGGATACGAAAATTTGCGGCGGCGAGCCGGTTTTTCGGGGCACTCGGGTCACGCTTCGCACAGTGTTGGCCAGCTTGGCTGCTGGCGATTCCATCGAAGAAATTCTCGCCGGTTTTCCTGCCCTGAAAACTGAGGACGTGCAGGCGGCGATTGCCTTCGCCGCGGCTTCCGCCGAAGAAGACCTGCCAGTCCCGGCCACTCCGCACATCCGATGAGGATCAAGCTCGACGAAAATCTTCCTGCGCATCTCGCCGCGGTCTTGGCGAATCTCCGCCACGATGTTCACACCGTTGCCGAAGAGAACCTGAGTGGCAAGAGCGACCGCGAAGTCTGGGATGCCGCGCAGCAAGATAAGCGATTCCTGATCACCCAGGATCTGGATTTTTCCGACATGCGCCGATTCGCTCCTGGAACGCACTGTGGCATCTTGCTCGTTCGGCTTCATTCTCCGGATCGTCAAAGCCTCATCATGCGCGTCGCGGAAGTATTCCAGCAGGAGGACGTAAGCAACTGGGAAGGGTGCTTCGTGGTCGCAACCGATCGCAAGACGCGAGTAATCCGTGCTTTGGGCTGAAGTAGGGGTTCGAGTGACGTCAGAGGATGAAGGAACCCTTAGTTGCTGAAGCCACTCGAACGCGATGACCAGGCGCCGTCCAATGCCGGCTGGCACTATCCCTCCAAACGACCCTGTTGCGTCATCGATTGTATTTTGCGGGGAATGTATTTTCACGATCAGGGACGAAATATTTCGGGATGGGATGCCGGTTTGGGAAGGTCCGTTTTCCTCTGCGCCCGTCTTTCTGTCGTCCCTACGGGACTTGGTTCCATTTATCGGAGACTTATCCAGACTTACGTCCCCTCGGCAAGCTCAGAGCAGACTCTGGGCTATCGTATGCCGCCCCTCCGGGGCTGGAATTTGCCGGTGCAATCTGCCTCTTCGCCCCGGATTCGGTTCTAGCAGGGCTGCGATCATTTCAGCCAGTGAATTTTGACTTCCCTTTCGAGAGGCTTGAATTCCGAGTCGCCGGTGACGAGTTCAGTCTTCCTTTCCTTTGCCAGCGCGGCGGCAAAGGCGTCGGCCAAACTCAATTTGAAACGCGCCTTGAAATCGGCGGCGGTATCGGCCAGCGCGCGGGTCGTCGAACAAAAATCAATCGGCAGGCCCTGGAGGACCTTCGCGGCCTCCGCCCACGCCTGCGCGCCATCTTTTTTCACAATGGAGTACTTCGCCTCGGCGTAGTTCACATCAGTCATGAGGAGCGGGCTGTCTTTCCTGCCAGCGGAGACGAGCAGATCTTCCATCGTCTCCGCGCCCGGCTCGTCGCGGAAGTAGGCGATCAGAGCAAAGCTGTCGAGCACTTTAGCCGGCATGGCGCCCCTCGACTGCGCGTTCCTGCTTCCTGTGCTCAGCCCAGTCCTCAGTCAGCGGCTTGCCTCCTGACGTACGCTTGAGGATTCCGCGCCCGCGCTTGATGAGCGCCGCGGTCATGGGTTTGAGAAGGATTCCCTCAGGCGTGGCTTGGACCACCGCCTTGGTCCCGTCCTCGATGTCGAATTGTTTGCGCAGGCGCAGCGGGATGACAACCTGCCCTTTGGTCGTAAACCATACGGTTTCCAGCTTATCAGTCATACTCACGTGTATCAGTATGACAAATATTCTATAGTCCGTCAAGATGTTAATAGTAGGATTATCATCTCATGGAAGGATTATTGCAGATGACATGGAATGCTCTTAGCAAAGGCGGATTTCCGGATAGGCGCGCCGCGACGACTGCCGGATGACGACTGCCGCATTAAGAACGCAAAAGCGAAAGCCCCGAGACTGACTCGGGGCTTTCGCACTGAACACTGTCCGTCAAACACTCAATGACAAGCGGGAAGCTTAGTCCCTTACCCCATCCATAAACGCTCGCAGCTTCCGCGAGCGCGAGGGATGCCTTAGTTTCCGCAGCGCTTTGGCTTCGATCTGGCGGATGCGTTCGCGCGTCACGGCGAACGACTGGCCGACTTCTTCGAGAGTGTGCTCGCTGCCATCTTCGAGTCCGAAGCGCATCTTGATGACTTTTTCTTCGCGCGGAGTCAGCGTGCGCAGGACCTGTCCAGTCTGGTCCTTGAGGTTCACGTTGATCACCGCCTCAGCGGGCGAGACTACGGCGCGGTCTTCGATGAAATCACCGAGATGCGAATCTTCTTCTTCGCCAATCGGAGTTTCGAGAGAGATCGGCTCCTGCGCGATCTTCAGAACTTTGCGAACTTTTGCGACAGGGATGTCCATGCGCTTGGCAATTTCTTCCGACGTTGGTTCGCGTCCGAGTTCCTGCACAAGCTGGCGCGAGGTGCGAATCAGCTTGTTGATGGTTTCGATCATGTGCACCGGAATGCGAATCGTACGCGCTTGATCAGCAATGGCGCGAGTAATCGCCTGCCGAATCCACCACGTGGCATAAGTTGAAAACTTATACCCGCGGCGATATTCGAATTTGTCGACCGCCTTCATCAGGCCGATGTTGCCCTCCTGAATCAGGTCGAGGAACTGCAGGCCGCGGTTGGTGTATTTCTTCGCGATTGAAACCACGAGACGCAGGTTAGCCTCGATCAGTTCGCGCTTGGCCTGCTCGGCGTCCATATCACCCTGGATAATTTCGCGCTGCGTGCGCTTGATCTCCAGGAACAACAATCCGGCTTCCTGTTCGAGCTTTTCAATTTCGCTTCTTACGGAGCGAGCCTGACGGCGATATTCTTTTTTCTGATCTTCACTGCGGGTGGCGTCTGCCTTGCGCTCGAGGTTGCCAGCCTGGCGGTCGAGCGAACGCATGCTATCGACTGTTTTGTTGACGCGGTCAATCAGGCGCTTGCGCTCGTTGTTGGTGAAGCCCAGCTTGCGCACCGCCAGCGAAACTTTCACGATGGAGCGGGCCAGGTTGCGGCGCGCGCGCCGATGGTCCTTGGGCCGTTTCTTCTGCGAGACGGCAACGTATTTTTCCTGCAGCACGGCCACCTTCTTGTACAGCTTGGCCATGTTGTCGATCTTGCCGGTGAATTCATTCAACCGATTCTGCAGAATTTCGTCGGTGATCTCTTCTTCGTCAAAGGTGACCACTTCTTTGATAGAACGCACGCCCTTCTTCAAATCCTCGCCCATAGCGAGCAGATCATGAATTACTATCGGGGAGCGGGAGAGAGCTTTCAGCACACGCAGCTGTCCGCGCTCGATGCGCTTGGCAATTTCTACTTCGCCCTCGCGGGTGAGCAGAGGAACAGTGCCCATCTCGCGCAAATACATGCGGACGGGATCGTTAGTTTTTTCGAGAGCTCCGGGTGTGAGGTCGAGTTCAACGTCCTCGCCCTCTTCAACGTCGTCGAATTTTTTATCGAGCGCTGCAGAAGGCAGTTTGGGGCCTTCGAGCACATCAATGCCCTGCGTGCCGATTGTGGTCAGCAAGTCGTCCAGGTCTTCGGGACTGACCACGTCGTGCGGAATTAATTCGTTTACCTGGTCGTAGGTAAGGTAGCCCTTCTCTTTGCCGGCATCGACCAGCTTTTTTATATCGTCGTACTTGTCTTCGAGAGCCAAAAGGTGTTCCTCAAATTCATCAATTCGCTCGCGCGGAGCGTGTGGTACAACTAGAAAAAGGTGGGAATCTGGGGTGGCGCGGAGTTGTGCACCTAGCGCAAACTTACAGACTATAACACAATAACTGCCGCGCCGTCTATTACTTGCCCCGCTAAATCCCCTCGCCCCGCCGCTATCTCTAGTTCTGCTAAATACTTAGATGGTTCTAACACCTGTTTTGTTTCACGCACTTTTCTTATTTCCCAGCCCCGTCTTAAGGCCCTCTTCAGCCAGACTTGGATCGCGCAAAGCGCGGCTCAGCCGCTCCAGTTCCAACAATAACTCCTTCATTCGTACTTTATCGTCGAGGATGGAGGGCTTCTTCAGTTCGCGCTGCGTTTCCTCCAGTCGGCGACGCAGATGAATGCGGCGCAGGGCGCGGACGGCGCCGTCGAGGCGCTCGGCGGTGAGTTCTTCGTCTTCTTTCAACAGGATGGAAGCCAGCATCCGGCGCTCGCTTTCGGAAAAAGGCAATTCCATCACATCGACAACCTCGGGACCGGCATCGAGCAGGGCATCGATCAGGGATTCAGTGGCCAGACCGCGATGCAGGCCTTCACTCTGAAATGCGTAATGCGCCTGACGTACTGGATCGAATTCTTCTTCCTTAACAACCTCGCGGGCACCATCGCGCGCGGAAAGATGCTCGGCGCCCGACTGCATCTGCCGCGCTGAAGCCAGCGCGCGAACCAGGATGCGCTCGGCGTCAGTAGCCTGCGATTCAGGCTGAGCCTTGACCGTGGACGCAGAACGCTCTGCAGCCAGATGCCGAAGTTCCTGACGGAGTACGGTCGAATCGATGCCTAGTTTCTGGGCGATCTCCTGGCCCAGTTCGTCGCGAACAATGCGGCTTGGAACGCGCTGAATGTGAGGCAGAAGATAATTCACCGCTTTTACTTTGCCTTCTGGGGTGCGCACGGGAAAATGCGCACGCGCTCGATCGATCAGGTAGTCGAAATATTTCTGCGAGCCTCGCAGAGCCTCGCCATAGGCGTCTTTGCCTTTGCGGCGGATATAGAGATCGGGATCGAAGCCTTGCTCGAGTGTGAGCACTTTGATTTGAAATTCTTCTTCTACCAGCAGGCCAAGCGTACGCTCGGTGGCTTTGGCTCCGGCTGTATCGGGATCGAAGTTCACCACCGCATTCTTGCTGAATCGACCCAAAAGCTTCGCTTGGATTTCGGTGAAGGCCGTGCCTGAGCTGGCAATGACGTTGTGAAATCCG
>DATNMU010000206.1:0-4616 GCA_035602195.1 Candidatus Acidiferrum sp.
TCCTCGGCGTCGAACCATCCCCCCACGGTAAGCACGGCGCAATGAATGTTCTTCATGTGCGGCGCGAGATTGCGCGCCTTCCAATAATCGTCGTAGGTGTCGTGCCGCATCTGATCGTCGAACAGCGCGCTCTTGCCCTCGAGATATTTCGAAAGATTCGAGATCGGCCCCGCGTTCAGATAGAACTCATATGCGTCCTTGGTTCCGTAATCGAAGGGCACAGGCGTCTTCGGCGGTAACTGCGGATTTTCCTGCGGCTTGAAGAAAGCGTAGAAACCGAAGTTGGCGTTCAACATAAACGCCCCGCCGTGATAAGCATCGTCGCCCATGAAAAGATCGGTCATCGGAGCCTGCGGCGAAGCCGCCTTCAGTGCCGGATGCGAATCGATAATGCTGGCTGAAGTAAAAAATCCCGGATAAGAAATTCCCCAGATGCCGGCATTCCCGTTGTTGTTCGGTACATTCTTGAGCAGCCAGTCGATGGTGTCGTAGAGATCGCTGGCGTCATCCACATCCTGCTTCGACTTCTTGTTGTCGATGTGCGGGCGCATTTCGATGAAGGTTCCCTCCGACATGAAGCGGCCACGGACGTCCTGGAATACGAAAATGTAGCCCGCCTTATCGAAGTCTGGCGATGGGCCGAGCTGTTTGCGGTAGAGATCCACTCCGTACGGCCCAACGCTGTACGGAGTGCGGTTGATCAGGAACGGATAAGAATGCGAACCATCCTTAGGCACGTATACGGAAGTAAAAAGGTGCACTCCGTCACGCATGGGAATTCTGTACTCGTATTTTGTGTAATGTTCTTTGACGTCGTAGTCCGGCGTGTCGGGCTTGTTCTGCGCGATAACGTTGGTTGTGAACGCCATAGTGAAAAGAACAAAGACGGGAAAATAGCGGCGCGGCATGTGTCCTCCGGATCAAGCGAGATCGAATAGGCAAACTACCGTTAGAGGGAGAGCGCCGTCAAGCCTCATCCCCCCGAGGCGAGTTACAATAGATGTTTCGAGATGAAGCGTGTTCCGGCCTGTATTCGCGCAAGATCGCTGAGGGTTGCATGTTTGAAGTCACGGTAGACGATACTTTTGCCGCAGGACACTATCTGCGCAATTACAAGGGCAAGTGCGAAAATCCGCACGGTCATAACTACAAGATCAGAGTCACATTAGCCGGAGCCGAGTTGGATAAGGCCGGCCTTCTCCTCGATTTTAAGGACTTGCGCGAGGTCATGCGGCACGTGATCGACCGGCTCGATCACCAGATGATTAACGAGATCGAGCCTTTTACCATGATCAATCCGTCGGCGGAGAATCTCGCCAAGTATTTTTACGACGAGTCGAACGCTCGCTTGCAAAGCGTGACCAGCGGCCGCGTGCGAGTAAAAGATGTAACGGTGTTTGAGACTGACACCACAACAGCAAAGTATTCGGAGTCATAATGCCGCTGTCCGCGGAGGCTCTCTCGGGCGCTATCAGGAAATGCAAATCACGGAAATTTACAAATCGCTGCAGGGAGAGTCGAGCTATGCCGGCCTTCCTTGTATATTCGTGCGCCTGACCGGATGCAATCTGCGCTGTGCGTGGTGCGACAGCGAGTACACATTCCAGGGCGGTCGCAAGACGGTTCCTGATCAAGTCTGGAACGAGGTAAAGCGACTCAGCCCGGGTGGGGGTTTGGTCGAAATCACCGGCGGCGAACCGATGCTACAGGAGCGCGAACTTATTCCTTTAATGCAGCGCTTGCTGGATGACGGATATCGAGTTCTTCTGGAAACCAGCGGAGAGCGGCCACTGCAGCAGGTTCCCGCGCAAGTCGTAAAGATTGTCGATGTAAAGTGCCCGGATTCTGGCGAAGGCGACACGTTTCGCATCGAGAACCTTGAAGCTTTGACTCCGCAGGACGAAGTGAAATTCGTTCTCAGCAGCCGTGCGGACTACGAATTCGCCCGCGCTTTTACGCGCCAACACAATCTGGCAAAGCGGGTCAACGCCGTTCTGTTTTCTCCTGCTTTTCGCAAGGATGCGACGGGTACGCGAGACAGTTCGCACTGCCTGCTCGATCCGCGGGAATTAGCCGAGTGGATCATTGCCGATGACGTTCCTGCCCGCCTGGGTCTGCAATTGCACAAATTCATCTGGGACCCGGCGCTAAAGGGAGTTTAAAGTCAGCCATCACCACCAATCACGGGCAATTGTGTTGCTTAGCGGAGGCATGGACTCCTGTGTGTGCGCCGCTCTGGCAGCTCGCGACTATCACGCCGCCGCGCTGCACATAAGCTATGGCCAGCGCACCCAGGAACGTGAGCGCCAATCCTTCCTCGAAATCTGCGATCGGCTAAAGATTCACGACAAACTGATTGTCCACAACGAATCCCTGCGCGCCATCGGCGGCTCGGCGTTGACTGACGAGAGTATCGCTGTTCCTTCCTCTCAATCGATCGGCCAAGACATTCCCGTAACCTATGTCCCTTTTCGCAACGCACATTTCTTGTCAGCAGCCGTCAGTTGGGCGGAAGTTCTGGGCGCGGAAAAGATATTTATTGGCGCCGTCGAACAAGATAGCTCGGGATATCCCGACTGTCGCCCGGCATATTATGAAGCCTTCAACCAGGTAATCAAGACGGGAACCAAAGAGGGAACGATCGAAATCGTTACCCCGCTCATTTATCTGCGAAAAGCCGAGATCGTCAGGCTGGGGCTTGAAGTGGGCGCGCCATTCGATTTAACGTGGTCATGCTACAGTCGCGAGGATCAGGCGTGCGGCATCTGTGACAGCTGTGTGTTACGCTTGCGGGCGTTTGCGGCAGCGGGATCCAGCGATCCAATTCCGTATGTCGATTTGGACCAGACGATTCGATCTTGACGAGCTGGCGTCATTGCGGCAACGATTTTCTGATACATCCGAATTCCATAATCTTTTTTTGCGCCGGGAGGCTTGAATGAAGAAGCATGTTGCAAGTCTTGTTTTCGTTCTCGTGATGCTGGGGCTGTGTGCGACTCCGGTTTTCGCCCAGGTTGCTTCGGGAACGGTTAAGGGCGTCGTCAAGGACGTACAGGGCAATCCCATCGCCGATGCGGTGGTGGTGTATGCCAATCAAGACACCGGCCAGCGGTACACCCTTAAAACCAACAAGAAGGGTGAATATTTTTCTTTGGGAGTGGGGCCGGGCAAGTACACCGTCAGCTTGTATAAGACTGCAGACGATGCCAAAGCCAACAAGGATATGTTCCACGTCAACGGATTCCAGGTGATCTTGGATGAGAACACCCTTGATTTTGACATGAAGAAGGAGCAGGAAAAGCAGGCCCAGGGCCAGGGCTTGACTCCAGAACAGCTCAAGCAGCGGCAAGAAGCGCTGGAGAAACAGAAGAAGGAAGCAGGCACGGTCAAGCAATTGAATGAAAAGCTGGTTGCTGCCAACACCTCAATGAAGGCGGGCGACTTCGATGCAGCGATTGCTACTTTGACCGAAGCCACGCAAATAGACGCCACGCGCGACATTATCTGGGCGCAACTCGCCGATGCTTATCGTGGTTCAGCTCTCAAACAGACGGATCGCGCGGAAAAAACCAAGCGTCTCGATGAAGCTGTCACTGATTATCAGAAAGCTCTGGAGATCAAACAAAAGTCGATGGAGACCAAGAAGACTCCCGAGGATAACAAGCAGCTGGCGGCCTATTACAACAACCTTGGGGAGGCAGCCGGCAAAGCCGGAAAGGTCGATGATGCCGTCAAAGCGTATAACCAGGCGGCGCAGGTGAACCCCGAAGGTGCGGCAGGTTATTACTATAATGCGGGCGCAGTGTTGACCAACGCGGGGAAGATTGACGATGCCATAGCAGCTTTCGACAAATGTATCGCCGCGGACCCCACCAAGGCCGATGCTTATTACCAGAAGGGCGTGAACATGATCGGCAAGGCCACCTTGCAGGGCAGCAAGACGGTTGCGCCTCCGGGCACCGCCGAGGCATTCCAGAAGTATCTTGAGCTCCAACCGAACGGCCCCTACGCCGACGTAGCCAAGCAGATGCTGGAGACCATCGGGGCTTCGGTTGAAACCACTTACGGCACTAAAAAGAAGGCTCCCGCCAAGAAATGAGATAGCCACTGCACAACGTAAAACACGGAAGGGCGGCCTCGTCCGCCTTTTTCGTTTCGTTCCGCCAGCACGTTACCAAGGGCTATGACCTAACCGACTGTACGTTTTCGGGGATCTTGCATGTAGGGTAGATCCATGCGGCCAGCTTCGGTTGGCTGCGCTCTCCCGTCTGTAGTGCGTCCAATTCCCTAGTCGCAGATTCGCACAAGGAGTGAGATGGCATCGCCCGGCATCGCCCCAATAGCAGTATCTTTGGAAGATTATTCCGGCAGTGACAAAGTCGCTACATCTGTCCTGCTGGGGGCGATGTTACGCGCCGCGGACAAGATCAGCGATCTGATTTTTTCTCCCGGGCGGCCTCCCCAGGTGCAGGTGTACGGCCAGCTCATTCCAGTCCAGATACAAGGACTAACCGCCCTTACTCCCGACGATACCAGGCATATTGCCGCCGATCTGATTGGCGATAATAAACAGGCGGTCGCAACTCTCCGCGAACACGGGTCGTGCGACATTTCCT
>DATNMU010000207.1:0-2437 GCA_035602195.1 Candidatus Acidiferrum sp.
GCTGCAATGAGCCTGATTCGCTTCGAAAACGACCGACTCAGAAGTCGCGGCAGCAATGCAGCAGTTTGGGCGCTTTCTCGAGTATGCACCTAGTATGCACCTCGGGATGTGGAGAGAAAGCACCTGATGTGACTGATGGAACTGAGAGTGTGAGGTAATGACTGTGGGCTTTAAGAGATCTGGCGGAGAGGAAGGGATTCTATTACCGCCATTTCTAGCAAGTGCCGATGAATCCTAAACTTCCGCGATAATACCCTGTGCTTTAGCTAGTTACAAGCAAATCCACTCATCGGGTACAGTTTCTATAGTTTCTCTTATTCGCTGGATTTCCGCGTGAAACGGTATCACTGGTATCAGTGCCGAGTCCTGCCACTATATCCAGCCCCTTTTTGATAGCTTCGGTGTTCTCCGTCTTTCGACAGCATTCCACCGATGTCTGAGCATTCACGCAGATCGCTTCAGCTAGGCCGACTTGTCGTTATTAATCCGGCCAACTTCTCCGAAGACGTTTCTGGACCACTTTCGTGTTGCGGGCAGGATGTTCCCCAGTTTTAATCAGCCCACTTGCACTGCGAGCATCGAGACCGAACCGCCATCTACGCCCTCAACAGGAAATGTGAGCGGCTCGAATGGTGTGCGAGTGCCGGCAACGTAAAGCAGCGGCACATAATGGTCCGGCGTGGGCACTGCTAGTTCCGCTTCACTGCCGAGCTGATCCTCGTAATTCACGAGCGGCTTGTACTCTCCCGCGAGGAGCAGCTCGCGGACTCGAGTTTCAAACGAGATCGCCCAATCGTACGGCTCCGGTGCGTGCCGTCCCCAAGCATAGGCATGCAGGTTGTGCACGATGTTGCCGCTACCGAGGATGAGAATGCCTTCTTCCCGTAAGAGTGCCAGGCGCTTGCCGACTTCGTAATGGAACGAGGGCGGTTGCGTTTCGTCAATGCTGAGTTGAACCACTGGAATATAGGCTTGTGGATAGACGTGGCGCAGAACCGACCAAGTACCGTGGTCGAGACCCCAGTGGTCGTCGCGACGCACTGGCACATGAGCAAGCAATTTCTGGACGCGTGCAGCGAGGTCGGGATCACCGGGCGCGGGATATTGCACCTGATATAGCTCGCGCGGAAAGCCGCCGAAATCGTGGATCGTCCTCGGCGCGGTGCTCACGGTGACGGCTGCGTCTTCGATGTACCAGTGGGCCGACACCGAAAGTATTGCCTTCGGCTTCGGCAGGGTCGCGCCGATCGATGCCCACCGCTGCGTATAAGGGTTCACCAGCAGCGCATTCATCGGATTCCCGTGCCCAATGAACAACGCTGGCATCCGCTCGGCCACTGTTGGATCGCTCGTCGTTACGCCGCCTTTTGCTCTTGGGTCGGCATCAGGCCTATTTGCTTCAGCATGCCCATGAGATCGTAAAAAAGATTCTCTTCCACGATCTGACCTTGTTCGTTCCAGCGCGCAACGGTACAGAAATCCACGTGGAAACTCTTGTTCGTGGGCTGGATCACTGTTCCGCCAGGCATCGTCATCGGACCTGTCATCGTTCCCCTGAAATCCGCCACAGTGCACGTCCATTCGCCCTGAGCAATCTCCACTTTATAAGGATGACTAATCAGATGATTGTCGGGGAACGTCTTGAAAAATTTGATCGACTCCGCCTTGTGATTGTCGCGTCCTCTTGTTGGCTCGGCCTGACCGGGCCAAAAGACGGTGGTGTCCTTGGAATGCCGCTTTTCAAACGTATCCCAGTCCTGTGCGTTCCACGAATCGTCGAGTGTCCGCATTAGCTCAAGATTGTTCTGTGTCACATGATCCTCCCAAAATACGCAATTGCTTAAACAGGTGCTAGCCATCATCCGTCAGCGCAAACCGTACACGAGAATTCGACTCTGTCGGGCGCCGCATGCATCCATGGCACCGTACAGGACGAACGAGATCGATATACGCACGCCTAACCTATACTTTCCACGCGCGAGCGATAGATTTCGTCGCCGCTGCAAGACGGGCACCGTCCCAGTCATAATTAATCGCCTGGTCGCTGTAAGGGCTCCATCAACTCGCGGAAGGTAAACAGCCGAATAGTAACGGCCATCAGGCAACCTAATCTGTTCAATATGGCACACGTTTTCGTGCTAAGCCTTGCTACCGTCGGAAAGCGGAGCCTTTGAGGCTCTCGTCCAGGAATTCCTGAAAGACGATCAGCAGGAGTTAATTTTTCCGACGACAAAAAAGACAACATGGTCGTGGAAAAGAACAGCTATCAGCAGAAGAAAGCAGAAGTGAAGGTCGTGTTCGAAACGAAGAGGTGATTGAATGAACAGGAACCCTGGTTTGCGAACTTTTGTAATCGCAGCTTTGTGCGCTGTTGCTGTCGTGTTTCCAACCACTCGATTAGTCGGGCAGGTTGTGTCGCTCGATCCCGTGAAGATGG
>DATNMU010000208.1:0-64784 GCA_035602195.1 Candidatus Acidiferrum sp.
GAACCCGCGTCCGAAAATGAATTGGTCAAGAGAACTACATGCTTGTTCGCGTTCATGCCTTGGGCATTACCCCAAGACGTTCGCGACGGCTGCTCAGAACGGACAAGAAACAGTCGTCGCTAGCCTGAGATCTTAGCCTCCCGTCCCAGACGTAGACGAGAAGAGCAGCCCGCTGTGTGACGTCCGTCGGAGGCCCACGGGCGAAGCCTCTTGGGACGGCTGCCTAAACTAGTTAGGCTGCGTATGCCATCTGTTGATTGGCAATTATCATTTTCCACGCGATTACGGGTGTGTGGACCCCGGCATGCCTCTTGGCCGCAAGCATCTCCGTCGAAGCCGTGACGCCCCCACTGGTGGGATTGGCCTGGAAAGAACTGCTTCCAGACTAGGGTTTACAAGCCGGGAAGTCAAACATACGAATGAACCGGGTAGTGTCGGCGGTTACGGCCCTGCAATCTACAAAGAATTATCTTTATATTCTTATCTATTCTATGTATTCTACACACTAATGCTTTCAGCACGGAGACATCCGATGAAACAGGCCGACAGGATTCGCACTTACGCAGAAGAAAAATATGTTTCGCCGGCGCGTGGGCTACGTGAGAGCCGATTTTCAATCAGAGCCGGCGATGTTGTTCGAGAGATGAAGCTAGGTTGGGGGCGCACGCCGGCGGTCTGCAGCGCCCTGAAGACTCGACAATTCCTCGAGGAGAATGCTCTACGCCTGATTTCAAGCACCGGGCCGGCCTCAGGTCAGACCACGACTGTGACTTATACCTACGAGTTCATTGAAGAAGGAAACAACAGAAGAGCACTGGATCGCCAGGACGCGTGGAACCGCTTGCGAGGAGCACTGAGGGAAGTATTCGCCGAATATGGCGGGGGCGAGGCCTACCTGCGCGCTGAACGGGCGTCTTTCCGCGACGCAGACGACCAAGAATGAGCCGCATCTACTGGGACTCGATGCTGTTCATCTATTGGCTGGACAACAATCCTATTTTCGCGAAGAGAGTCGCATCTATTTACTCGCGAATGGAGCAACGAAAGGACACACTTATCACTAGCGCCGTTACTTTCGGCGAGGTTTTGGCGGGCGCATACCGGAAAGCACCTTTGTCAAAGGGCGAAGACGTTCGGACAACATTGCTGAGCGTAGTGTCTGAAGTAATACCGTTCACTCTCGAAACTGCAGACGCTTATGCCCGAATCCGTGGGAGCACGAACATAGCTTCGCCGGATGCCATCCATCTGGCCTGCGCCGCCATTGCCAGTGCCGACTTGTTTTTAACCAACGACCAGAAATTAGTCGGCGAAGTAATTCCAGGCATTCAGTTTATCGCGGGGCTCGATACAAACATCATCTGATCAACATCTGCTCCAAGTCGGCTTTCACTGCCGGCCATTCGGAATCGAGAATGCTGAAGTAAACGGAATCCCGCACGCGGCCGGTCCACGTGATTACATGCCGGCGCAGCGTTCCCTCTTCTTTGGCGCCGATGCGGAGGATGGCGTTGCGCGATCTCTGATTCAGTGCATCGGTTTTCAGTTCGACGCGAAAGCATTGCCAGACTTCGAAGGCGTGACGCAGCATCAAGTATTTTGCTTCGGTGTTGACGGCGGTGCGCTGCCAGGCCGGCGCGATCCAGGTGGAACCGATCTCGACGCGGCGATTGATGCGGTCGATGTTCATAAAGCGCGTGCTTCCGATTACCTTCCCAGAACTGCGCTCAACCGTTGCGAATACCACCGATTCGCCGCGATCCTGCTCGGCCAAGGCTTTGTCTAACAGCTGTTCGAAGTCGTCGCGTGTTTTCATTCGATAGGGAATCCACTGGAAAATATCATCGAGGTTGGCTTTGGCGGCTTCCCAGAAAAGAGTGGCATGTTCTCTGCGAATCGGTTCTAGACGGACGACCGAACCCTCCATCGTGAGCGGGGTGACAATGTTCAGCGGAGAAGCTATCGAACCCATTCTGCCTTCCTTCGTGGTCTCCGGATTATCTTGCGATCGAGCGGGAACCGCTTTCATTATCTTGCATCTTGCGCCGGTTTGTGGCATCTCAACTACGACGCCAGATCGGTAGAATATAAGGGCGTTGACCGGCGATGATCTGCTTCGTCCAATCCGATATGAAGGGGCAGTGCCAGGAGTGTTGCCGGTGAAAGCGCAGTGTTTGCCGTTTACGCAAATTCCGCATACGACCCGCTTATTTCTTGATTTTCTCTCCTATTCCCCCAGCGCTCGGCCTTTCTATCCGCACTCTCCTCATTTCAGCGAGTGGTCGAAGGAGCAGGCTGCGGCGCTGCAATACGATCCTTCGCGCCGGGAACAGGTGAGCGCCATTCTTGAGCGGCAAAATACGGCATGGGGCGCCGGGGCGAAAACTTTGGCTAACATCAAGCGTTTGAGAAATGGTGCCTCTGCAGTGGTCACTGGCCAGCAGGTTGGTTTGTTCGGCGGACCGATGTTCGCCATCTACAAAGCTCTGACCGCGGTGAAATTGGCGGAGGAAGCCACCGCTGCGGGTGTGGATGTCGTTCCAATATTCTGGCTCGCAACCTTCGATCATGATCTGGAGGAAGTGAATCGTGCAGCGATTCCCGGCTCCGATGGCCGTCTTGTAGAGCTGGCAACTTCCAGCCACAGTGTTGCAGGTGCGCCAGTGGGCTCGGTGCGTTTGGGGGAAGAAATCGGGCCGGTTGTCGAAGAAGCCGCGGCGCTGCTGGGAGATTCTGAGGCGACCCAATTCCTGCGCGACTCTTATCGTCCCGGAGAATCGCTGGGGACGGCGTTTGCGCGTTTGTTTACCCAGTTGTTCAGCGCGTGGGGGGTGATTCTTCTGGATGCGTCTGATCCGGAGTTGCATCGCGTTGCGGAGCCGATTTATCAATCTGCCATCGAACGTGCTGATAAGTTAGAAACCGCACTGCTGGCGCGAGGTCAGGCCCTCGAAAAGGCAGGGTATCACCAGCAAGTAAAGGTGACGGCGTCATCGGTTCTGCTGTTTGCCCTGCACAACGGAGCGCGCACGGCAATCCATCGCCGTACGAATGGATCGAATCAAGTCGAATTCGTCATTGGAACTGAATCTGGTGCGGAGAAGCTTTCTTCTGCAGAGTTGTTGGATCGAATTGCCGCCGCGCCGGAACAATTTAGTCCCAATGTGCTGTTGCGTCCGGTGGTGCAAGACTATCTTCTGCCCACGATTGCCTATTCCGGTGGCGCAGCCGAGGCGGCCTATTTTGCGCAGGCGGGTGCGGTCTACGAAATCATGCTAGGCCGGGTGACACCGATTGTGCCGCGCTTCTCGGCAACGCTGGTTGAGCCCAAGGTCCAGCGCTGGCTCAGGCAGTATGGCATCACAGTGCCGGATGCCTTTCAGGGACCTGAAAGTTTGCGGCGCAGGCTGGCCTCTCATGCTTTGCCGGAGGGTCTGCAGCAAGCCTTCGATACTGCTCAGAAATCGGTAGAGGAATCGCTTGCTCGACTGCGCGTCGCGCTGGAGAAACTCGATCCCACACTGGTGGGCGCAAGTGAGACTGCCGTTTCAAAAATGAATTATCAACTTGATCGCCTCCGGCAGCTGGCGTCAGCGGCGGAATTGCGCCGGAGCGAAGTTGTGGGCCGGCACGCGGAAGGGCTTAGCGAGGCGCTTTATCCCGGAGGAGAATTGCAGGAGCGAGGTGTGGCTGGCATATATTTTCTTGCCTGGCACGGAATGGAATTGTTGCGCGGCATTCACGACGCCATCAGGACCGATTGCCTCGACCATCAGATTCTGGAGTTGTGACCCCGAGTCCAAGGACCGCGATCAACTTAGCCAGTCTTCCAACTCCTCCAGCGATTCCACGCGAGGCAAATGGCGATCGCGATAGGCTCCGGCTACGTCGAATAAAATTGCCCGCATGCCGGCATTGCGGGCCCCCGCATAATCCACGGAATAGACATCGCCTATGTAAAGGCTTTCGTCGGCGCGGGCATTCATAGCCGCGAGGGCAGCCTGAAAAATTTCCGCACGCGGTTTCTCAACGCCAACGATTCCTGAGTCCGTGATACTCTCGAAGCAGCCGGCGATGCCGCAGCGCGTGAGCACGCGCTCGATGCCGCCATCGGCGTTGGAGATCACGGCGATGCGGAATTTCTGGCGCAGGCGATCGAGGGAATCGCGGGTGCCGGGCGGGATCTGATCCCAGTTGGCGGATTCGTGAGTTTTTCCGATCAGCACTTCACGAAGGCTCGTCTCTTCTTTCAGTTCCTCCAGTAGATAGGTGTGAAACATCCACCAGAAACTGTGATCGGTGTTGCCGGTCTGCATACCGCGGTCGAATTCGTTCTTGGTTCGGCGCTCCAGAGCATGCCACTGTTCGAGCGTGGGATGGCGGTCGAGAGCAATCGAGTCAAGCATCTTCGCTCGGTTGGGGAAGAGCAGGGTATTGCCGACATCGAAAAAAAGCACGCGGGGTGATGGCATGAAGTTATCTTACTGAAAGCTTGGCTGAGGATGCGGGGGGATGGCGCTCAACCAGAAAAAAGCATGAACCACAAAGGACGCGAAGTATCACGAAGGCCTTGATTTCAGTGTTCTTGTTTGATTTAACTTCGCGTAGGCTTTGTGTCCTTAGTGGTCAAGTTCGCTAGAGTTACCCGCTACCCACCGACTGGGTGCTGGGCAGTGTCGTTTTTCTCCATAAAAATTGTTACTATTCCAGACACTTCATCGTGATTTGCCGCTGAAGAAGTAATTCTTGTCATGGCCTTTTCTTCGACTGCATCGGTGGCAGGCGGGTTGGCGCGCGGCACTCGCGCCGCACTCTCGCTGCACAATCTGTGGCGAGCGCAATCTGCGCTGCTTGCAACGTTGGTGTTGCTGCAACGACATTCCAGCCGCCGAAACGATGTTTACAACATTCTGTGGGCGGTGGTTTTTGGCTTCGCGACGCTGAATATTCTGAGCCTGGGTGCGAGGCGCTTCGAGCCCGGCCGTCGCGGCCTCAGCTTCGGCGAGTTGTTGGCAGTGCTCATCGTCGTGATTTCGGTTTTTCTCCTCGGCTGGGAATTGATGGGCGTATTTCATATCTTCCCCATTAAACTTCGGCGCTAACACCCATCGAATGGAACCTTTTTCCCATGTTTTGCGGTATGATTTGCTCAATGGCGAACAAGGCCTCTATGATCGAAGTGACCTGCCCCTGTTGCAGCGCATTGCTCAAAGTTGATGCGGCAACGGCAGAAGTAATCGCTCACACTGCTGCGGTGAAGCCGCGGATGTTCAGCGATATGGAGGAAGCTGCCCGCGCCATGAAAGAACAGGACAGCCGCCGTGAATCGATCTTCCGGCAATCAGTGGAAGCGCAAAAACATGCTTCTGAACTGCTGGATAAGAAATTTCAAGAGGCCGTGAAGAAGGCCAAAGAATCTCCCGACACGGGCAAGCCCATCCGCGATTTTGATCTGGATTAGGAGCAGTGGCCAGTGATCGGTAGTCAGTGGCCGGAAAATCCGCTTGCCGCCGATCACTGGCACTGAACCTATGGCGATTATTCCTTTGCTTCTCGGTCATCGTGGCGTGCGGGCCGAGAGATCGATTCCCGAAAACTCACTGGCCTCATTCGATCTTGCGCTGGCCCAGGGCGGCGACGGGTTTGAATTTGATGTGCGGCTCACGGCAGATCGCGAGGCCGTCATTTGTCACGATGCGACTAGCGGGGGCCGAGAAATCGGTGTGTGCTCCGCCGAGCAGTTGAACCTGCCCTCGCTGCGCGAAGTCTTGTCGCGGTATCACAGCACAGCATTTCTTGACATCGAATTGAAGGTTGCCGGTCTCGAAACCATTGTGGTGGACTCGCTGCATGCGTTTCCGCCGGCGCGAGGGTTCGTGGGGTCATCGTTTCTCCCGGCCGTTCTTAAAGCCATTCACGATCTGGACTCGCATATGCCACTCGGCCTTATTTGCGAGACGCGAGCCGAGTTGAGCCGCTGGCCAGAACTGCCGATTGAATATGTGATTCCGCAATACCAGTTGCTTGGGCCAGAGTTATTTGCGCAGCTGAAAGGCGCAGGAAAGAAGATATTTGTGTGGACGGTGAATGCACCAGCGGATATGAAGTGGCTTTCAGAGTGGGGAGTGGATGGCATTATCTCCGACAATCCGAAACTGCTGCTCTCATCGTTGACTGGCAACAAAAATAATTAGCGATGGATTCGCACGGATAAAACCAAATTGCGATCAAAGAGTTATCGGTGTGAATCCGTGCAATCCGTGGGAAGAAGTCTTAATCTGCGGCGGCTTCAAAGGCCGCGGAGGACTTGGCCGGCGGACGTAGAAAAGCGGAGCGTTCCATTTCGAAAGCTTCGAGGTTGGCTCCCATGGCTTGCTCTTTCCAGCCCAGAACGGCACTGATGCGCAACGCGGCTTCGCGGCTGCAAGACTCCGACCAGCACGGACCCAGGGCGACGGGTACGCGGCGCAGCAGTACGTCAGCCAGAGTTACCGCGAACTCGCGGCGATAGGCTTCCGCCACTTCGGCGACAATGTGCGAACTATGCGGGCAGATGGGGGCGCGCAGTTCCGCGCTCACCAGGGCCATGCGTGCGATGTCGGCGGCGCGCTTGCCATGCCACTCAAGCATGCCGCGAGCGGTTTCCTCGCTTACCGATCCGATGCGCGCGATCTCCAGCACGGTTTCGTCTAACAAAGGATCCAGCGCGGGACCAGCGGCCATGGTGATCGTGTTGGGTTCGTCTACACCCAAACCGATTTTGCGCGCGCACTCTCGAGCCAGCGACGCTGCCGTTGTCAGTTTGCCGCCGATCACAGAAATCATGCGAGCCGCGCCGTCACCGGAGTGGTCGTGCAGAATATGGCGTCGCGTTACCGCGGAAGGTTTGTGGTTTGGAGAGTAGGGAAGCGGGCGGATGCCTGCAAAGGCGTGCTTCACCGACTGTGCCGATATTTTTGCCTTGGGGAATAATTGCGCTACTGACTTCACCAGGTAGCCGATCTCTTCAGCAGAGGGGGCGGCCCGGCCCGGATCGCCACTGTCGGCGACTTCGGTGGTTCCTACAAGAATTTGATCGTTCCAGGGAAGAACGAAGAACGGACGTCCGTCCGCCGCTTCGGCATAGACGGCCGTATTCGGCGATCCGGGAAATCGTGGCAGTAGAATGTGCGAGCCGCGCACTCCGCCCACCATCGGCTTCCCGGTGCGAATCGAAGAGCGCTGGCAGACGCGGTCGGCCCAAGGACCGCTGCAATTAATTACCCAGGCGGCGTCGACGCGTTCGTCGCGCCCGCTGAGTTGGTCGCGCAGCAGCACCCCGCGAATGCGACCATGGGTTACATCCACGGCAAGGGCCTCCATATGATTGCGGACCACTGCGCCCGCTTCCACCGCTTCCATCAGCCATTCCGCGACCAGGCGTTCGGGAAACTCGCATTGCGCGTCTTCGTAGTTGAAGAACGACCAGCGACGGCCGGCGTCGAGCGCCCGCTCCAGGCGCTTCAATTCCATCTCGGTTGTGTCGGTGTTGGATTTTTTTCCCGCGAGGCGTCGGTAGAGCCATAATCCTGCCCGTACTTTCAACGCGCTGCGCTCGCTGTTCTCATTCAGCAGCAAGAGGAAGTGCATAGGATGCACAAGAAGCGAGCGCTCGCGCAGCAACGTTTCCCGTTCGCGAAGCGATTCCCGGACCAGCCCAAGCTCACCGTGCTCCAGGTAGCGAAGGCCGCCATGGATTATTCGTGTAGAGCGGCTGGTTACTCCAGAGGCAAAATCATTCTGCTCCACCAGCAGTGTGCGCTTTCCGGCGCGAGCGCACTGCCGCGCCACGGCGACTCCGTTAATGCCGCCGCCAATCACCACCACCTGGAATTGTTGGCCCTCCAGGGAGGATCGAGGATTAGCCGTTAAAGCCATGTGTTTCAATTAGATGCGGGACTTAAGAAAAGTGACCGTCGAGCCGCGAATTTGCCCGCTTTGCCGTCTTAAATAAGTGTGCTCTCCGCTTTGCCGGCAGAGAAGGTAACCTTAGTACCTCATGTACGTTGCCCAAAAATCGGGCTGCGTGCAGATGGAACGAGGAAAACACTCGCCGGCTCGCCGCGAGTTCCGACGAGCCGGTTCTGAAATCGCAGTCTACGCGACTTTCCGTTCGGACTGCCCGCTCTGCCTGGCGCCTTTCGAGAATAATGAAATCATCTCGCGATTGAAAGCAGGAATATCGTCCGGGTTGCGGCTGGTGACCACGCCGTTACTTACGATCACTTCCTGATCCACCCATGTGCCGCCGGCACCCTTCAAAATTCTTCGGAACATGAGAGCGCTCAGTTAAAGCGGTTCTTGAGGAAACGCAATCAGAATCCAGACGAGCTTGGATGCCGCAGCGGAAGCAGCGGTTTGTTGCCATCCGCCTCGTGCATTGCCCGCAGCGCCGCGTGTCAGTTAGAGTGATTGACAATGTCCACAACCGGCGAACGTTTCGAACGCGCAGTCGCCATCATGGAGCGCTTGCGGGCTCCCGGAGGATGTCCGTGGGACCGCGAACAGACCTTTGACTCCATCAAGCCCTACACGCTCGAAGAAACCTACGAAGTGCTGGAAGCGATCGACAATCGAGATTGGGAAGAACTTCCCGGAGAGCTTGGCGACCTTCTGCTGCAGGTCCTTTTCTACGCGGAGATAGGCAAAGAGCAGGGAACTTTTTCCATCGACGATGTGCTCGACCGGCTTTCGCAGAAGTTGGTGGACCGACATCCTCACGTATTTGGCGATACAAAAGCAGAAACTTCGGCTGACGTTAAGCGCAATTGGGAAGCGTTGAAAGTGGAAGAGCGCAGAAAGCGAGCGGAGTCAGTTACGGAAAAAGATGAAGATAAAGGTTTAAGCGGCAGGGAAGAGACTCCGGCGTCGATTCTCGCGTCCATCTCTTCTGCGATGCCGTCGCTGTTGGAGGCTCACAAACTGAGTTCACGGGCAGCCCAAGTGGGTTTTGATTGGCCGAATATGGAAGGACTGTTTGAGAAGCTTGCCGAGGAAACAGCTGAGCTGCGCGAGCATCTGCGGGAATTTCCGGCTCCCGGCCCGCGACCTGAACGCCACGGCGTGGCTGGTTCCGGCCGCCAGATCATTTCCGAGCATCTTCGATTGCGGCTGGAAGAAGAAGTCGGCGATCTGTTTTTTGTGCTGGTAAATATCTCGCGGTATCTCGCGATTGATCCCGAATCGGCGCTGCGCAAAACCAATCGCAAGTTCCGCCGACGATTTCAGTGGATGGAGCAGCGTCTGCGCGAAAAGAGAATCAACATTGAGAGTGCTGCGATGGATGAACTTGAATCTCTGTGGCAGCAAGCCAAGCAACAGGAGAGGCGATCGTGAGCGCGGACACTATCGTAATCCGGAACTGCGAGGGCCTCAGCGAGCTGCGCGCCTGTGTTTCCCTGCAAAAAGAGATTTGGCATTTTACCGACGCTGAACTGGTTCCGCTGCGCATGTTCGTCGTGGCCGAAAAAGTGGGTGGACAAGTGATAGGCGCCTTTGATGAAGATGAGATGATTGCCTTTGCGCTTTCCGTGCCCGGAACAAGATCGGGTCGCGTCTATCTTCACTCGCATATGCTGGCAGTACGTAGCGAGTATCGCAATGCAGGACTGGGCGGGCGTTTGAAATTGTTGCAGCGCGAAGATGCCTTGGCTCGCGGAATTGAACTGATCGAGTGGACTTTTGACCCACTCGAGATCAAGAATTCTTATCTAAATATTGAAAAGTTGGGGGCGATCGCGCGCCGTTACAACATCAACCAGTATGGGATCACGTCATCGCCGCTGCAGGGTGGCCTTCCCAGCGACCGTCTCATCGCCGAGTGGTGGCTGAAATCCAGACGCGTTGAAACATTGCTGGCATCGGGACGGAATCCATCGTTTCAACAAGAAGCCGCTATCGGGGTTCCGGCGCAAATATACGATTGGAAGGCCGCAACCGAAACCC
This sequence comes from Candidatus Acidiferrum sp., assembly GCA_035602195.1. Lineage (GTDB taxonomy): Bacteria > Acidobacteriota > Terriglobia > Terriglobales > Acidobacteriaceae > Sulfotelmatobacter. Next base: position 9,985 of record DATNMU010000208.1, read on the forward strand.
GCGGCAAAGCGCAGCAGATTCAGGAGCGCAATCGCAAACAATTTCTTCGGGCTTTCGACGAAGGACTTACAGTTCTCGGCTACGAGCGAGACACCGCGGACAACGGTAAGTTTGTGCTGGGGAAGTGGGATGAGAAGTGGTCGTACGCGTCGCAGGAATAATTCACCAAAATCATTCGCCACAGAGGCACAAAGAAATACAAAAACCACAGTTGATGATTTCGCTCGCTGAATCATGAAAATTGAAGCCATCACGCTGCGCGAGATTCAGATGCCGCTCGTCCATTTTTTCGAGACGAGTTTTGGACGCACCTATAGCCGCCGAATTCTTTTGATCACCGCGCACTGCGACGGCGTGAATGGCTGGGGCGAGTGCGTGGCGGGGGAAGATCCTTTTTACAGCAGTGAGTGGGCGGAGAGCGCCTGGCCAACCATCATTCGCTATCTTGCTCCTGCGGTGCTCGGGCGCAATCTCGAATCGGCACGCGATTGCACGGCGCTTTTTTCCAGAGTGCGAGGCCACCGCATGGCCAAGGCGGCTTTGGAAAATGCAATCTGGGACGCCGAGGCGAAACAAAAGAACCAACCCTTATGGCAGCTATTGGGCGGCACACGATCGGAAATCGCCTGCGGCGTGTCGATCGGAATTCAGGACTCGGTCGAACAATTACTGGATAAGATTCAGATTGAACTGGCGGCTGGCTACCGCCGCATTAAAATAAAGGTCAAGCCCGGCTGGGATGTAAATGTGTTGGAGAAAATTCGTGCGCGCTGGGCCGACATTACGCTGAGTTGCGATGCGAACTCGGCTTACACGCTCGATCAAGTGGAACACCTGCGGAGCTTCGATCAGTTCAACCTGCTGATGATCGAGCAACCGCTGTGGGATGACGACATTTTTTACCACGCGCGGCTGCAGAGAGAACTGCGCAGCGCGATTTGTCTCGATGAGTCCATCGTCAGCGCCCGCGCCGCGGCGGTCGCAATTGAAACTGGTGCCTGCCGTATCATTAATATCAAGGTCGGGCGTGTGGGCGGATTTACCGAAGCCAAGAAAATTCACGATATTTGCCGGTCGCAAAAGATTCCCGTCTGGTGCGGCGGAATGCTGGAATCAGGAATTGGCCGTGCCCACAACATTGCGCTTTCTACCTTGGAGAATTTCAGTCTCCCCGGAGATGTTTCCGCCTCAAAGCGTTACTGGAAGGAAGACATTATCGAACCGGAAGTGCAGGTTTCTCCAGAGGGCATGATCGCGATCAGTGACCAGATGGGAACCGGGTACCGCATCAAGGAAGATATGATCGAGAAGTTGACGGTCCGACAGGAAACGGTGCGGGCTGGTGCGTAACTAATTAAATGCCATTAATTATTAATGCGATTGTTTTGCGCACGCACCGCCTCGGTGTGGCCGGCTGCCAGCTTGGCTCGTTCTGCCTTCAACATCTGAACGCCCTCAGCGAACGACAAACTGGCGGGCACTCGCTGGAAATCACTGAATACTTCTTCCGATTTGATGGCAATAGTCTTGAACAGAAGGATTTTTCCATTGAAGTTCAGCGACATTCGTGAAATTTCCCATGAACCCTCTGGTAACCCTTGCTGCTCCACCAGGAAATGTCCGCCTCGGTCGAGGTGTCCCAGGATTCCCCAGCCGAAAGTAACTTCCTTGAACAGCGTGCCGTTGATCCTGGCAATCCTGTGTGCCTCGGGATCAATGAGCAGGAACCCACTCATACCAACGAGAACGTCCTCCACGTGAGAGGGGGGCCGATATGTGGGATTTGGACGAAATCTCAGGCGCATCAACTGCACTCCGTCTCTTCCCAGGCGGGCTGTTCCAGCCTCCGTACCGTCGTATGAAAAAATGAAAGCATCGGGCAGTGCTTTTACAATGGCCAGCGTATGGTCAGTTTCTTCCTTTTCTTGCCGCCGCTTGCGCTCCAGTTGCTGCGGGTTATTCACTAATCCGGAAAGACGTCCTTCTTCACTCTGCAGTTGTTGTGGGGTAAGCGGGTTGTCATTGTAGGCGATCGTCATGCCGGCCATGGCTTCTCGCGTCTCCACGTAGATGCGGGTCTGCGATCCTTGCGCATATTTCTTGTAATCGCGGAACATATGCTTGACGGAGCCGTCGTTGGCGGCGGCGACCTCGTTTGCCACGGTGGTGCGCACCAGTTCGATGGGAAGGGGCAGAGTTTCGGGGGTGCTCGATTGGGCCCATGCAGGCGCAGAAACCGGGCACATTGCCGCCAACAAGAAAATAATCGAAACCGCGAGAGCCATCCGCGAAATCATATTGACCTACCCCGCTTAGTGTATCAAGCACCAGCGTCCATTTTCTCTACAGTAGACCCGGCACAATAATGGCACTGTTGTGCTTGCCGCACCCTCCGTGCCTTGCGTATAGTCGTTGCAGTGGGTAACCATTCCGGTTTTTCCCAGATGCTTGACCCCGGAGGATCCCCTCTAACTTCCTTAACGCAGGAGACCGTTTCATGAGCGCGCCCGCCAGTGGATTAGCCCAATTAGGTAAGTCAGTCATCATCAAAGGCGAACTTTCGGGTAGCGAAGATATGTACATTGACGGCAAGGTTGATGGCAGTATCATGCTGAAGGGCAACAATTTAACGGTTGGCCCCAACGGGCAGGTCAAAGCCAGCATTGAGGCCAAGGGAGTAGTAGTGCAGGGGAAGTTGGATGGCAACGTCCAGGCCAGCGAGCGCGTCGAACTGCGTAAGTCCGCGGTTGTGAATGGGGACATTACGACCCAGCGTATCTCCATTGAAGAAGGCGCCTTTTTCAAGGGGAAAGTGGATATTCACCGTACTGATGTCGCAACAAAATGAACTTTTGCAGGTCGGCCTAGACCATGGCGTCCCGCGGCTACCAGACCGCGGGGGCGCGAAAAAAATTATCCAGGGGCGATGAATTCAGGATGTCGTCAGTCTCACAGAATTTCATGAAATTCTTTCGCAGTTCTTCCAGTCCGGAAACTACCCAAGCGCAGAATTTACAAAAGCTAACCCGCCGTTCCAGCGGTCTCGGGGAATTGTCGCGGAATTGGGAATCAGCCGAAGCAATGTGTGTTCTGGATTTAGGTTCGACCTCGCCCAGTAATATTCGCCTTTTTACCGAGCGCGGCCATCGAATCTACAGTGAGGATCTGCTTACGGCATCGACTGATCCGGACTTGGTGACCAAAGACGAGCAGGGAATTGACGTACTGGATAGCCGCAAGTTTCTGGCGGAGAATCTGGTCTATCCCGCCGCTCAGTTCGATGTGATCCTGTGCTGGAATCTTCCGGACTATTTGGACGAAGGTTTGGTGAAACCGGTTGTGGGAAGGTTGTGGTCGGTGCTGAAACCCGGTGGCATGCTGCTGGCTTTTTTTCATACTCGAGATGCTGGTCCGGACTCTCCCTGCCACCGCTTCCACATTGTGGGTCCTGACACTCTCGAAATGCAGAAAATTGAATTGCGCCGGGAGGCGCGGCGCGCAGGAGCGGGGGCTAATACCATCTCCGATGGGTTTCAGTTACAGCGCGTGTTTAATAATCGGCACATTGAGAATCTGTTTCGCGATTTTGCGTCGATTAAATTTTTTCTGGCCCGCGACAATATAAGGGAAGTGCTGGTCGTGCGGTAGATATTCGTATTGTGCACGCGTGTGGGTTAGCCACGCCGCCACAAGGCCACATCTTCTCCCTCCTTCCATACAATTACTCCCATGCGATAGAGATAGTTGCAGGAGATCTCTGACCGTACCTCAGGAGAAAAAGTGGCGGCGAGCATTGCGCGAATTTCATCGGGAACGTAGGATCGGCGCACCGAGGTCAGCCCATCCAACCACGCGACGCGGTTGCACATAATGGGATAGCTGGCGTAAACCAACGCCAGGTGCAAGGGATGCCGAATGAGGTCGTTGATCAGCAACGCGCGCCGGCTCACGCGCAAGCCTTCCCTCGCGAATTCCGCCAGTTGCTGCGAATTCAAATGGTGAGCGAAGAGGCTGCAGCTCACCAGATCGAAGGCTCCGTCAGCGAAAGGCAGAGAAAGCGCATCGGCGACGATGCCTTGCTTTGCTGAGGTACGGTCTCGATTTGCGCTATGTCTATCGGGCAGGTGAGACTGAGCACGATCCACCAACGTCAGATCAAGGGTAATTCCGCTGGGAGCGACTTTGGCGCAAACTTCCTCTGGGACTTCGCCCAATCCCGCCGCCACTTCCAAGAGGGAAAAGTGTTTTGCTCCGGTTGCTTGGGCAACACGCTCCACCATCTTTCGCGTAGTGGCAACCCCGCCGAACCATCGGTTAATGCGGCCGAGGACGGTGAGCACGTTCTGGATTTCACGCGCCGAACAACCGTCGGAATCGAGAATCTCGTCTGCGTCGACTCGCTGCATGGAGGTTGCCGCTGCTGGGTACATTCGCGGCCTAAACTCCGGCCAGCTCTTCTTCCAGCAACTGCTTGTTATACAGGTCGGAATAGTAGCCATTCAAGGCGAGAAGTTCATCGTGGGTGCCGGATTCCGCAATTCGTCCGTCGTGCAGCACGGCGATGCGGTCGGCATTGCGGACGGTGGAAACGCGGTGAGAGATGAAAATAGTTGTGCGGCCCTGCATCACTTCGCGCAGGTGATTCAGGATTTTGTCTTCGGTATGTGTGTCGACGCTGGAAAGCGCATCATCGAGAATAAGAATGCGCGGGTTGCGAATCAGGGCACGGGCGATAGCGGTGCGTTGCTTTTGGCCGCCGGAAAGCGTGATGCCACGCTCGCCAACCATAGTCTGGTAGCGCTCGGAAAAGCTTTCGATGTCAGTGGCGACGTTAGCCGCCTCGGCCGCATCGTGAATTGCCTGATCGCTCGCAGAATCCACGCCCAGGGAAATATTCTCGCGAATGCGATCGCTGAACAGAAAAGTCTCCTGCGGAATAAACCCGATGCTCTTGCGCAACGACGATAACGAAAACTCTCGGATGGGCCGGCCATCGAGGAGGACCATGCCGGGCGCTGCGTCGTAGATGCGCGGGATCAAGTTGACCAGCGTGGTTTTTCCTGAGCCCGTAGGGCCTACGATTGCCATGCTGGTACCGGCGGGGATTCGAAGATTGAGGTCGCGCAGCACGGGCTTGCCTTCATATTCAAAATTCAACCCGCGGAATTCGATTTCACCTTGAACTTCTAAATCTTTGGCCGCGGCTTCGTCGCTTATCTGCGGCTGCTCCTGAAGAATTTCGTTGAGCCGCACCAGCGATGCAGTTCCGCGTTGAAAAATATTCACTACCCAGCCGAGGGCGATGATGGGGAAAGTCAACTGCATCATGTAAATGTTGAAGGCGGTGAAGGCTCCGATTTGCATGCGGCCGGCCAAGACTTCACGGCCGCCGATCCATAAGACCAGCACCAGCGCCAAGCCGAGCATGAGTTCGAGCGTTGGCCACAGCATGCCCATGAGGCGGACCAGCTTCAGACTGCGGGCGACATATTCCTGATTTGCAGCTTCAAAAGCCGCAATCTCTGCTTCTTCTTGCACGTAAGCGCGGATCAGCCGGGCTCCGGAAAAATTCTCCTGAGCTCGGGCTGAAATGTCGGAGAACATTGCCTGAATTCTTTCGAAGCGCTCATGAATGCGTCGGCCGAAATATTGGATGACAACGCTAACCACTGGCAGCGGCAAGAACGCGTACAGGGTTAGCTTGGGACTGGTATGAACCATGAACCAAAGCGCCGCCGCTGTGAACACAAAGGTGTTCGCGGAATACATGATCGCCGGCCCCATGAGCATTCGCACCGCATTCAAGTCGTTGGTCACTCTAGCCATGATGTCGCCGGTCCGCATGCGCTGGTAGTAGGAGTAGGAGAGAGTCTCCAGGTGCGCGAACAGATCGTTGCGCAAATCGAACTCGATATCACGGGAAATACCGATCACGATCCAGCGAGTCAGGAAGAGAAAAATTCCGCGGACCACCGCCAGCACAAGGACCTCGAGGGTAAAGATAAGAAGTTTATGGCGGGTGACGCCGCTGGAAAGGCTTTGGGCGGCGTTTCCGATCACGCGCGGCAGGCCGGCCTGCGCGCCATTGCTCAGGACAATGCACAACGCCCCCAGTACAAATCCCCAGCGATAGCGCTTGAGGTAGGGTAGCAGCGGACGCATACTCTTGGGGATCATGCAGATGAAATTTTAGCAGGTGGGATGAGGTAAAGCAGGATTAGGAAAGCGGTTTACTAAGAACTTTCACGAAGAAGCCTCGCGGGACTTCGTGTCCTTAGCGATTAATCCGCATTTGATTATTTTCGCTGGAGCCGCGCGGATCGATTTCGAGGATGTCCTGTCCGAAAGCGATAATGCCGACGGCTGCCAACACGATTCCCCACGCGGCAAAGAAGAGCCATCCTGCGTTGAAGATGAATACCTCAGCCATTTCCATCACATTCGCTCCAGAGCTTACTGCGAATAAAAAGCGCGGGGCTAAGCGGAGAGATTCGAGCTAACCCCGCGCGGCTGCCGCATTATTGCTGCGGTGCGCTTGCCGGCTTGCTGTGCATGTGTTGCTGCATGCGCGCTTCCCGATTGGCCTCGATCTCCTTCATCTTGGTTTGCTGGTCGGGCGTGAGTAGCTGATACAACTCGTTGTGAATCCGCGCCTGTTCCACCTTCAACTGCACCAGGGTTTGCGCCTGTGGCGTTACCAGTGCCTGTACTTTGGTTTCATCGAAGGTGCCTGTGCTTTCTGAATACTGCTTAATTTGCTGATCCATCTGGTGCATTTGCTGCATCAGTGGCTTCATGGTGGAATGCTCTTTCTGCATCAACTCTTTTACCTGCGCCTTCTGGGCGTCGGTCAAATTCAGTTGTTTGAACGGGAAATCCATCATGGGTCCCCTCATCCCGTGCCTATGTCCGTGACCGGCCGGAGCTGAGGACGGAGTTGTATCCGTGGTTTGCGCTTTAGAGATGGCAGCGCCCAAAACTACTGCGAGCGCTGCTACGAGGAACCGAAAACGAATCGATTTCATAAGGTGTCGCTCCTAATCTGAATAACGGTTCCTTCCCGGAACCTGGCACTATTCCGTACACTGATAGAAACACGGCTGGGGAAGAAAAGTGGTAAAAAGTCAGTCAATCCGAGTAAAGTTTTGTCAACCGGGAACGCCGAACCCGATCAGAGTTTGACAATTCTTTACCGCAACCGGCACGCTACGTGGTGCACAATGAGAATAGCGAAAATGGAACGCATTCTTATAATTGACGACGATGTGGAACTCTGCACCCTTGTGGGCGAATACCTGCAAGCGGAGGGATTCATAGTAGAAGCGGTGCATGACGGCGAAAATGGACTGCAGCGCGCTACCGGTGGTGGATACCTGCTGGTGGTGTTAGACGTAATGTTACCGGGCATTAACGGCTTCGAGGTGCTGCGCCGCATCCGCGCGACTTCCCGCCTGCCAGTGCTATTGCTTACGGCGCGGGGAGAAGACGTCGATCGCATCGTGGGCCTGGAGATCGGCGCGGACGATTATCTGCCGAAGCCTTTTAATCCCCGGGAACTGGTGGCTCGCATTCGCGCCGTGTTGCGGCGAACACGCACTGATAAGGGTGGCCCCTCAGCTCCGGACATTGTTCGGGTTGGGGAAATTGAACTTGATCCGGCGACCCGTAGCGTGCGGCGTGACGGCGAGCCCGTCGATCTCACCTCGGTCGAGTTCAACCTGTTGGAAGTTTTACTGCGCGAAGCTGGGCGGGTGGTGCCGCGTGAACGTTTGGTGAATGCCGTCCTCAGCCGGAAGTTTTCGCCATTCGATCGCAGCATCGACATGCACGTGAGCAAGGTCCGAAAAAAGCTCGGTGACACCGACAACGACGAGCACATCAAGACGATTCGAGGGGTCGGCTACATTTTCGCGCGGCCGCGGGAAAGAGCGGATGAGAAACCTGCGGAGAAGGTAAAGAGCACCTCATAACGCCATGAAGAGCCTGTTTCTCAAGATCTTTCTCTCCTTCTGGGTGGCGTTTGCTTTGTTTCTTGTGCTCGCGATTCTGGTGACCCTGGCGTTCCGGCCGCGGACCTCAAGTTGGGAAGGTCTTCTGGCGACCGCGTTGAATGATTCGGTGAAGGCCTACGAAGAAGGCGGCAGCCGCGGGCTTCGGAAATACTTGCAGAATCTGGAGAGCACGCAGCATGTCCGCGTCTTTCTATTCAACGAAAATATGGAGGAGATGTCGCACCGCGGGGCTCCCGATTGGGCGGTTCGCGTCGCCGGCGGAGGCCCGAGAATCCCCCACGAGGGATTTATTTTTCCCGCTCCGCCACCGGTATTGCGCGACTCGCGTGCTTCGTCGGACGGCGCACACCGTTACACCCTGATTTTGGCTCCTCCTCCCGGGCCGCGCCTCTTCCTTGGGCCACGAGGATTGCCTATTCCCGGCCTGTTCATCGCCATCGTTTCTTCTGGACTGGTTTGCTATCTGTTGGCATGGTTCTTGACCATGCCCGTGGTTCGCCTGCGCGCAGCAACGCGCCAACTGGCTGCGGGTGATCTTACCGCCCGCGCCGGTGCTCCGAACATCCGCCGGCGCGACGAGGTTGCCGGGTTGATGCGAGATTTCGACGCCATGGCGGAGCGGCTGGAGAATCTGGTGAAGGCGCAATCCCGCCTGCTGAATGATATTTCGCACGAACTGCGTTCCCCGCTGGCGCGGCTGAATGTCGCCTTGGGACTGGCTCGTCAACGCGCCAATCCAGAGAGCGCTACGATGCTCGATCGCATTGAACTAGAAGCTGGGCGCCTGAACGAACTGATTGGTCGTCTGCTTACTCTGGCGCGCATGGAGGATGGCGAGCAACGTGTGCCCTCCACACCAGTTCCGCTGGAGGAAGTAGTGCTGAGCGTTGCCGAAGACGCGGAGTTCGAAGCACAGGCTAGACATTGCCATGTACGCAGCGAAATTCCCGCCGGCACTTGGGAAGTGCACGGAGATGCCTCGCTGCTACACAGTGCGATCGAGAATGTCGTGCGCAACGCGATTCGCTATACCCGCGAAGGCTCGACAGTTGAGATTCAACTGGAGAGAAGCACGGGCGCAGTCAGCGAGGCCGTAATCCGCGTGACTGATTGCGGCGACGGTGTTCCTGCTGATGCGTTGGAAAAATTGTTTCAACCCTTCTACCGCCTTGACGATGCTCGCGGCCGCCACACTGGCGGCGTCGGTCTTGGACTAGCGATCACCGAGCGCGCGGTCCGCTTCCACGGTGGGCGGGTCGCGGCTATGAACCGCGCCGGAGGCGGACTCATGGTTGAAATACGATTGCCGATTACTCCGACAACCTCTGCCACACATCAACCTCTTGAGATCGTGACGGCAGGACGGGAAGTTTGAGGCTTGTACGCAGCACCTGGTAGTGACCTAGAAACCGTTTGTCTTCCCTCGTCGTCTTCATCGTTTTCTCGGTACCAAGTACTCGGTACCACCAGCCCACTCGGCGCGACTGGCATCTTCAGGCAACTCGTGTCGGCGCTTCTGGTTCCAATAGGTCGAGAGCGCGTTTGCTCTTCCCGCGCATTCCTGATACATAAATGGATGGCCATTCCCGCCTTCCGATAGCGTTCATGCCCGGTTTAGGGCGGCCGGGGAATGCATCAGCACGTTCACAGGAGATAAGGTAAAGAATGCGGACAAGGTTTCCCTGGATTGCGGCGATTGTGGCTCTGGTTGCGATCGGTCTCTTGATGGCTTGCAGTAACAAGTACACGGCCGCGTCGAATGGGTTGGTCGTAGTGCCCACCTATGGTTCGGCGGTGATGCAGACCTTCAGTCTAGATTTGAGCAATGGCCAGGTTTCGCAGATCAACAATGTAATCGGTCCTCCAACCCCGGGATTTCCCGGGGCAGTTGTGCTGGATCCGGCGGGAGCATTCGCTTACGTGATTGTTACCCAGAATGCTACGCTTCCTGGCAGCGCCACTGGAATCGTCAGTTACAAAATCCAAGCTGATGGCAAATTGGCGGCGGGGTCGGCGCCAGCGGCCATGCAGCCCACCAGTCCGACCGTAAATGTGCCGTGCGTTACAGCCACAAGCACGAGTACTCCTGCCCAGGTAACGCCGGCGCCTGTAGTTCCTAATTCATTAGCCATCGATTCCGCAGGAAAATACCTGTTCGTTGCAGACGTGGCAACATCTGGAATAACGCAGCAGTATACGTGCAACGGCGTAACCGCGACTTCCACGGTGGCTGTGCCGGGAACGGTCTCAGTATTTTCCGTGAGCAGTGGCACGCTAACCGAGGTCGCAGGCTCGCCTTTCCCACTTTCCCAGCCGGGCCAAGTGCAAGGGGCTGCAAGCGCATCGGCCTTGGCCGTGACTCCAACGGTGCGCCCGCCGCTGTTCGCAGCGTGCTCGGGTACGGCCGCTCCCACAACGGAAAATCTCTACGTAACGGATTCGGTCAACAACGTTCTCTTGAATTACTCGGTTTCTTCGAGTGGAGCCCTCGCGCTGGCCGCCATCCCGACGTATCCGACCGGGACCACCCCTTCTGGCGTTGCCGTTGATTCGTGTAGTCAGTTCGTTTACGTGGCAAATGCTGCCTCAAACAACGTCAGCGCTTTCACGATTTGCGCCGCGATCTCGCAGAGCTGCCCGCTTGCGGATTACAGCCTGCAAGCCGTCGCGAGTTCTCCGTTCGCTGCTGGCGACGCGCCGGGGCCGATTGCGGTGGATCCTTTCGCAAAGTACGTATACGTGGTAGATACAGGATCGAGCCAACTTTCCGGATTTCGAATTAGTCCTTCCAACGGAGCGTTGACTGCGATTGCCGGAACGCCGACGGCGACGAATACCGGAGCTAATTCGATCGCCATCCGCGCCGACGGCGCTTGGATTTTAGTGGCCAACTTCATTACTGGAAACGTTTCTGAATACGCCATCACCCAGGCCACTGGAGCGTTAACCCCACAAGCGCCTTTCGTCACGTTGAACAACCCCACAGGTGTAGCGGTAAAGTAGAAGCAGATAGCTTGGAGTTATAAGAACGGTTAGGTTGGGATTTTAAGAATAAGATACGCGCCGGCCAAGGCGAAAATCAGGTCCGGCGACCATGCTGCCAGGGCCGGAGGCAACTGGCTGATGTCGCCCATGGCCTCAAACAACCGCGACACCACGGTGTAAACCACAGCGATCCCTACGGCGACCGCGACTCCGGTGACAGCTCCTTTTTTTGCCGCAGACAGCGAAAAGGGAACTGCAAGAACCGCCATGATAAGAGTGATTAGCGGGTAGGAAAGCTTCTTGTTCAACTGCACCCGCAGGCGGACAACGTCGAATCCACTCTGCTGCAAATCGCGGATGTAGCGCCGCAGTTCCTCATAGTTCATCTCTGAATATTGCTTCACTTCCTTCTTAAAATACGAAGGCGCTTCGCTGATTTCGGGGAAGGTAGAGACGTCGAAAGTATGATAGCCGGCGATGGCGGAACCCCGCAGCGTGCGCTGCCAGCCTTGCTCGTAGATCCAGCGATTCATGCTGTCAGCCCAGTGGGCTCGCTCGGCGTGAATGCGTTGCGTGATGGCGAAACTGGCTGGGTCGAGTTGAAAAATGGTGAGATTGGCGAACTGATCCCGGTCCGGATCAAAGAATTGGTAATAGTAGATATCGTTATGCTGACCGAAGATCCAGCGGCGATCCGGACGCAAGTAAGTCTGTGCGGGTTTGCCCTTAATCTGGTTGTGCAGTGCCTCTTGCCGCTTATTCGTGTGGGGCAGGTAGAACTGGTCGGCAAAGAACAGCCCCGCCGCCAACAACGCGGCGGCCAGCAATACCGGCGTCACAATGCGATAGATGCTGGTTCCAGTCGCCTTGATAGCAGTGATCTCATTCGAGCGATTCATCAGTCCAAAGGTGATAAGCACCGCCAGCAACATGATCAGCGGCGCGACGCTGTAGAGCAAGTACGGAGCGACGTTGAGCAAATATTCCGCGACCACCAGCGCCGGGGTCTGGTTGCGCAGGATATCTCCCAACAACTCGAACAAAGTGAAGACCAAAAGCAGAACGAGAAAAGTGGAAACAATCATTCCCAGATAAACGAAGAAATCTCGCAGCACATAGTCGTCAATAAGAGTAGGAAAAGTTGCGCTGAAAACGCGCCGCCGCGTGGAGGCGCGTTCGAAAGCGGTGCCGGTCTCCCTGCGCCTCAATCTGCGCTCGTGTACGGTAGGCGTCGCAGGCAATGCCGAGTCACGCTTCCACGGTAACTTGATTGCCGAGAGCGCGATCGGCCGGCGCTCTGCCTGCCATAAGAGGAACAAGGCCGCGGAAAAAAATACCAGATTGGCGAGCCACGCTCCGAAAGCGGGACTTACTCGGCCCTGTTTGGCAAGAGAAACTCCGATCAGCGAAACGAAGTAGTAGACAAAAACCAACACGATGGTGAGCACGAAACCGCCGGACTTTCCCGCCTTTTTGGAAGACAGGCCGAGGGGGATTCCGACCATGGCCAATACCAGGCAGGCTGTGGGCAATGCGAAGCGGCTATGAAACTCGATGAGATACCAGCGCGCTGAAACTGGATCGACGCTCGCGGCGCGCTCGCGCAGAGCCCACGTGGGAATCGCCCGGACGGGGACTTGCTCTTCTGCTTTGTTCTCAGAGGAAGGCAATTCGATGGGAATGTCGGTTTCGTGAAAGGTGGAAATCTGATATTTGTCGGCCTCCTTAGGATCGGTTTCGTGCGTGGAACCGTCTTTCAGGTGCAGATGCAATCGGTCCTGACCTTCGGCAACCAGAATGCCTTCGTGGGCCAGCGTGATGCGGGGATTGGCGGCGTCGGAAATGTCGGCAAGAAACACGCCTTTCCATAGGGCCGCGCCCTGGGCGCTGTGCACGTCCTGCACGTAGAGCACAATCTTCGGAAAACCTTCGTAAAAGACCCGAGGCTGCACTTCGAAAGAAACTTGCGAACCCTTGAGTTGATCCTCGAGACGCCCGAGGGAAGCGAGCGACCAGGGAGCGAGATAGACCCCATTGAGCAGAGCCAGTCCCCAGGCTGCTGCCACAAAAATCGCTAACACGCGGCCAAAGTCCCATACGCCCATACCACTGGCGCGCATGGCGGTGATTTCACTATCGGCGGCGAGGCGGCTCAGGCCAATGAGGATTCCGACCAGCACGCTCATGGGGATGGTGTAAGTGAGCGCGAGGGGCACTGTGTAAAGAAAAATTTCGCCGACGCTGGGCAGCGGTGCGCTGGCTCGGACTACCAGTTCGAGAATCCGTCCCAGATCACGGGTAAAGAGCACAAACGTGAAGATCGCCGCGCCGATGACGGCGTGCGAGGTCACTTCGCGAAGAATGTAGCGAGTGAGAATCCGCATGAAGACGCGCTATGAGGGCAGGATAGCATGGGGGTTTTTAGCGATGGGGATTAGGGGGGCAGTTACCGGTATTTGCAGGATTGTCAGTTGTGGTAAGATTTCCTTGTTTCCTTTAATGAGGTTATCGTGCTGGCTAAGAGGACCGTCAAGAACCAGATCACTCTTCCCAAAGCGGTGGTCACTCGTTTTAGCGGGGTCGAATACTTCGACGTGAGCACAGATGGGGAGTGCATCATCCTGCGCCCGCTGCAACGGAGCCGCGCCGAGGAAGTGCGCGCCCGGCTTATCCAACTCGGGATTGACGAACCGGATGTTACAGCTGCTGTTTCGTGGGCGCGCGAAAAGGCTTGAGCCGGCGCGTGGTCTTTGATACGACGACGGTTGTGTCGGCCCTCTTATTTGCGAATGGCCGCTTGGCTTGGCCACGCCAGCATTGGCGCGAAAGTGGCTGCGTGCCCTTGATCTCTCGCGTAACGGCAATGGAAATCACGAGGGTTTTCCGTTACCCAAAATTCAGGCTCTCTTCGGATGATGCACGAGAACTGTTGGCTGAATATCTTCCTTACTGCGAGGTGATTGACCCGACGGAAAGATGCGCATCGGCATGTCGGGACGCAAACGATCAGCCGTTTCTGGATCTGGCCCAAAGCGGCAGAGCCGATCTGCTGATCAGCGGCGATCAAGACCTGCTGATGCTGGCTGGGCAAACAACATTCTTGATTGAAACTCCCGACGCCTATCGCCGCAGAATTTACGGTGTGCGATAGAATAATCGGCGCCCAGCCCGTAAACGAAAAAACTCAGCGACGAAGAAGCGCGACATGCAAAGGAGGCCGAAAGTGAAATCGATGCCCCTTCTGCTCTTGCTGGCTGGCCTGCTTCTGGGCTGCAGCGACAACGACCGCCAGCAGGCTGAAGCTCAGCGCGAGGTGTACCGGGATCGGCAGCGCAATCTGTTACAGGCGGACCTGAATACGGCTGAAAAGGCGCTCCTCGACTGCAAGCTCGCAGCTGACGAGCGCTATGACAACGATTGGACGCTCAACAGTACCCCCAGAAAAGACGGACAACGATGGGGGAACGCTGAGATTCTTCACCATCTCGAGGAAAAGCTGCATCGAGAGAAGGAAGAGTGCCAGGTGGATTACGGGAACGCTGTGCAAAAAGCTCGGCTGGTACACGAGGGGAGCAGCAGTGAGCTGAGTGGCGGGGCCGCGAGGTGACCCCACGGACAATACACCCTTTACGGACAATACACCCTTTGATGAAGGTCTTCTCCTATTCCGGGTCTAGTTCTGGTACTTGTATTTCCCCGCGCCCTTCGCAGTCGGGGCACGGTTCATCGGAGAATCCTTTTCCGGAGTCTGACCTCCTCTTCCCCGTACCCTCGCACCTTGAACAACGGTGCCACTGGACTTGTTCCATGTTTGTGATTAAATCATGTCTGTCAAGCGAGTGGTATCCTCTATGGATATTTCCCCCGATGTGCTGCAAGAGTTTCAGGTTTGGTTCAACGCGCAGCTCGCTGATGACCCCGAACTGCATGTTACCGCAGCACAAGTGATCGTGGCGGCTAAAACCAAAAGTCAAAGATGCCTGGACGAATTGCTGAGTCTGCCCAAAGGCGAGATCAGTTTGCGAGAGTGGATAAGTACTAACCTCGACGCCGCCGCAATTGACTTCCGCGATGTGCGGCGCGTGGGCGGTGATCACGACCGAGGCTTCACATCGGTGCTAAATAGGGAAACAAGAAAACGGCGAAGCGGGAGGACTAGGCCAAGTACAATTGCGCAATTCCGTTTTACTCCAGGCAAATCCAACCACTGCCCGCTCGTTTCGAGGGGCACACGCCCGGCCGGTGGCGCTACGATATGCGTTGCCCTTCGCTCCGGATGAAGCCAGCCCCTGACTGCGATGGCGCTAGTTGCTTAGGAGCGGAAGGACTTTGTGGAGTCTGGGGCCGATCCAGTTTCCGGACCGCGCATCTTCCCAGTCGGCTGATTGCCAATGGTTTTAAAAGTCCGGTCCTATTACGATTAGGGTTGTCCTTAGTACCCTCGCCACTAATTGGCTGTTCATATTCTGCTGCATTGATAGCTCCAGTGGAGCAAATGTCGGGGTGTTTCGACACCGCCCGCCTCACCAATTTTATCTATCGCGATGGGCGCCGGCAGTGTGTAGCGGGCCATGAATCGCGTTTTCCTGAAGGGCACTAGCAGGCACGCATTGAGCCAGACAAATCGGGCCGACTTTACAGTTAACGAAATCGGCGATAGAACTCATCGATAATTGGCCGCGTCCTAATCTTCAAAGTTAGGGCATCCGATCAGCTGAGAGCCTTGCTTCCGTCGCAGTTGCCCGGATATTCTTCTGACCTATGTCAACGCTAGTGGAATGTGTACCGAATTTTTCGGAGGGGTGTGACCGCGCCAAGGTTGACGCCATTGTTGCCGCCATGAAGATGGAGGGCGTCTACCTGCTGGACCGCGAGATGGACGCGGACCACAACCGCAGCGTGATTACTCTGGTCGGCGAGCGGGAGGCGATTCAGGAGGCGGCGATTCGCGGAGTAGGGAAGGCCGCGGAACTGATTGATCTATGCGTGCACAAAGGGGCGCATCCCAGGATGGGAGCGGCAGATGTGGTGCCGTTCATCCCGATTGATGGGGTGACGATCGAAGATTGCGTGGCCATGGCGCGGCATGTGGGCGCCGAGATTTGGAAGCGGTATCAGATTCCGGTTTATTTATACGAGGCGGCGGCGACGACGCCGGAACGGCAGAATTTGGAAAACATCCGGCGCGGGCAGTTCGAGGGAATCCGCGCGGAGATTGAGACCAATGCGGCGCGCAAGCCGGATTTTGGCGAGGCCAGAGTGCATCCCACGGCGGGAGCGACGGTGGTGGGGGCGCGCAAGTTTCTGATCGCATACAACGTGTTTTTGAACACGCCGGATGTTGAGATCGCGAAAAAAATTGCGAAAGCAGTGCGTTTTTCCAACGGGGGTATGCGCTTCGTAAAGGGCGCGGGGTTCTTGGTTCGTGGGCAGGCCCAGGTTTCGATGAATCTGACGGATTTTGAGCAGACTCCGGTGCATCGCGTGTTTGAGATGGTGAAGAGTGAGGCGGCGCGGTACGGAGTGATGCCGGTGTCGAGCGAGATCGTGGGATTGATTCCGAAGAACGCGCTGGAACAGGCTGCGGAATGGTTTTTGCAGGTGGAGAACTTCGATTCGTCGTTGATTCTAGAAAATCGGCTTACAGCGGTGATGAGTGGAAAAATCGCAGTGGGCGGATTGCGGGCGGGCGTGGAGCCGTTTGTGGAGCAGCTTGCCGCGCCTACCGCGACCCCTGGCGGCGGCAGCGCAGCGGCGGCAGCGGGAGCGATGGCGGCCGCACTGGCGGTAATGGTAGCGTCGATGTCGCGGGGAAAGAAAGCATATGTACAACATGAAGCGCAATTGAGCGCGGCCATCGCGCGCCTGGGACCGTTGCGAGAGGAATTGAAGGCGGCTGTAGATGCCGACGCTGAGTCTTACGATGCTGTGATGAAGGCATACAAGCTTGCAAAGAGCGACCTTGCCGGAGGCGACGCACTGATCGATGCCGCTCTAAAACTGGCGGCCGGGGTTCCACTCGGCGTGGCTGAGAAGGCGCACGAAGTTGGGCAAATTAGTAAGAGTCTGTTTCCCATCACGAATCCCAACATGAGGTCGGATTTAACGACGGCGCAGGCGCTGGCTCGGGCGGCCATCACTGGAGCGCTGGCGAATGTGGAAATTAATCTGGCGTCGACGAAAGATCAAGTGTTTGTGGCGCAGGTGCGGAGGAGGGTGGAAGCGGTTAAAGGGTGATGGGTTACTTCGGGCACAGTAGGATTAGTCACATCGTAATCTAGTGTTGGCCACCGAAGTTCGGGACAATGCTGGGATGCCTCCGGATTTCTTTTTTGCTTCTTTCCTGCACGGAGTCGTGATTGGAGCGGGCACTGTTTTTGCGTTGCTCTTGGGGGTGTGTGTTGGAATGCCCCGTCGCTCCGCTGTAATTGTCAATCGGCGATCAGTCGACTGAGCCTATTCTTCTCCTTTCCAGCGAAATCAACCTTCCCACTCTTGAAATATCTCCGACAGAAATGGTTTGTGGCCTAAGCACGCCGCCGTTTGACTCGATTCCGCAGGGCGTGAGATAGTGACTCGCCTCTCCGCTGCAGACTGTTGTTGACACTGACACTCGTGGAGCTTTCTGGTCCCAATGTTCCGCCTCATCCCGAAGGATACGAGTTTCTTCCAGATGTTTTCTGACATGTCCGACAATCTGATTGCCGGAGCCCGTTCGCTCGTCGAATTGTTTTCCGATTATCGCGACGTGGAAAGCAGAATCGATGCGATTCGCCGCATCGAGCGCGAAGGCGACGAACTCACCCATGCCATCCTGACCAAGCTGAACCAGACATTTATTACTCCGTTTGACCGGGAAGATATTCACCAGCTCGCCTCAAAACTTGACGACGTTCTGGATTTCATCAATGCCGCCGGCGCGCGCACGGTGATGTATCACATTTCGAATCCACCCGCGGCAGCGGAGCAGTTGTCGCGGATCATCTTGATGCAAACCCAGGAGTTGCAGAAGGCCGTGTCACTGATGCAGAAGAACGGAGACATATTAGGCCACTGCGTTGAGATCAACCGTCTCGAAAACGAAGCTGATCTGGTCTCACAGCAGGCCATCGCCAGACTGTTCGAGTACGAGAAAGATCCCATCAACCTGATCAAAGTGAAAGAATTGCTGGAATTCCTGGAGCGAGCTACCGACAAGGCGGAAGACGTTGCCAACGTGCTGGAAACCGTCGTACTGAAGAACACCTAAGCTTTCAAGTCTAGCTGTCACAACTCTGGCGAACAGGAACCCTGGTGAAGCCCGACCTGCTGCTGCTGATCATCACAGTCGTAGTGGCCCTGATCTTCGATTTCCTGAATGGGTTTCACGACGCCGCGAATAGCATCGCGACGGTCGTATCGACGCGCGTTTTGTCGCCGAAGCTGGCCGTCGTATGGGCGGCGTTCTTCAATTTTGTGGCCGCTTTTCTTCTGGGGACCGCGGTGGCTAAGACCATCGGCTCGGGAATGATTCGCATTGATCAGGTCACCCAGTATGTCGTGATTACGGGCTTAATCGGCGCTATCGTTTGGGATTTGTTGACGTGGTGGTGGGGATTGCCAACCTCGTCGTCGCACGCTTTGATCGGCGGCTATGCCGGCGCAGCAGTGATGCGCTCGGGGTGGCACGTGATCATCGCTTCGGGCTGGTACAAGACTTTAATTTTTATCGTAGTGGCGCCGGTTGTCGGTCTGATTCTAGGATTCTCGTTTATGGTCGCCATCTTTTGGTTGCTGCGCGATAAACCGCCGCAAAAAATCGATGTCTGGTTTCGGAAGTTGCAACTTGTTTCGGCGGCGGCATACAGCCTGGGCCACGGAGGCAATGATGCACAGAAGACGATGGGAATCGTGGCCAGCGCACTTTACGGCGCGCACTTCTTATCGCAGTCTGAATTGGCGGGTAACTGGGGAAAATTCCATTGGCCAATCATTCTGGCGGCACATACGGCGATTGCGCTGGGAACTTATTTTGGGGGATGGCGGATCGTGCACACCATGGGATCGCGCATCACCAAGTTGAAGCCGGTAGGAGGTTTTTGCGCGGAGGCAGCCGGAGCGATCACATTGTTCTCGACCGCTTTGGCTGGAATTCCCGTCAGCACCACCCACACCATTACCGGGGCAATTGTAGGTGTAGGAGCCACGCACAGGCTCTCTGCGGTACGGTGGGGCGTGGCTAGACGCATTGTGTGGGCATGGATCGTAACCATTCCAGCTTCCGCGCTGATGGCTGCAATTGCGTTCTGGCTGGTGCGGCTGGTTCACCCGTCAGCATAGCGGCAGGGCGGCTCGGCCGCGTCTAGTTTGAGGTGCTCGCTAATCCCCGGCGCTAACGGCTGGTTCGGGTTCGCGTCTGTTTCGAGAATCCCACCAGGCTTCCACTCCTTGTTTCGCCAGCTTGAAGATGGTTCGCCGATTTTCGGAGATCACTTTCCACCATGCGAAACGACCGAGCATGGGGAAGTAGATTCCGCGGAAGCAGAGACGCGCGATCAAAATATTGATTCGATATCCGAGAGGCTGGTCGTTGATTGAATCCACGGCCTGTTCGATCGCTTCAGGCCCATAGGCATACTGCCAGCCGTAGTTTACTTCGGCGTGGGCCTCGTCGATGGTCATCCTCAGTGGAGTGTGGGCCATAGCGAATGGAATGAATTCCTGCCAGTGCTTGGGACGAGTCAAACGTCCCGCATCTGCAAGGCGCTTCAGCAGCGGAGTTCCGGGCAGTGGGGTTAGCAGGCCGAAGATGGGCAGACCGGGCGGCCAGGTACGGATTTGCGCGAGCGTGCGCTCGGCGGAACCGACCGTGTCGTTATCCATGCCGAAGATGAACGAGGTGATGGCATAGACGTTGCGTTGCGCCAGACGCTGAAGCACCGCGGTGTACTCTTCGGGCTTGTTGAAGCCTTTGTTGACGTCTTTGAGATTCACCGGGTCGATCGATTCCATGCCGATGAACACCCACTTGCCGCCGGAGGCGGCGATGAGGTCGACCAGTTCCTGGTCGCGCAAAAGATTGGCGCTGATCTGGGCCACCCAGTTTACTTGCGCACCGGCGGCGATAATGTCGCGCAATAAAGACTTGGTGCGCTTGAGATTGATAGCGAAATTATCGTCGATAAAAAAAACGGCGATCTGGCCGCGCTCTTTGCGCGCGCGCGCCTTCAACAGCAGAAGTTCATTGACCACGCTCTCGTTGGTGCGAAAGCGGATGGAGTCGCCAAAAAATCCGGTGACGGTGCAGAACTCGCAGCCGTAGGGACAACCGCGGCCTGATTCGACGGGGATGATGCGGAATGTTCCCCAACCTTCGCCGTGTTTTTGCAGCCACTTCTTGGCCCAAGGGGGAACCAGGTTGAACTGATGAAGATCGATGGTGTCCCAGGGAATTATGGGATATTGCTTGAGCGAGGGCTTGAGCTCTTTTCCAGCAGCGTCGAGCGGGGCGTAGATATCTTTCAATTCACCGCGCGCCGCGTCATTAACGATGCGTGGCCAGGTGTCATCGGCTTCACCGAGTGCAATGGCATCAGCATGGCGCGGGCCGCCATCGCGGCCTAAGGCTTCGTCCGCCATCTCGGTTACGTGAGGGCCGCCCATTACGACCGGCACGCCCACAGCGCGCACCGCGTCAGCCATGCGGTAGGCTTTCGCGATCATGCGCGTCATCGCGCCAATGCCGACCAGATCTATTTTTTGTTCAAGCACGTAGCGGGCGATGCCGACTTCATCCATCGGTTGAGCGTTGCCGTCGATCAGCACTACTTCATGTCCGGTTGGGGTCAGAGATTGTAAGAGGAACATCCACAAATGCGGCATGAAATTGCGCGTAACCCCATTGTCGGGGTTGTACAGTAGAATTTTCAATATTTCCCTGATTTCTTTGCGCCCAGGATGAGCAGTATGTGGGTGCGGTAGCGTACAGAACAGTTGGATGCATCTTACACGAACGGAGCTACCTGGATAGATAAATAACTGTAAAGCCCGCAGGTTCCCAATGGGTTACAGGGCTAGTACTTTTGGATTTGGCAGCTGCCCCGGCGTTGGGCTTAGAATAACATCACGGCAGTTAACGGGAAGGCCAAAATCGGCATCTAAATTTGCAAGATCTTCGCTTGTTGCCCGTTCATTGTTTAGAAAAACGTGTTCAGAAGACATGTTCAGAAACCGATCCTAAGGACCGATACCGTTATGAAAACCGTAAACGCTTGTCTAGTCTGTCTGTTAAGCTGCGGGATGCTCGCCGCCTTTTGCGCTAGCGCCAACGCCATGCCGCTCAATTCTTCGGCGCGCGCGGTGGTTCCCGCAGACCTGCAGCAGCTGATCTCGGTCGATTATCGTGCGCTGAAAGACTCCGACACTGCCATGAAATTGAAGGAGCAAGTGCTGCCCCAGAACCTGAAAGAGTTTGAGAGCGCCCTCAAAGGGATTGGAATCGATCCCGACAAAGACGTTGACACTTTGTCGTTTGCTTCGTTCCGCACTCCAAAGCAGGCGATCAAGTCTGTGGGCGTGGCGGCGGGCGCGTTTTCCATGAAGGCCGTCCTCAAGAAGATGGTCGCGCAGAAGATTAAGCCGTCCAAGTACCGGACTTCCTATATTTACGCCATGGATGGCGGAATGGTGATGACATTTCTGGACGACAGCACGCTGTTGTTTGGCGACAGTACGGCGGTAAAGTTCGCGCTGGATACGCGCGACGGACAGATTTTGAACGTAGATACGAATTCGACGATGTCGGACATGATGTCGGACGTGGATTCCGCGCCGGTGTGGAGCATTCTCGACCAGCAGGGAACGCAGAACGTGATGCGCTCCGCCCTGGGCGATGCCGCCAAGATTGCCGACTACGACACCATTAAGAAACGTCTGCTCGGTTCGCGCTACACGCTAAGTTTCACGAGTGGAGTGAATTTCGATCTTACCGTAGTAGCTTCCGATTCAATCAGTGCGGCTACCCTGTCATCGTTGGTGAAGGCGGGCCTCATCTATAAGAAGATGAGCGCCAGTGCGCCGGAAAAAGTTGCGATGGATAATACCAGCGTGGATTCTGATGGGTCCAACGTGCAGTTTCACTTCAAATCGAGCGATCAGCAATTTCAGTCGCTGATGCATTCGGAGTTGTTTGCGGCGGTTTCGCACTAAGAGCGCATCATGCATTACAGAAGCACTGAGACACGGTGAACCGAGTCTCAGTGCTTTTGTTTGTTGGACGCGGTACCGATTCAAAGGTTCCAAGCAGCAGTGAGGGAAACGCCTTGCCTGGTCGCTAGCAGCGCAAGCGTCCACGGGGTCCTTCGACTTCGCGAGTGGATTGCTTCGCGATCCACTCGCAGCGCTCGGATGACAAACTTTAGAGGCTACTTCGGCTTGCGAGCGACGCGTTTCTTGCTGGCCCAGCCTTCTTTCACGACCTGCTGTGAGCGTCCGATGGCGAGCGCGTCCTCGGGAACGTCACTGGTGATGCAAGAGGCGGCCGCGACGTAGGCACCTTTGCCTACGCGAACCGGCGCCACAAGAGTGCTGTCGCTGCCGATGAAGACTCCATCTTCGATAATGGTGGTGTGTTTATTAGCTCCATCATAGTTGCAGGTGATGGTTCCGGCGCCGATGTTGACTCCTGCCCCGATTTCGGCATCGCCGAGATACGTGAGATGGTTGGCCTTCGATCCTCTTCCCAATTTGATTTTTTTGGTTTCGACGAAATTGCCGACGTGCGCGCCTTCTCCAATGTCGCTGCCCGGGCGCAAGTGGGAATAAGGGCCGAGGACAGCGTCGGGGCCGATGTGAGCGCCTTCCATAATGCAGCCGGGACGAACTAGAACACCATCGCCGATCTCGGAATCGCGAATCACCGAGTAGGAGCGAATGTGGCAGCCTCTGCCGATGCGGGAGCGGCCGAGAATTTGCACAAAGGGTTCAATCACTGTGTCGGGAGCAATTTCGACATCGTTATCAATCACGCAGGTTGCGGGATAGAAAATGGTGACGCCCTCGGCCATGAGTGCATGGTTCTTGCGCATGCGCATCTGGTAGTCGATGAAAGAGAGTTCAACGCGCGTATTCGCGCCCAGAACTTCGGCTGAATTTTCGGTCTTCCAGACCACAACTGGCTGTCTGGCCTGGCGCAAAACCGATGCCATATCCGTGAGGTAGTACTCACCGTGCGGATTTGCCGTGGAAAGCTTCTCGATATGCGAGAACAATTGCGGGACGGAGAAGGCATAAAATCCGGCATTGATCTCGTGAATTGTTTTCTGGGCGGCGCTCGCCGATTTCTCTTCGACAATAGCCTGCACGTCCGTGCTGCGGGCGCTCTTCCGGATGACACGGCCATAACCAGTCGGTTCCGCTAGATCGGCGCTGAGCAAGGTCATGGCGGCTTGCGCATCGAGATGGAAGTTGAGCAGGCTGGCGATCGTCTGGGGCGTGATCTGCGGAGCGTCGCCTGAGAGAACGATGACATCGTCGTAGGAGGCGAGCGGTTGGCGCGCGACCATGAGCGCGTGTCCGGTGCCGCGCTGCTCGGATTGCAGGACGAAATTGACGCCAGTCGGAGCGAGGGCAGTGCGGACGCGATCAGCCTCGTGCCCGATGATAGCGAAAACGTCGCTGGCCGGGACCACTTTTGTGGCGGCGGCGATCACGTGCGCCAACAGGGGTTTCCCACCAACCTCGTGCAGCACCTTCGGAAGTTGCGATTTCAGACGCGTGCCTTTGCCGGCTGCCATGATGGCGATGGCTACTCGCGGCGCGGTTGCAGAAGAAACTGCTTTCCCTGATTTCTTCATTTTTCCAACTATACCTTGACTGGATATAGGGCAAAAGAGACGTGCCGGGTTCCCGTGAAGTAGATATTTTTATTGGCCCGGAATAAAATCCTTCGGCAAACTGTTGGTACACTTTGGAATTCGTCCAAGGGAGGCATTGATGCCAAAGTATGTGATCGAGCGGGAGATCCCGAACGCGGGCAGTTTGACCACGGATCAAGTGGCGGCGATTTCGCAGAAGTCCTGCAGTGTGCTGAAGAATCTGGGACCGCAGATTCAGTGGGTTGAAAGCTTTGTGACGCAAGACAAGATTTATTGTGTATACATTGCCCCGAACGAGGAGATGGTGCGGGAGCACGCCAAGCAGGGAGGATTTCCGGCAAATCGGGTATCCGAAGTGAAGCGGATGATCGATCCAACCTCGGCGGAAGCGTGATTTCAGGCGTGGTTTGTGGCGCAATGGCGAAAATACTGGCTATTCGCGGGCCGTGCTGAGTGCATCCTATACAATAGCCGGGGAGACAGCGGGGAATTGCTTGCCTTCGGAAGAAGAGGTACTTATAATCCGGCCACCCGGAGTGAATTCGGGTCGCCTTGCGTCCCAGCGATCAGCTCTAGTATTTTGCCATTGGATCGGACAGTGGCGCTTGCGGGATGGTGATGCGCTGTCCAAGTGCCATGCAGCACAAGTTCAAGAAATAGCTTCCTGATATTCGATTCCCACAGGCCCAAGGAGCCATACTGATGAAAAAGATTCTGGTCACGGTTGTGCTTGGGGCTGCTGCATTAGCGGCCGCCCAGGCTACGCAACCACCACCGGGGCAGGCAACACCCGCCCAGCCGGCTGGGTCCACAACCCAGTCACAGCCCGCTGCTCCGGCAGCTCAAGCCCCGGTCATTAAAGACCCAGCCGAGTACAACGCTTACGTCGGCGCGATCCAGCAGAAAGATCCGGCGGCGCAGATCAGCGGCCTCGAGGCTTTTATGACGCAGTATCCGAATAGCGTCATGAAGGTACCCGCACTGCAGACGCTGATGCAGGACTACCAGCAGACGAATAACCAGCAGAAGACCGTGGATACGGCTAAAAAATTAGTGGCGGCCGATCCCAATAATGTGCGAGCAATGGCTCTCCTGTCTTATTTTGATCGTCTCCAGGCGCAAGGCGGCTCTCCCACCGCGAAACAGGATCTCGCGGATGCCAAGAAGTACGGGCAGATGGGGCTCGAGGCGTTGCCGAAATTCACCAAACCGGAAGGCACCTCCGACGCTGATTTTCAGAAGATGAAGGATCAGATGACGGGGATCTTCAACGCGGCGGTCGGCATCGCCGCCCTTACCGACAAGGACTATGACACCGCGCGCAAAGCATTGCGCGCTGCGGTTGATAGCAGTCCTGATTCGCAAAAAGATTTCAGCGTCGTCTACCCCTTGGCGCTGGCGTACCTGCAGGGAACGCCCCAGGACTCGATCAATGGGATCTGGTACGGCGCGCGAGCGATCGCGATTGCGCCGCAACCTCAGGTAGCTACTCAGGTTGCACCCTATTTAAAGGGGCAGTACATCAAGTACCACGGCGGCGACGACGGATGGAATGACGTTCTCACGCAAGCCAAGGCCAGCCCGAATCCGCCTCCTGGCTTTAGCATCAAACCCGCGCCCTCTCCGGCCGAGCAAGCGCACAATATGGTGACTTCTACACCTCCTGAAAAGATGGACTTCGCTACCTGGCAGTTCATCTTCGCCAACGGCTCAAAGGAAGATCAGGATGTGGTCTGGAATGCCATCAAGGGCAAAGCGGTGCAGATGCAGGGCACGGTCATCAAAGCGACGCCGACTGAGTTCCAGATCGCCGGCAGTTCGGATGACATTGATGCGAAGAAGCCAGACATTACGCTGACCTTTGAAGACAAAGTGCCGCTGCGACTGATGCCGAAAGAGGGCGCCAGTCTGGACTTCCAGGGTGAGCCGGCTTCTTATACACCGAGCCCGTTCATGATGGTGATGGAGAAGGGGAAATTGCTGAAAGCCGCGGCTCCGACCCCGGCCAAGAAAGCTCCGGTCCACCATAAGCCAGCCTCGCAGTAGTTTTCAGCGAGATAAGAACTGAAAGGCAGCCCCCACGGGCTGCCTTATTTTTGCTCGAAGGATGAAGCGAGTTCCGGGGAAACGACCGAGCTAACGCATTGCTTTCTTTTCCATCGACAGCGGGCGTGCGCTCCGCGGAGGACGCCTGGCCCCGTCGCGAAGCTGGCGGATATCGATCTTGAGTTCGTCGATGGTCCGACTGAGGGTGTTGCGGTGCATGCCTAATTCACGGGCGGCGCGGCACTGGTTGCCTTTGTTTTCCTGAAGCACGGCTAGGATAAACCGCTTCTTGAACTCACGCACGCCTTCGGAATAAAGGATATTGCTTTTGTACATCTGCAGAATGAGTGCTTCCAATTGATCTTTCACAGTAGGTCTCTTTCGTCCGAATGTTTTTTACTGCTTGCCCGGATTAGCTGCTTGCCCGCGTCAATAGCGTTTATTTCGATTTAGAAGCCGGAGTGCTATTCATGTTTTTGGGCGCGCGATGAAGAAAATCCAATCCCTCATAGAAGCGCGCTCGTAATTCCGAAGGGGCCACCCAAATGGCAGCTCGCCCAAACACCAGGAAATACGGAGCCAGCTCCGACTTCTCCAAAATGGGCGAGGTGGGTGCAAACGCAGTCAGCCCCATCAAGACCACGGCCACCACCAGCACGCCCTTTACCAACCCCAGCAGCGCGCCCAGAAAGCGGTCAAAGCCACTGAGCCCAGCCACTTTCATCAACTTGCGCGCGACCCTGCCGACAAGGCTGAACAGGATCAACACGGCAAAAAAGATGATGAGAAAAGAAAAAATTTCAGCCAGCAATTCCGACTTCAGAAACGACATGAACCAGGCCGCGAGTTTTTGGTATCGCCACGCGGCCACGATATAACCAGCGATGAGGCCGGCCATGCTGAAGGCCTCGGCGAAGAAGCCTTGCATGGCCGCCAGTATCATGGTCAACAGCACGACCGCGACAATCAACCAGTCTGCCGCGGTCACGCTACGCTCCTGCCCGCACACGCGCGGGCGGTTCGGCGCCTACACATCCAACTTGCGACCTGTGAGCTGGAAATAGGCGTCAAGATACTTTTCGCTGGTATGGCTGGCGACCTCGGCCGGCAAAGCGGGCGCGGGGGGCTGTTTGTTCCAGCGAATCTGTTCCAGATAATCGCGAACGTATTGCTTGTCGTAGGACTCCTGCGAACGTCCCGGCGCATACTTGTCGGCGGGCCAGAAGCGGGAGGAATCCGGCGTGAGCACCTCATCCGCCAGAGTGATTCCCTTGGCCGTGCGCCCAAACTCAAACTTCGTGTCGGCGATGATGATACCGCGTTGGCGAGCGTAAGCGGCAGCTTTTTTGTAGATGCGCAAAGTGAGATCGCGAAGGTAGCTGGCGGTTTCCGCGCCCACCATCTCGCATACTCGCGAAAAGGAAATGTTTTCATCGTGGCCGCTGACGGCTTTGGTGGACGGGGTGAAAATGGGTTCGGGGAAGGCGTCGGATTCGCGCAGACCGGTCGGCAGATCGATGCCGCAGACTTTGCCGGTGGACTGGTACTCCTTCCATGCGGAGCCTGAAATGTAGCCGCGCACGACGCACTCCACGGGGAACATTTCGGCGCGTTGCACGATCATGGAGCGGCCACGAAGTTGATCGGCATATTTCTGCAGCGGCTGGGGATAACGGTCGATATCGGCCGAGATGACATGGTTCGGAACGATGTCGGAAAGAAAGTCGAACCAGAATAAAGAAATCTGGCTGAGGACGCGGCCCTTGTGCGGGATGCCTGTAGCCAGCACGTAGTCGAAGGCAGAGATGCGGTCGGTGGCTACGAATAAGAGGCGCTCATTATCTAACTGGTAAACATCCCTTACTTTGCCGCTGGCGTGAAGTTGGAGCTCCGGAAAATCGGTTTGCAGGATAACGGGATCAAGAATATTAGAGGTCATAAGGAAATTTTACAGGTAAGCAGCGCGACGTATTTTAGATCGTCAGAATTTTTTGTCAACGACAGAATGTAGGAGTGAAGCGAGGCTGCATCTTGTTGAGGAAGCAAACGTTTGGGGGGATGAAATTACCTGAAAGCGGCCTTGGGAAGGGAGCTTCGCGGGGAAGCAACTGTGGAAAACCTGAGGATGAGAGTGGATAACGAGGTCGCCCTCGCACTCGAAAAGCTGGTTGGACTCTAATTCTCCGCTGTGAATTCTCCTACGCGGCTCCGAAACGCACTGACACCAACTTTGACACACCCGGCTCTTGCATAGTTACGCCGTAAAGCACGGGCGCGATGCTCATCGTCTTTTTGCTATGGGTGATAAGCACGAATTGCGTCTGGATACTCATTTCTTTGACGAGGTCAGTGAAGCGGCCGATGTTAGCTTCGTCGAGCGGGGCGTCGACTTCGTCAAGGATGCAGAATGGGCTTGGCGTGAACTGGAAGATCCCGACCAGCAGGGCGAGCGCGGTGAGGGCTTTCTCGCCGCCGGAGAGTAATAGAACGCTTTGCAGGCGCTTGCCAGGAGGCGAGGCGACCACGTCGATGCCGCTTTCGGCGGAGTTTTCTTCGTCGGTAAGTTTCATGAAAGCGTGGCCACCGCCGAAAAGCTTTTTGAATGTAGCCTGGAAATTGTCGTTGATCTTGGCGAAGGCTTCTTCGAATTTCTGGCGCGAGACCTGATCGATCTCGCGAATGGTTGCGGTGGTGTTCTCAATGGCGGAAATTAGATCCTTGCGCTGAGCATCGAGGAAACCGTGGCGTTCGGCGGTTTCGCGGTACTCTTCGAGCGCCATCATGTTCACCGGACCCATAGCCTCAAGCTTGGCCCGCATCTCGCGATAGGTCTGATCGCAGGCGTTCAGTTCGTCGCCAATGACGGCGGCGATGGTGGTGTCGGCGAGCAGAACGGCGCGCTCGATGCCAAGTTCGTTCAGGCAAGTGTCGGACATGTGCTGCGCGTCGGCTTCCAGTTTGGCAGCCGCGGCTTGCAGTTCGCCGCGGCGGTCGCGGGCCTGGTCGAGAAGTTGGCGGGCGCTGCGGAGGAGTTCGTCGATCTCGGTGAGGCGGGCGCGGAGTTGATCTTTTTCGAATTGCAGTAAGCCTTCGCGGGCCTGGCCTGCGTTGCGTTCGGCGTCGAAGTCGGCGGCTTGCTGCTCGAGTTGCAGGTTTTCAGTTTCGCGCTGCAGTTTCTCGGCGACCGCTGCCTCGATCTGGGAGACGAGCGCATGAATGCGCTCGTTCATTTCAGTGAATAAGGATTCGATGCGAGCGAGCACGGCGTTCGCCGAGCGATGGCGCTCTTCGAGTGCGGCGACGCGGGCGATGCGCTGCGAGGTGGCTTGCGCGGCTTCTTCGCGGCGTTGACGTAGGGCGGTGAGAGATTCCTGGGCCGCGGCGATCTGCATTTCGAGCTGGGCGCCGGTTTCTTCGAGCGCCATGATCTCCGTCTGGCGGGCGGTAACGATGGACTGCTGGTCGGCTCGTTCGGCGGCAAGGCGCTGCAATTCCGCTTGCGAAATATTCATGCGCTCGGTGACGCGAGCCATCTCTGAATCGAGCTGCTGCAGCATGTGGCGCGAGGTCATCGATTGATGCTCAGCCTCGCGCTTTTCGGCTTCGAGACGTTCGAGCAGGGAACTGAGATCTTTGATTTCACGGGCGAGAGTGAGCACGCGCATTTCTTCATCACGCAGCGCGCGTTCCAGTTCTTCCATTTGACGGAGAACTTCGCGGAGCTCGCGTTTCATGGAAAGCGGGCCCTCAGCGCGCTGTTTCCCGCCAGTGACAGTGACGTTGTGAAAGCATTCGCCGGATTGCGAAAGGAAAAACGCGTCGGGATTTTCGAGCGCGAGGCCGCGTGCGACGTCAGAACCGGGGACGATATACCCGTCGCGCAGCTTGGGCAGAATCACTTCGAGCGATTTTCCGAAGCCGTTGAGAACGCGAATGGTGTGTTTCAACGGGACGATGGATGCTGTGGGCGGCGCGGAGTGAGCGGCTTCGTCCAAGATAAAAGAGAATTTGGCCTGCGAATCTTCGGGATGAACCAGGAAGGTGGCACGGCCGTCTACGTCACTGCGAAGGAGGCGAAGCCCTTCGTCCGCGGCGTCCCAGGACTTGACGACGATGTAGTTCAGTTCGTCGCGGAGGAAGTCCTCAACGACGCGTTCGTAGCGCGGCTCGACTTCGAGGAAATCGGCGAGCACGCCGACTGGAGCAAGGCCGCTCTTCATCACGCCAGACTGAAAGAGGCGGCGAACGGACTCGGTGGAGTAGCCGTGTTCGGCGATAACCGCTTCGAGTGAACCTTTTTTGCCGAGAGCAGTGGCGAATTCGGCGCGGAGCTGGTCGAGATTCTTTTTGGATTTGCTTTCTTCAACGCGTTTGGATTCGACGAGGCGGCGAAGTTGGGCGAGTTCTTCAGTGATTCCGCCGACGCGATGGGTAACGGTTTCGAACTCAAGGGCGAGCTGGCCGCGCTGGCCGCCGAAAGTTTCGACTTGAACATTGGCATTGGTGATTTCAGTTTGCAGGCGCAGAGCATCTCGATCAGCGCCGGCAAGGCGTTCTTCCGCTTGCGCGAGTTGATTGCGAAGACGCGAGACTGCAGAGACAGTGTCGAAGATGGCGACGCGCGATTCCTCCTGCTGACGTTCAAGTTCTGCGAGCGCGGCAGCGGCGGTGGCGGCTTCCAGTTGAGACAGAGCCAGTTCATGCTGCGCGGCTGCCAGGTCGGCGGCGGCGGATTCGAGAATTTGGCGGTTGGAGTCGCGTTCGACTTCCAGGGAAGTGAGCCGTTGGCGAGCTTGGGCGAGTTCCGCATCTGCGGTTGCGGAACGAACTACGAGTTCGGCACAGCGCTCGTCGTTATGACGACGGCGGGCATGGGAGCGATCGATTTCCATGGCGAGCTGGTTTAATCGATCGCGATTCTCGCGCAGCTCGGTTTCGATGGCGTAGCTGCGCTCGGTGCCTTCGCCGTGCTCCGCTTCGAGTTGCTGCACGGCTTCGGTGCGATGCTGCATGTCCTCGGCAAGAACGTTGAGCTGACCATCGATTTCGGCGCTCTCGTTCTCGATAGCGGCAAATTTGCTGGCTAACACGATGCGCAACTGAGCGCGCATTTCTTCGCGTAGTTTGGCGTAGCGCTCGGCTTTCGACGCCTGGCGCTTCAACGAATTCATCTGGCGCGTGACTTCGTCAAAAATGTCGTTGATGCGGGCGAGGTTGGCTTTCGCATCTTCCAGTCGGGCTTCGGCCAGGCGCTTCTTGGTCTTGAATTTCGTAATTCCGGCTGCTTCTTCAAGAATGGCGCGGCGGTCGGTGGGCCGGCTGCTGAGAATCTGGCCGATGCGGCCTTGCTCGATGAGAGCATAGGTTTCGGGTCCAAGTCCGGTGCCCATGAAGAGCTCTTGAATGTCTCGCAAGCGGCAGAGTTTCCCGTTCAGCAGATATTCGCTGTCGCCGGAGCGGAAGAGGCGCCGTGTCACTACGATTTCGCCGGCGTGGAATTGCTGTTGATTGAATTTGCGGCGCCGGATTTTTAGAACGACTTGGGGAGGGGCGGTCATGGCCGCTGCGGTTATGGGAGTCACGGTGGCAAGTGTTCCAGAGGGCAGCGCGAAGACCGGCTCGTCGTCTGGAAAGGCGACGGCAATGGTCGTAACCTTGGAACGAGGGATTTCAACTTCTTCGGGTTTGCCGGGTTGGGCGTCTTCGACTGCTTGGTCAGTTTCCTCGGCGGCGCGGGAGCGGAGGGCTTCTTCGTCCCAATTTTTGTCGGGTTGATCGACGTCGGTTGCGCCTTGAAGAACTGCAGCGGCACTTGGCAGTTCGTCCTGAATATCGATCTCGGTAGGCGCATCGGCATCGGCTCCGGGATATTGGTCGGGATCGATCAAGGTCAGAGACACTTCGGCCATGCCAGTCGGCTTGCGATCGCGTGTCCCGGCGAAGATCACATCTTCCATGCGCGATCCGCGCAGAGTTTTGGCCGATTGCTCGCCTAGGACCCAGGAGATGGCATCGGCGATATTCGACTTGCCGCAGCCGTTGGGGCCGATGATGGCGGCAACGCCGTCCCCATGAAACTTCAGGTCGGTGCGATCACAGAACGACTTGAACCCGAGAATTTGTAGCCGCTTCAGTTTAAGCAACGTTGACTCCTTGAGAAACGCAGTGGCCAGTGGTCAGTGACCAGTTGCCAGTTTTGCCGCTGGTCGTGGTGTTTACCAGGCAGATACCTCCGCCCTTAGATAGATGCCATATCGGCTCGATCTTGGAACCGGTTCCGACCTGGGCTGGTGAGGGCGGGCACAAATTTAAGCAACTGTAACGGTGAAATGGGGGCGGGGTCAAGCAATATAACACTATATATTGTATGGCCTTACGTTCGAGCGCGCTGGGTTGCACACACATTGCAGCAGATACCTGGTTTTTGGGCGAGGGAAGGAAGAGGCGGGAGAATTCGCGAGAGCCAGATAATGCTAGTCCAGCCGGGTTTCGAAAACAAGCAGTCTTGCCCAATCAGCGCCCTTGATGAACTCCCAGGCGAGACTGCAGCTCCTTGCTATAGCGACGGCTCATGCGGAGAGTCGGACCGTTGTCAAGGCAGACTTCGTATTCGCCATCCTTGCCAATTTCCATTTTTTGAACTCTAGCCAAGTTCACTATGGTGGAACGGTGGATACGGCAAAAAACTGCTGGATCTAACTCTTCTTCCAAGTCCGTCATGCTGCGGCGCAAGAGGTGCGTGCGCGGGCCCACATGGAGGCTGGCGTAATAGTCCGCGGCTTCGATCCAATCAATCTCAGAAATCTTGACGAAAGAAATCTGGCCGACGCTTTTGATGGCGAGGCGCTCCAGCTTTCTGGGCTCACTTTTTCCCCTTCGGATGGCCTGCTTGGCGCGGGCCAGGGCGCGATCGAACCGGTGGTTGTCGAAAGGCTTCAGAAGATAATCGAGCGCACCGGCCTCGAAGGCGCGCAGCGCATATTGATCGTAGGCGGTCACGAACACGACCGCGGGAGGCAGATCTTTTCCCAGCATTTCGAGCACGTCGAAGCCGTCGCATTCCGGCATCTGCACATCGAGGAAAAGCAGGTCGACATGGGTGGAGCGAATTGTGGTTAGAGCGTCGCTACCCGAGCCGCATTCACCGACGATCTCGATCTCGGGATCTCGTCGCAACAGGATGGCAAGGTTACTGCGGGCGAGAGGCTCATCATCGACGATGAGTGTGCGAATTTTGGAAGGAGTGTCCGGCTGGCGCACGACTCAATCCTTCGGCGCAGCGGAAATGAGGGGTATTGAAACCGACGCTTTTACACCGCCTTCATCGCCATTCTGTAGGCTTAATTCGAATTTGTTTCCGTAGAGGCCTTGCAGGCGGGTGCGCACGTTGTAAATTCCAACCCCGGAGTGAGCTTTTTCCCAGTTGAGCGGCAGATTCGGACCATCATTATGCACGCTGAGCGTGAGGGTGCCGTTAGAACGAACCGCGGCAATCTGAATTGCACCGCCTTGAAGGCGCTGCGCAATGCCATGTTTAACGGCATTCTCAACCATGGGTTGCAGGATCAGGCAGGGCACCTGCACGGGAAACAAGTCTTCGGGGACCCTTATGCTTACGGTTAGACGGTCGGCGAATCGCACCTTCTGAATATCAAGATATTTTTGCGTGAACTCTAATTCCTCGATGAGAGAAACTTGTTGCTTATCGAAGTCTTGCACCACGCGGCGTAAAAAATCGCTAAGGCCTGCAATCATCGTTACTGCGGCGTCGTTTCTTTGCTCACGTACCAGTCCTGCGATGGCGTTCAGAGTGTTGAATAAGAAGTGGGGCTCGATCTGCCTGCGAAGCGCGCTGAGTTGTGCCTTCGAGAGCTGCTCGTTGAGCTTCGCGGTCTCAGTTTGCTGAGCGGCGATTCGCTCCCGGGAGTCCACCATATAGCCAGCCAGCAGAATGACGCTGTAGAGGATTACGTAGGAGAGCAATCCGTTATAAAACTTGTGCAACCAAAGTTGGGAATAGGTGTCGGGACCTTGTGTAATAGCCCACGGATTGAGCAGCTTTTCAAAACCAGCGACCCAAGCGGCATAAACCAGGCCTACGGCGGCGCAGGCGGAGATATGTGCGGCCCATGTGGAGAACCTGCTCCATTGTGCGGGCGGATATCGGCGGTTTAAGCGCAGCACAAACGGTGTTGCCAAAGCCCACGGGAGCCAGGACAAAAGCAAGGTTATGAACAAATAGCCCCAGGCGTGATGCATGCCCTCCGCCTTCATCACAAAGACGGTCTGAGTGGCATCGAACAGCGCTACTCCGCACCAAATGGCTGCGATCCAAAACCATCTCGGCGACTCGGAGCGTGTGACTGCGACGGGCATGTTCAGAATCGTACTCCACCACACGGCCAGACTGGGCAACAATGCAGCGAATCGCCGGTCCGCTGCAGGGGCCGCTATGGAGCAAAGTAGGTTGTCGCGCGATACTTCTCACATGATCAGCAAAACCAAGACTCTACTACTTGTTATTACTCTGCTGGGGTGCGCGGCCGCTTTCAGCCAGTACTCCTCGCCATCGACTACGAACCAACAAAGCTCAAATCAATCAAGTCCGAGTCAGTCGAGGTCAGGTCCGGAATACACCAGCGACGCTCAGCTTAAATTCCCCGAAAACTACCGGCAGTGGGTCTACGTCACTACGGGATTTGACATGAGCTATAGCCCTGCGATGCAAATCGACCACCACATGTTCGACAATGTGTTCGTGAACCCGGAAGCCTACAAGGCATTTGTCGAGACTGGCACCTGGCCCGACAAGACCATGCTGGTGCTTGAGGTGCGCGGCGCAGTTGATAAAGGCTCGATTAACAAGAGCGGCAACTTCCAAGGACCGGACGTTATGGGATTGGAAGTGCACGTGAAGGACGAAAAACGGTTTCCTGACAAATGGGCCTTCTTCGGCTTCGGAGGTGAAAAGACGGCTAAGATGACCCCGACGACCGCGACTTGCTATACGTGTCACGCAGAGCACGCGGCGGTGGACAGAACGTTTGTGCAGTTCTATCCGACTCTGCTGCCAATCGCGAAAGCCAAAGGAACGTTATCTGCGGCGTATCAGAAAGAAAGTTTTGCTGCTGCCGAGCGGAAGTAAGAAAAAGCTGCCTCGCTACGCTCGGAGGACAGCCGAGGGCGGCTGTCCCCACATGGATCTATTTTTTCAAACAACTATTTTCCACCTAACTTTTCGAAGAACAGGCAGATGGTCTCGATTCCCCGGTGGAAGTTTGGGATGTGGAATTTTTCGTTGGGAGCGTGCAGGTTGTCGTCAGGCAGGCCGAAGCCCATCATCACGCTGGGAATTTTCAGGGCTTCATAGAAATCGTTGACGATGGGGATTGAGCCCCCGCTGCGGATGAAAACGGTTTCTTTCTTGAATGTGTCGTGCAGCGCTTCGGTCGCCGCTTTGATGTAGGGATTGTCAGTGCCCACGACGCAGGCCGGACCTTTGCTGTGTACTTTGATTTTGGTCTCGATGCCCTTGGGCGTCAACTTCTTCACGAAGGCGGTGTAGCGCTTGAGAATGTCGTCGGGATCTTGATTGGGTACGAGGCGCATGGAAACTTTCGCTGAGGCCTTGGCGGGTATTACGGTCTTGGCGCCGGCGGCGACGAAACCTCCGGGCATGCCGTGGACTTCCAGCGTAGGACGCGCCCAGGTGCGATAGAGAACCGAATAGCCGGGCTCGCCGGTGAGAACTTTCGAACCGACTTCGGTCTTGCGGTAGTGTTCTTCGTTGAAGGGCAGACGCTTCCAGGCTTTAAGTTCATCTTTGCTGGGAGCCTTTACGCCTTTGTAGAAGCCCGGGATGAGGATTTTGCCTTTCGGGTCTTTCAGCTTGCTGATGATTTCGATGAGGGCAAAGAATGGATTTGGCGCCGCACCGCCGTAGACGCCAGAGTGCAGGTCGATCATAGCTCCGGTGGCTTCGATCTCGGTGTACACCAGCCCACGCAGTCCGACGCATAGTGTGGGGAGGTTGGGAGCGAAGAGTTCGGTATCGCAAACCAGCGCGAAATCGGCCTTTAGTTTAGTTTTCTGCTTGCGCACATATTCTGCAATAGATTCACCGCCAACTTCTTCTTCGCCCTCAAAGATCACTTTAACGTTGATGGGAAGTTTGCCGTTGCCGGACTTCATGAGCGACTCCAGCGCTTTCACTTCCATCCAGAGTTGACCCTTATCGTCGACCGCGCCGCGAGCATAAACATTGTTGTCACGTTCGGCAGGTTCGAATGGCGGTGTCTTCCACTCTTCGAGAGGGTCGGGAGGTTGCACGTCGTAGTGCGCGTAGCAGAGAACTGTGGGCTTGCCGGGCGCGTGCAGCCAGTCTGCATAAAGAAGTGGGTGGCCCTTGGTGGGAATGACTTCAACATTCTCCATTCCGATCCGGCTCAGATCGCTGGCTACAAAGTCGGCGGCTCTTTGAACGTCTGATTTGTGTTCGTCGAGGGTGCTGACGCTGGGGATGCGGAGGAGATCTTTGAGTTCGTTGAGAAAACGTTGCTGATTATTGCGGGCAAAGTCGACTGCGGGGGATGCCATGAAGTGATCCTTTCGAGTCCTGGGACGCCGAACAGCGCGGTGATGCGGATGCGGAAACGTTCCAGTATACCGGAAGGAATCGTCCGCGTATCGAGCCTCTTCTAGCTTGCGACCCGATCCTGAAGGAATCGACCTGGTGAAAACCGTGTCAGATCGAAGCCCGGACTTCTGTCATCGAGTACTTGTGCCATCAGATGAGCCGTAACAGGGGCGAGCAGAATGCCATCGCGGAAGTGACCGGTGGCGACGTAATAACCCGGGACACGGGTGGCGCCGAGAATCGGCAATGCATCGGGAGTTCCGGGACGCAAGCCTGCCCAGTCTTCGAGAATTCTGCAGTCGGCAAGCTTCGGAACCACGGCGAGGGCCGCCTTGTGCATGCGCTGCATGGTGGTCGGGACGGTTCGTTTGTCGAAGCCTGCCTCCTCGACGGTTGCTCCAACCAGCAGGCGTCCATCGCTGCGCGGGATCAGATACACGTCGGGCGTGCGGATGACATGCTTGATCAGATCACGCGGGTGCATCGCGAGGCAGAGCATCTGTCCCTTCACTGGGCGAGTGGGAAGAGCGAGCGGGCCAAGCTGCCCGGACCACGCGCCGGCACAGTTGACAACTTTCGGAGCGAGGAACGATGTCTTAGTAGTGGTGATTCCGGTTACGTGGTGATCCGAGAGGTTAATGGCGGTCACGGCATCGCCGGAGGAAAAATCCACGCCGCGGTTTTTTGCAGTTTGCCACGCCGCGGCGACAAGCGCGCGCGGGTCTACGCTGCGTTCCTTCAAAAAAAATGCTGGACCATGGACTGCTGCTAAGAACGGTTCAAGCTTTAAAAGTTCCGCCGTAGGAAGAGCAGTGCCCGGAATTCCAGATTCGTCGTGCGATGAAAACAGAACCGTTCCATCGTCGCGCAGATCGACGCTCATTCCAGATGCCACTTGCAACTCGTGCGCGAACTCCGGATACATACGCGCGCTTGCGGTGGCCAACGGTTGCAAGGCTGGCGGCGTTTCCAGGCCGCAATCCACCAGCATGCCGCCGGCAGCATGCGACGCTTCGCGTCCCGGTTCGCCGCGCTCAACAACGAGAACGCTCGCGCCATCTTTTCTGAGTTCAATCGACAACGAGAGTCCGATGATGCCGCCGCCGACGATGATTACATCCCAACTCTTCATTCCAGCATTGTAAAGAAGAATGTAACTGGGCATCGCCACAACTAATTGATAATATTGACGGTGTCCCAGCGCATTAAAGCAAATTAACAATTCAGGGGGAACTCTTCGGAGGAA
Organism: Candidatus Acidiferrum sp.; assembly: GCA_035602195.1. Taxonomy (GTDB): domain Bacteria; phylum Acidobacteriota; class Terriglobia; order Terriglobales; family Acidobacteriaceae; genus Sulfotelmatobacter. Next base: position 47,764 of record DATNMU010000208.1, read on the forward strand.
CTATGGCGGACGAAGTCGAGCACGTGGCAGTTGAAAATCAATCGACAGCAGGAAAGTGGATACTGCTTTTTCTGGCTATTATTTTTGTGGCAGCAGCGGTGTACGGATATGTAACTACACAGCAGCATGTCGAGAAATTGACCAAGGATTTGGGCACGAGTCAGGCGCAAGTCGCGGAATTGCAAAAGCGCATGCAATCCGCGGAGGCGCAGGAAGAAACCCTGGGCCAAAAACTTGGAATGACCAAGAAAGAACTAATGCAGCGCGCGGCTCAACTTCAGGCCCAGCAGAAAGCTGCTGAATCGCGCCTGGAACAAGAAGAGAAAGAGCAGTTGGGGCAGGTGAGTGGGGAAGTGGCCGGCGTGAAGACCGACGTGGGCGGTGTGAAGACCGACGTCGCCGCCACCAAGGCGGATCTAGAATCCACCAAGCAGCGGTTGCAAAGTGCGGTCGGCGACTTGGGAGTGCAGAGCGGTTTGATCGCGCACACGCGCGACGATCTGGAATTATTGAAACACAGGGGCGACCGCAATTATTACGAATTCACGCTGCTCAAAGGCGCCAAACCTCAACCCGTGGCGACAGTGAGCCTGCAGTTGAAAAAAATCGATGCGAAGCACGGCAAATACACCATGAATGTGAGTGCGGACGACAAGACGATCGAGAAGAGAGATCGCACCGTGGCCGAGCCCATTCAGTTTTATTCGGGGCGGGACCATCTTTTGTTTGAATTGGTAGTTTGGACGGTGGATAAGAAAAAGGCGACTGGCTATTTGAGCACGCCAAAGAGCGCACCAGTGCCGGTGACTGCCAATTGAACGGTGTGCTTTTTCCCGCGGGTGGGCACGTCGCGTTGCAGATCGTGCTCCGCACCGCGGTGATCTACCTTGTAGTGTTGATTGGGGTGCGTCTTAGCGGCAAGCGCGAGGTTGGGCAGATGACGCCCTTCGACCTCACGCTGCTGCTGCTTCTTTCCAATTCCGTGCAAAATGCGATGACGGGGCCGGACACGTCGCTGATTGGGGGCGTGGTGGCGGCCTCTACTCTTTTGCTGCTGAATTATCTGGTGGGAATGTTTTCCGGCACCAGCCGGATTTTCCGGCACGTGGTCGAGGGTGAGCCGAGTCTTCTAGTGCACGACGGAAAAGCGATTGAAACGCACATGGCTCGCGAGCATGTGAGCATGGATGAACTGGAGCGCGCCCTGCGCGAGCATGGCATCGCCAGCGTGCACGATGTGGCATTGGCGGTGCTGGAAGTGGATGGTTCCATTAGCTGCATGAAGTACGACGAGATCAAGCCCGATGCCAACACCCACCTGGTGCGGCGAAGGTTTATTCAGAAGAAACAATAGAAGCCTAGCCAATAGGAACGAATTTAATGCAGACCGGTTGGGATACTTCCAGTGTTTTTCCAGTGGGCGTCAGGCGGCCGGTTTGCGGATTAATGTGAAAGATCACGATGCTGTCTGATTTTTCGTTGGCGGCGAAGAGTAGCGATCCGCTCGGATCGATTTCAAAATGGCGAGGGCTTGCGCCTTTCGTCGAGACGTACTCGATCGGAGCTAGCGTTCCCTTGTCGCGGTCGATGGCGAAAACCGCGATGCTGTCATGGCCGCGATTCGACGCGTATAGATATTTGCCGGAGGAATGAACCTGAATCTCTGCGGCTTCGCTCTGTCCTGAAAAGTCCTTGGGAAGAGCGGAGATGGTTTGCAGCGGTTGTAGTTCGCCACTGGATGCATCGTAGCGAAAGGCGGAAACGGTGGACGCCATTTCGTTGATCACGTAAGCAAACTTGCCGTTAGGATGAAGTGCAAAGTGCCTGGGACCGGCTCCGGGCCTAGATTTGGCTACGGTTGCTTCTGCGTTTGACTGAGGGGTAAGTGATCCTTTCACGCCGTCAAAGCGGCAGCTCAGGGTTTCGTCGAGACCAAGATCGTCCACAATGGCGAAGCGGTTGTCCGGGGACACGTCGATCGAGTGGGCGTGCGGCGCCTCCTGGCGCTCCGGATTTGTGCCGTGACCCGTGTGTTGCACGAATGCCGAGGCTTCGCCCAGGCGGCCGTCCTCAAGAACCGGAAAAATGGCTACGCTGCCCCCGGCATAGTTCGCCACCATCAAATATTTTCCCGTTTTATCCAAGCTGATGTAACAAGGATCGCCGCCACGGGATTCGACTTGATTGAGCAGCGTCAGCTTGCCAGTCGCGTGGTCGATGGCGAAGGCGCTGACTGCTCCGCTCTTCTCGCCTTTGTAGTTGCTGACTTCGTTCACAGCATAAAGAAACCGATGGTTCGGGTGCACCGCAAGAAAAGATGGATTGATAGTTTCGGCCGCCAGACCTACGGAAAAGAGCTGGCCCGTATCGGAGTCGAACCGATAGGCGTAAATGCCTTTGCTCTCGCTGCCATCCTGGGTATAGGTGCCGACATACATGAAGTATTTTGTGTGGTGATTGGCTGGCGCTCCTGTACAAAGGGTTGATAGCAGGAGTAAGAACGGGGCGATCGAAAGCAAAATGCGGCGCATGGATTTTGTCATCTTATGGAATTGGATTGGATTTCAGTGTGTTAGAAGCGATCTATTGTTCCTCACTTACTTGGTCAAGACCACGGGCACGGGTTGATCGTAAGGCTGCACAATTATGCTCACCGATTTTCGTTGGTTGAAAACATCGAGCGGGACAGGGAAGCTGACCATCACCGTGCGCTTGATTTCCTGGCCGGGCTGCAGCTTGTCTTCAGGAGCCAGCGCGGGCTGCGTATTTTCTTTTAACGCGGGAAAAGCTTGATAGTAGCGATCGAAGTCCATCGCAGAGACAGCGTCCCCCGTCGATTCTCCGGCGGAGGATACTAACTTTCCTTCAATATTGTGAACCCAAAGCGGCCTCTGACCTGAATTGCGCAGGGTGAAGGTGAGCGCGACGAGCACGGAATTTTGTCCCGCAAGGTCGACCGCGGCAATATTGTCGAGCGATCCCGCGCCCTGCGGCTTGGCGCGCTGAATAAACGAAGCGATGCCCACGATGACTAGGATTACGGCCGTAGTGATTGCCAGAATTTTGACCGGGGGAAGATTGCGTTTGGCGGTTCCGAATTCGTCAGCGATATGAATGGTTGGCCCGGATTGCGCGGCTGAGGGAACGCCGGGAGCGGGCGTGGGGGTAGAGGGCAGTCCGGAATTCGGAATTTGATCAGGCATAGGGTCTCAGACTTTCGGATTGTACTCTCAAGACTGTTTCGCGAACCCGGCGGCTAAAGCCGGATTTATTGTGCCGGGACTTGCGGCATGGCTAAAGCCATGCCCTGATACGAATCTCTCATATTTATGACCATTTATTTGCACTCATGTTTCATTGCCTTGGCGAATTTGTCCGGTGGCAGAGTGTTGAGTACGTCGTTTTTCGTCAGCCAGGCCCGGCGCGCCTGGAGGATGCCGTAGCGAATCTTATCGAGGTGCGAGGTGTGATGAGAATCGGTATTGATGACGATCTTCACACCCCGCTGTTTGGCCTGGCGCAAGTGAACGTCGTTGAGGTCGAGACGGTCGGGATAGGAATTCAATTCCATGGCGACTTTATGTTTTGCAGCTGCCGTGAGGACTGCATCCATGTCGAACTGGTAGGCATCACGGCGGAGCTGAATGCGGCCGGTAGGATGGCCAATGATGGAAGTGTTCGGATTTGCAATGGCTTTTAGCAGTCGCTCGGTCATTTTGGCTGGCTCCTGATTAAAGACGGAATGCACGCTGGCAATGACTACATCCATCTGCGCTAGAACGTCGTCCGAGAGATCGAGATCGCCGTCGGCGAGTATGTCGACTTCGATTCCGGCGAAGATTGTGATGCCGTCGATTTTTTCATTCGCTTCGCGGATGCGCTGGACATGCGCGACGGCGCGTGCATCATCGAGGCCGTTGGCAAAGGCGAGATTTTTGGAATGGTCAGTGATGGCCATGTATTTGTATCCGCGCGCCTTGGCCGCCTCGGCCATTTCTTCGATGGTGTTGCGGCCATCTGTCTCCACCGTGTGCATATGGACATCGCCCTGAATATCTTCGAGGGCGATCAGCTTGGGTAATGCGTGCTTTTCTGCGGCGTCGATCTCGCCCAGGTTTTCGCGCAGTTCGGGAGGAATGTAGTCAAGATTGAGCTTGGCATAGATTTCCTCTTCGGTCTTTCCGGCGACGGGTGCCCCAGTTTTGAGATCGGCGAGGCTGTATTCGTTCAGCGTGTAACCCAACTTGAGAGCGCGCTGGCGCAGGGCAACGTTGTGGGCTTTCGATCCGGTGAAATACTGCATGGCCGCGCCGAATGACTCTGGCGGAAGCAGACGAACATCGACCTGCATGTCGCTGCGCACACGGAAACTGATTTTGTTATCGCCTTGCGCTATGACGCTCATGATCGGCGGATATTTCGCGATGTACTGCACTGCCTGCTGGCGTTCGGTTTCGCTGCAACACGCTGATCCAGTGACCAGGATGTCGAGATCGCCCACGCTTTCGCGGCCGCGGCGAAGCGAACCGGCGGGAGTGATTTTATCGATGCCCGGTATCTCGGCGAGATAGTCGGTGAGCTTTTTAGCCTCCCCCTCAGCCATTTCGATAAGAAACCGTCCCGAGAGACGGCGGTAGTCTTCGATTGCCTTCAGCAGTTTGGTTTCGTGCTTCTCGCCCATGCGCGGCAGTTCGCGGATCTTGCCTTCGCGCGCCAGTTTCTCCACGCCATCTACGTCGCACACCTGGTAGGCGCTCCAGATCAGCGCAATCGTTTTTGGGCCCAGGCCCTGAATTTTTAGCAACTGCAGCATCGATGGATGATATTTCTTGAGCAGTTCGGCTTGAATGGTCAGGGCGCCGGTGCTGAAAAGTTCTTGCAGGTTGCCCAGCATCCCTTTGCCGATGCCGGGGATAGCAAGAACTTTTTTCGGCTCGCCGATAAGATCTTTGATCTGCTCAGAGTGATTTTCGATGGCTTGGGCGGCGTTGCGGTAGGAGCGGATTCGGAAAGAATCCGCCGCATCGATTTCCAGCAGGTCCGCGGTTTCATAGAGAATGCCGGCGATGGCCTTGTTATCCACGGAATAAAGCTTAAACAAGATTGACGCTGAGAGCTAGCGCGGGAGGTATCTGTTATGCGGACAACAAAACCGCCTATCCGGCTGCGGACCAACTAAATTGCCGAGCGGCGCTTAAGAATCGGATCACGACAGGGGTCAGGAGGCCTTGGATACGTTCGCGGCCTGAGGTCCCTTTTGCCCTTCTGTAATTTCAAACTCTACTGGATCACCTTCCTGCAAGCTTTTGTAGCCTTCAGAAGTGATCGCGCTGTAGTGGACAAAAACGTCGGGACCATCCGCGCGTCCGATGAACCCGTATCCCTTGGCATTGTTGAACCACTTAACTGTCCCTTTCAGTCGTTCCACACGTAACCCCTTCCTTCAGCACGTCCTTCAGTGGGGGCTCAAGGACGTATCCTCATAATCACGCATTTTGTAGCGATTAGGATGGAGTGTCAAGGCGAAAGGGTTGCGAGCAAAGGTCCGATTGTTGACACGGCCAAGCTCAGCCCTTCACCACTGAGGGCACAGGGGAGACACAGGGTAATCCGTTGATTCTCTTCAGAAACGCTCTACAACGGAGATCATAGCTTTAGCTTGTTCGCGACCCGATGGTCAAGCCAGAGCACAGAGGAGATGGTCTTGGCGTCACGGACCTTGCCACTTAGCGCCATGCTGACGGCAGTAGATAGGGGAACCAGGCGCAGGTGGATGACTTCGTCGTCTTCGGGTTGGGCTACGCCCGCGCGAAGGCCGGTGGCCAGGAAAACGGTCATGGTTTCGGCAACGAAGCCGGGGCTGGCATAAAAGTGGAGGATGCGGCGCCAATGGGCCGCGGTGTATCCGGTCTCCTCGATCAGTTCGCGTTTAGCGGCGGGAAGCGGCTTTTCGCCGGGATCGATGCGACCGGCAGGTAGCTCCCACAGATAATCCTGTGCGGCGTGGCGATATTGGCGCTCCAACAGCACGCGAGGTTCCGACCGGCTTTCATCTACCGCCAGAACGACAACGGAGCCAGTGTGATGTATGACGTCGCGACGCGCGCGTATGCCGCCTGGCTCCTCTACCTCGTCAGTAGTCACCCAGAATACGGGGCCTCGATAAACGACTCGCGAAGAGATCACTCGCGCTTTGCGCAGGCTTGTAGTGGATTTGTTGGACTTCGATTTCTGGCGTGGGGATTTCGGCATGAGGACCATGATAAAGCACGCTGCCGGGTAGTTTCTCGCATAGTCGTTTTCTACACCGGAGCGTGAAACCCGGCTTTGCTGGCGCTTCTGCTATGCTGCCGGGCATGGCTGTCAGGCCGATCAAGAAACTGCGCGTTGCACTTGTTGGTGCCGGGAATCTGGCCAGCGCACTGGCTCCTTCGCTGCGCAAAGCTGGATATCGAATTGAATGGATCGTTTCCCGTCAGCGCCCAACTTCATTGCAGCGCGCTCGGCGGCTGGCAAGTGAGGTTGGAGCTAAGGTCAGGGCAATCACCGCGGCGGACATCAATGCTGATGTTGTTTGGTTCTGCGTCCCCGATTCTGCCGTCGGCGATGCAGCACGATCGATGATGGGCGTGGCGGAATGGGAAAGAAGAGTGGCGCTCCATTCCAGTGGCGCTCTTACTAGTGACGAACTCGAGGTACTGCGGGGGCGAGGGGCTGCGGTTGCTTCGGTGCATCCGCTCATGACGTTTGTGCGGGGTTCGCGGCCCATGCTGGAAGGGGTTGCGTTTGCTATTGAGGGAGATCAGAAAGCGGTACGCGTCGCGCGGGCCATCGTTCGAGATTTGCATGGCCATGCGTTCGCCATCCGAAAGCAGGATAAGGCGGCCTATCACGCGTGGGGCATGTTCGTCTCACCGCTCCTGACGGCGTTGCTCGCCGCCGGCGAGAACGTAGCTTCAGCGGCTGGAATCGCAAGAAAGGAGGCCAGGCAAAGGATGCTTCCTATTCTCGATCAAACGCTGGCGAACTACGCACGGCTGGGAGCGCCCGGATCGTTCAGTGGTCCTATTGCCCGGGGGGATCTTGATACGATAAGGAAACATCTGAAGGTATTGCAAAGCGTGCCCGGGGCTCGAGAAGTCTACATCGCTCTGGCGCGGGTCGCGCTGCGCGAGCTGCCGGCGAAGAATCGCGATAGCCTTGAGCAGACGATCTTTGCGGGCTGATCGTTTGCTACGTTCTGGCTCTCAATGTCCGCGAGGTTTCAGCGCGACGAGAAGAGGTGGCCAAGTTTTTCTTTCTTGGTCTTGAGGTACTCTTCGGCGTGCGGGCTGGGATCGACTTCGCAGGGCACGCGCTCCACGACCTCTACTCCGGCATTCTCCAGGGCCTCAACTTTTTCCGGATTATTGGAGAGCAACCGGACTTTGGTTACGCCCAGAGCTTTCAGCATTTCGGCGGGCAGTGCGAAGTCGCGGTGGTCGGCCTTGAACCCCAGGCGCTCGTTGGCTTCGACTGTGTCCAGGCCGGAATCCTGCAGTTCGTAAGCTTGCAGCTTCGCCATCAGGCCGATGCCGCGGCCTTCCTGTTGTTCGTAAATCAGTATTCCCGCGCCCTCGTCGCGAATCATGGAAAGCGCCAGTTCGAGCTGTTGACGGCAATCACAGCGAAGCGAGTGAAAAACATCGCCAGTCAAACACTGCGAATGGATGCGCACCAATGGTGGCGAGGAGCGAACTTCGCCCATCACCAGCGCGACGGCTTCCTCAATCTGGTTTTTATCCGAACCGGATGCTGCTCGAAAACCGTAGATGCGAAACTTGCCCCAGCGGGTTGGGAAGTCCGCGGACGCGACCGGTTGTACTGCTTTGGGATCCACATATTGATTATAGCGGTTGAGTACTTAGGACGCTCCGGTGTGGAAATGCTTTAGCCTCGAGCGTGGAAGTGGAAGATGGCGTCTTGCTTGGAGGCGATGGCTACTCCATTGTGCGTGGCCGGTTGGAAATGCCAGTTCTGGAGCGCAGCCAGAACTTTTTGATCAAGCTTAGGTCCCATACTTTCGAGAACGGTTTTGCGAACGATCTCTCCGCGCTCGTCAATCGTGATCTCGACGACTACTCTTCCTTCTGACTCCGGCAGTTCCCAAGGATAAGCCACGGGATCCGCCGTCGTGACGGGAAGAGCGGGACGAATTTCATCTCCAGACACGGGCCCTCCGGGCAGAGTTCCGTAGGGAAGTCCTGCGAGCGCTCCGTGACCCTGGCGTGAGAGCGTGGCTGTCTTGGCGTTCTCCTCGACCCCCGTCGGAGGCACCGGGGAGCTGGGTGCAGGCAACTTCGCCGGGGCGGATACTTGTTTCCAAGTGAGCTTCTCATGCCCCAGGCGCTGATGGCGGTAGACCTCGATGGCACTGTCGGGAGAACTGGTCGCGCTGTTGTCGGGCGTAGGGCTCGACCAATAGAGTTTCGTGACGGCGTTGCCATTTCGTCCGAGCGCGATGGAAATAGGATTGAGCAACTGCGGTTCGGGAGCATGAAGCAGCCAGAGGAGGAACAGGCCGTGCAGCGCAAGCGAAGCCGTCAGTACGTTGCGCCGAGCGCTTGATTTCCCGGAATTGAGTAGCGAAAACATTGTCCGTGAAGACTTGCTCTACGTAACAGGTTAGACGCGGAGACAGGGCATTCGTCAAGGTTCTTTTAGACCAGGTCGTTTCAACTTCGGTAACGGTTCGGGCGCGCTCTTGGTCCAGAAGAAAGAAGGCTGGTAAAATGAAGTGGAAGTAGTAATCCATCCCGCGTGGGGCTATAGCTCAGCTGGGAGAGCGCGTCGTTCGCAACGACGAGGCCGTCGGTTCGAGCCCGACTAGCTCCACCATTTCAAACCCCCTGAAAATACGCGGTTTTTTCGCGGTTTGCGCGAATTGTACAATAATCGTACAGTGCCCTCGGCCTAGCGTCGCTGCAACGCCCGGTCGGAGGCACATGCTTCGCGTTTACACTCGCCACTATCCGCCCTGCCCGCAGGGGGATGGCAATCATCGCAGATGTCACTGTCCCAAGTGGATCAACGGCACATTGCCTACCGGCAAGTTTTGTTCGCGTATCCGCCAAGTTGAACTCTTGCTTGCCGGCGTATCGCTGGACTAGGTTTCTCTCCTGCTCGGGCATAGCAGTATCAAGATCACGGAGAAGCATTACGCCCCATTCGTCAAGGCTCGGCAACAGCAGCTGGAAATAAGCGCTCGCATGGCGTGGCGGCACATGGAACAAACAGGTCGCACTACGGCGGCCCCTATGTAGCGGAAAGCTACAGAGGCGGCGGGGTCTAACCCGTGGCTCTGATCTGCCTGTGAACGCGGAGAACCACGCGCAAGCCGCGCACCCTCCAAGACTTCCAAAGATTGTCTGAGCTCTCTCGCTCGCTCCTTATCGTTCTTGCCTTCCGCCACGTCTGCCGCCAGAGAGACAGCAAATTCCAATCGATTTTGCCGATCACGTACCTTTGGGTTGCGAACCAACCAATCCCAGTCCATATCGACATACGTCATGACCAACCATGGCAACCCGTCGGCAACTCGGGCATCAAGGTCTGGCTGGTTCAGTGCTTCAAACAAGATTTCCGCCGGGTTTCGCCGCCTTCTCGCCCGAAGATGGGCGAATCCCGCCTTCTCCGTTCGAATCGGCTGGCCGAGCCCATCGCGCAGAAGCAGTTTCCGCCGGTCGGCCTCGGTCTCGGCCAACAAGGGCAGTTAGAGTGCTGCTTCGGTGTCGCGTTGATCAGCCGAGGTCGTTCGGCCATATGCTGGGGTCTCTGGCGGGCCGAAAAGGATTCGGTTGACGAGATTACGGCCATGCGCGACGCCCCTATTCATCTAGGCGGGATTGGATCAGGAGTTCGAGGCCCTTAAAACCCGCCCGGAGCCGGGTCGATATCGCTGATCCTGGTAAATCCGTAACGCGAAGACTCCCGCGCGACGGCCGCGCATCTCGGTCACCAGAGCTTGTACTTCGGAGGGCATGTCGTCATATGCAGGCATGGGACCGCCGTAACCCGCGGGAAGAACAACCGGCGCCGCTGCCACGGAGAAGGCAATGTCGGATAACGTCAGGTTTTCACCTAGAAGAAATTTCCGGCCGTCCGCCAGACGCATGTCGACCGCATCGAATATTGTCCGGATTTGCGCAACGGATTGCTGGGCCTTACTTAGGCTCAGTCGCAAGAGTGCTCTTAGCAATCCTGCGAATATCGGATAGGCGCGCTCAACCGCTTTTCGCTCGAAGGCGGGAACTCCCTGGGTTAGTGGCTGCAACATGAGGTCACGATGGGGAAGGAGATAGTAGTAAGCGAAATCGGCAGTCGCGAAAGCCAACGTCGTATTGAACAGAGTCCAGTCTGATTCCACTTGGCGCAACTCGTCCTGGTCTGTGGGCAGCAGCTTCAAGTCAGGCGGAGCCTGGGAATCAAAATGATCGACAATCGGCCGCGGGCCCACGAGCCTGAATGTGTCGTTGTACAGCAAAGGAAATACGACCGTGTAGCCGTACCAGAGGGTCTCGAAAAACGAAAAAATCAGAGTGTGCCTTCTCTCACGGCTTTCGATTCCGTAGTGCTCGATCAGAAAGCGGCTGGTTTCGCTGTCGAGGCTGGGAGGAAATGTGATCAAGACAGGGATCATTCGGCGTTCTCCGCACTCCCGTTCGTCGCTCTTCAACCGCACCCTCTGTGGGCTGGCAAGTTCCCGTCACCGACGAGGTGAGTCGAAGCTGACCTGCAAGCTCGACGGGAACGGCCCCGAGTATTGCAACTCACCAGCACGCCGCAAGCCGGGTCGCTTTAGAAGCGGTTTCAATATTCCCGGTATTTGCACGCGATTGACGTACTGTCCAAAGCAGGTATGGAGACCGTATCCGAAGTGCATATTCAAATATTCGGGCCGGTCGATACGAAACTCGTTCGGCTGCTCGACCATACTCTCGTCAAACATTGCGGATTGCGTTGCCGCAATGACCGACGTTCCTCTGGGAATAGTAGTCGCATGGAGCGAGGTTTTGGCGAGCCGATAATCCTCCGCAGCTATGCGAAATAATCCAGGGTTGTTAGGGTTAAACCGGAGCGCTTCGAATACATACTTGCCAAGCAACGCGTCATCATCGGCGAGAGCCGCGCCTTCTGCACACTTCAGTTGCTCGGGATGTCGGAACAACTGATCGAGCGCCTGAGCGCAGCACTTGGAAGTCGTAGGAATCGCGCCTACTAGCAGGCCGAGCAGGTTATTTCGAATGCTAAGATCGTCCATTGCTGGCAGGCCAGCGCTCTGGAGGGCCAGACAACGGCCGAGCACATCATCTTTCGCAACAGGGTTTGCCTTCCGTGCTGCGATGGTTTCGTCCAGCCAAATGCGCACTTCGGCTGCTGCCTCGGACGCAGCTTTAGCCACGTTGGGATTATTATCCTGGTCCGCGAAAAGATATTGGAAGATAACAGCTCCCCAAGCCTCGACCTGTTGCATGGAGGGCGGCGGACAGCCAAAATAGTCAGAAATCCAGCGTGCTGGCACATCCTTGCTGAGCTGGACCACGTCGAATGGGTTGCCGGCGGCTTGCAGCAGTTTGCCCGCCGTTTTCTGCACAAAAGGAGCGATTCTGCCGGGTATATCTTCCCGGCGAACTACGCTGCGCATGTGCGAAACGTCGCGCGTGTATTCGGGAGAATTCTGCATGCCGAGAAAAAAATTTTCTCCTCCCGTCACCACCTTCATCTTCTCTCCATAAGTCACCAGGAACACTTGGTCGCGCGCCAGCACTTCCTGGACGTCCTCGAACCGGGTCACCAATGCGTAGTTCTTGACTAGAAGGATAGGTTTGATTCTGCGCAGGAGGGCGAAGATCGGTTCCGGATACTGGATCAAATGTGCCTTGAGTCCGTCTAGAAAGGACGTCGCCTCACTTTCCAGCTTGCTGAGCTCTCGCTCTACCGAGTCCAGCACGTCGTGGGTAAGCTCACTGCATTCCGCGTCAATTCGCCCGAGAGCACTTTTCAGATTTTCAAACATGGGCATCACTACCTATTACTTTTCCTATCTCTGTCTTATCTTGGATCGACGGTTCCACTGGCCATCATCTGCAGCGCCGTCAAGCTTGGCACGAAAAAATAGTCGCCTCCTCGCAACTGGACGAAGTTGGGCAGGTTTGCGCAGAGGAAGGGGGGATTCTGCGGGTCGGCCGTGCCTTGGAGTACGCACTTGCCCTGGCCTCCATGATTTCCGATCACCAAATCCTTATCGTTTCCCTGGTGCAAGTCGTTCCCATATTCGATCCACTGCTGTTGAACGAACTCGAACTGGCGGAACAGGCTCGCATTCAACGCCATGAATATGATCCCATGTTCGTCCTCATCGCGAACCGGAAGGCCTTCCGGTACATAAGCTCCGTAAGGAAGACCGCGCCGCATGATGCGCCTGCGATTGACCAGTTCGCCGTTGAATCCAAATGCGTCCCGCGGATTCCCGCGCCTGATATGGGCTCCAAGCGGACAATGCAGGCCATTCAGATCGTTGCCGTAAGTGAAATTCGTGTTTCGATCGTTATCCGCCACGACAGCCGGATCCGGATGATCCGGCGAAATCTCGGCAGGAGTTCCATCTCTCCAGCGGCCAACGAATTTCGAAGCCAGCTTTTCTTTTCCGCCGGGATACACCCGCCCCTGCTCTTCGAGAAAGTTGCGAAATGTCGCCACATTCTGATGCATCTTGCGGTAGACCATGAAGGTACCGTTTCGTGCCAGCAGATGAGGAATGGGAGCGACCGGAAGCTCGCCAGATTCATCCGCGTAGCCCAGCAAAAACTCGCCGGTGGCCAGCGCCTCCCAGTTGCCATCCATGGTTAACTTGCCCTGGCCGGGGACGCAATTCCGCTCCGCACCCTTAAAATCCGGGTTCCCAAAACCGTCCGTGTACCCGAAGTGCTCCTTGGATGTAGGCTTACCGTCGATGAAAACCGCGCTCGCGTCCTGTGGCTGAAGCAGCTTCGCTCCGCGGGTCTGATCCATCATTTGCAGCAAGACATTGCATTGGTGATCGAGGGCCGCCGATGTTTGCGCATTCACCGCCAACCAGACATGCACCCGGTTTTCTCTCCAGATTGGGTCCCAGTGCTCTGGACTGTTCTTTCCGGTGTCGTAGAGAATATCTCCTCGCGCCCTCATGCCTTGCTGAAATTCCACGGGAAAGCTGAGCAGCGTTGGCTCTGGAAGCTCAAGACTCAGGAGCCCACGATGGGTAAAAGCAATGTTCACGGTAGTGATCGGCTTCTTATCCCAACGCTCGCCAGTGGTCAGGTATTGGAGAACTTGGCCAATGAATATCTGAGCGTCCCTGGCATGCAAGAGCTCCAGGAACAGATAGCGAGCGTAGGGGAAGTTGTAGCCCTTTAGGACAAAACCCTGGATGTCTGTGACATCGAGCCTCGTGCTATCGGTCATACGGCCGGTCCTCCGCGGCAGTTTTCTCGGAGTCGATGCCGCCAGGCAACGGATCAGGCGCCTCCGCCAGGCGTTTCAACAGCACGCCGAAAGACTTCTGCACTTCGCTTGCAGGCTTACCCTGATTTCTTTCGACAAAGCGGGAGAGAGCTGACTGAACCTGCAACGCTTTTAAGTTCTGTTGCACCGTCTTGTCATTCACATCAGCGAAGAAGAAAGTCGTTTCGATTTGACACTTTTTCATGTAGGCGATGAAGGCATTCGGGTCGGCCAGTCCGGGATAGCCCACGCAATGCTTCCAGACAGAATTCACGAGTTCCGGGATCTCCACCGCCATGCGAGTGAGATACCGGTTGAGATCGCCGTCGAAGTTTGTCTCAAAGACCAGATAACGGGATTTGAGGTGCTCCTCGCGAGCGGGCGCGCCCACAAAGACTACATCGTCCATCACGACCAGGCGAGCAAAATGAGTGCTGGAAACCTGGGCAAAAGGGCTTGTGTGATTTCTCGGCAGACTGGCAAGATACCAGCGCAACTCCGTGGCGTGACAAATGTCGAGACGATTGCTTTCAAGGATGGGCGACAGTATCGTCAGCCCGTATATGTGTCCACTCTGATTCGCCATTACGTTCCTACCGGGGCCATGCCCGTTGAGCCGAGATCCGCTTGCACCTGGGCTATAAATTCCAGATATGCCGTTTCGAACTCAGCTGGGGACAGAGTCTGGCTAGTCTTGGCGAAGTTGTTCAATGCACTCTGTAAGCGAAGCGCGGCTTTCACGTCGTTCGTCGCTGCCCTCGGGTACGCGTTGTAATAGTAATCTGTCTCGAACTGAACCTGGGCGATGTAACTCTTAAAGGGTGTTACCGGCACAGAACCGGGAAATTTTTCGCTCCACCTCCAAATCGCGTTCAATCCCGAAGAAAGGACAGCCGAAAAGGCGTCAATGTATTGGTTCCACGTACCGTTGAAGTTACTCAAGAAGATCAGGTAGTCATAGTGCAGGTCCTCAAGCGGCTGTCGTGCAGAGAGGTGAGGAAACTGGTCATGCCTTATGATCACCCAACGTGCAAAGTGAATAAAAGACAAGTTCTTCAGGCTCGCCTGGAGGAAAGGGAACGCACCCAGAATGAAGAAGAACCCTCGCAAGACAGGGGTCTTCCACGACTTCATCGGGGTGATGGCGTTCATTGCATACGCTTTGCCGTTTATATTGGTCACTTGGTCGCCGCCGCATCGGACTCAGCCATTCCAATCATGCCAATCTCCGCATCGTTTCCGGGACGATAGGATTGTCCGTAAAACCCTGTCTTCCACGAACCAACCGTTGGGAATGGGACGGCTGTTCTCATCGACTCGTGTGGAACGGCGCGAGTCTACTCTGCGGCGTAGGCCTTGCAGTGACCGCCGCTGGTTTGTTACGAAATCCGAACAAGGTTTGTCTGGCGGCATGCTTCCCTGGACTCGGTCCTGGTCAAAGACGCACCGAATCTGAGCGGCGAAGATGTGGAAACTTCCTCCGCTCTCAATCAGCCGTCGAAGTCGGCAGGAGACGTTAGGCCGTCGCACCTGGATTCCTTCTTCCTTGGACTTAGGGCCGATCAGCCCGCAGGCAGGAATTGTCGTGCAAAACCTTCTCCCTAATCATTAGCCGGCGTGCTAGCTGTGTGCTGGATTCTCGCTTTGATAGCGGGCGTTTTGCTGATCACGGCCGATCACACCTCTTTGCTCCAATCGATTGATGAATCCTCGCTTTGCGGCCTTGGCAGTGTGCGAGAAGTGTGCCTCACCGAATGGGCTGGGTTACTGTTCATAAGGCGTTTCTCGTGCCTAGCACAGCCAGATGTCCCCGAAACCGACTTCTGGCCCGGCGTCGTTGAAAGTTTGTTCCGGGGCATAACTTCCGGGTTGCCCGTGACTCGGGAGCAAAACGGAGAAGGATTGAGGTTGTACGAAGCTCAAACGAGTGCATTGGCGATTTTGAGTTAAGTGAGGAAGCGTTCTGTTGTCCAGATTTCAGAGCCACGGCCTGGGCACTTTGCCTCGATCTGCCAGCATCGATCCGCCGTTTGGCAAATTGATCCGAGGTAGCTGGTTTGCTAAAGTCGTTGTCATGTCCGAGCGTGTCATGTCCGAGCGTTCCAGCGAGCAGATACGCGAATTGCTCGATTCCCTTTATCGCGTGGATTCGGGACGAATCCTGGCAACTCTGATCCGCTTGCTCGGTGATTTTGATCTTGCCGAAGAGGCGATGCACGAAGCCTTTGCGGCTGCGCTGAGCCTGTGGCCGAGAAGTGGAGTACCCGCCAACCCGCGACCCTGGTTGATTTCGACGGCTCGATTCAAAGCCATTGATACTCTGCGTCGACGGGCAAGATTTGATGCGTCTCAAGACGAGCTCGTGCGCTATCTCGAAGCGCAATGGAGTTCGGGGGAAAGGTCCAATCCAGAGGACAGCCTTGAGGATCACTCCCTTGAAGACGACCGGCTGCGCCTGATTTTTACCTGCTGTCATCCCTCTCTAGCGCCGGAAGCGCACGTTGCGCTCACCTTGCGTGAGGTGTGCGGGCTGACAACCGAGGAGATAGCGAAGGCCTTCCTCACCACTCCGCGTACGCTGGCGCAGCGTATTGTGCGCGCCAAGGCAAAGATTCGAGAGACACCGATTCCGTACGAGGTGCCGACGCCGCAGGAGTTGCCGGAGCGACTGGGCGCGGTGCTTCAGGTCATCTATCTCGTCTTTAACGAAGGTTACTCTGCTGCGGCGGGAGCGGAGGTAACGCGGGCCGAGCTAACCGGCGAGGCGATTCGACTGGGCCGGTTGCTGATGGAACTCCGGCCAGAGCCGGAAGGCGTGGGTCCGGAAGTCATGGGGCCGGAAGTCATGGGTTTGGAAATCATGCGCCCGGAAATCATGGGGCTGCTTGCCCTGATGTTGCTACAGGAATCCCGTCACGCCGCGAGAACCTCTCCGACCGGAGAGCTGATTTTGCTGGAGAACCAGGATCGTTCGCTCTGGAACCGGGAGCAGATCGCGGAGGGAGTGGCATTGCTGGAGAGAGCCCTGAAGTACCAGCGGAAGTCCCGCCACTTCGGCTCCTACACACTGCAGGCTGCGATTGCGGCCGTTCATGCGGAGGCGGAATCGGTCGCTGCGACCGACTGGCGGCAGATTGTTGCGCTTTACAACCGATTGATACGAATTTAGCCTTCGCCAGTTGTACAGCTCAATCGTGCCGTGGCAATTGCAATGTGCGAAGGTCCAGAGGCTGGTCTGGCGCATATCGACGCGGTGCTGGAGCATGGCGAATTGGCAAATTATTACCTGGCGCATTCCGCCCGCGCAGATATGTACCGCAGGCTGGGCAGGACAGCTGAGGCTCGGGCGTCTTATGAGAAAGCACTGGCCCTGACCCAACAGGAACCAGAGCGGCAATTCCTGCAAGAGCGGATTCGGCAGTTGAAATAAAAAAAAATGGAGTAGCTGTCGATTTTGGGATACATGGAGTCAGGAAAATTCGAAGGGATGACCGAGGACG